>NZ_OY762267.1:1502500-1803000 GCF_963665245.1 uncultured Paludibaculum sp.
TTCATGCCGACTCCGGCGACGGTGCCGAGACCGGCCAGCAACAGGCTTTCGGCGAGCAGTTGTCGGATCACCCGGCCGCGGCTGGCGCCGATGGCCAGGCGAACCGCGAGTTCCTGCCTGCGGCTGGCGGAACGGGCCAACGACAGGCTGGCCACGTTGGCGCAAGCGACCAACAGAACAAGCCCCACGACCAGCATCAGCAGCGCGAAAAAGGCGATGATGGGCCCACCCTTCTCCCCCGTCAGGCGATCCAGCCCATGGACTCCGTTCATTCGCACGGTGACGGCGCGGGGCTCGGCGTCGCGCCGGGGATAGATGCGGTCGACCTCTTCGGCGGCGCGACGCAGCCGCTCGAGGGTCTGTTCGCGGGAGATGCCAGGCATAACGCGGCCGATGAACTGCACGTCCGTTTCTTCGTTGAGTACGGGCATGCTGAGATCGGGGGAGAAGCCGAAACCGATGAGGCTGCGATGGACGCGCGGCAGAACGCCGGTGATGGTGAAGGGGCGGCCGTCGAGGACGAGGGCGCGGCCAATGACGTCGGCGCGGCCGTTGAGACGGGACTGCCAGAAGGGGTAGCTGATGACCACGGTATCGCGGTCGCCGGGCTGGATGGGCCGGCCCATCAGCAGCGGCGTGCCGGTGACCTGATAGTAGTTGCCGGTGACCTGCAGGACATGGATGCGGAGAGTGTCGTCGCCATTGCGCCAGTTGGCCTGGGACTCACGCATGCCGGCGAGCCCGGCGAAGACGTTGGCGTCTCGAACCACCTTGTATTCGCGATAGGGCGAATGGCTGCGGCCGGCGATGCGGCCCACCACCAGCGAGTCGGCATCGACGACCGAAGGATCGCTGAAGAGGAACTCCATGGTGAAGCTGAAGACCGAGGTGTTGGCTCCGGTGCCCAGGGCCAGCGAGAAGATGGCGGCCAGGGCGAAGGTCTTGTTGCGGATCAGAGCGCGCGAACCATAGCGCAGGTCCGACAGCAGGTCTTCCAGCCACTGGAAGTGCCAGAAGGAGCGCGAATCCTCCTGAATGCGGGCCTGCGAGCCAAACTCGCGACGGGCCTGGAGGAGGGCGTTCTTGCGGGTCATGCCTTCGGCCTCGAGTTCGTCGGCCCGGGCTTCCAGGTGGAAGCGGATCTCGTCCTCGAGCTCGGCATCGAAGCGGTTGCGGCGCAGCAGGTAGCGGAAGCGGTTGGATAGCTCGTTGGTCCAGCTCATGGGGCGGCTCCTCTAGACGGTCTTCAACACGAGGCGGATGGCATCGACCATGCGGTCGAAGTCCTGGGTTTCCTGTTCCATCTGGCGCCGGCCTTCCTCGGTGAGGCGGTAGAAGCGGGCCTTGCGGTTGTTGTCGGAGAGGCCCCAGTCGGCGGTGAGCCAGCCCTTGACGAGCAGGCGGTTGAGGGCCGGGTAGAGGGAGCCCTCTTCAATGGCCAGGACATCGGAGGAGGCGTCTTTGATGCGCTTGGCGATGGCGTAGCCGTGGAGGGGTCCACGGGCGAGAGTGCGGAGGATGAGCATGGAGAGGGTTCCGGGTAGGAACTCGCCTTGGATGGGGTCGGGTTTGGACATTCGCTTCCCTTGTCGTGTCTATGCATTGGTAGAACGAGGGAGCGGGCGGGAATGTTCGGCGGGGTGGAGTTTGTTTACATTTGCGGCGGGAGGGCAGTAGAGGATGAGGGACCAGGGGGTCCCTCGCGGACCTGGGGGTCCGCCCTCCCAGTGGGTTGCGATGGGCTCCTGTGATCGATGAATTTGCAGCGTTAGTCGGCCCGCAGGGCGGTTAGGGGGTCGACCTTGGCGGCCTGGCGGGCCGGGATCAGGCTGGCTGCGGCGGCTACGGCCAGGATCAGGGCAGTTACTCCGGTGAACACCAGGGGGTCGGATGCTTTCACTCCATAAAGAAGGCTACCGATGAGGCGGGCCAGGATCAGGGCGGCGGCCAGGCCGGCGGCGGCGCCTATGGCTACCGGCGGAAGGGCTTGCGCCAGGATCAGGCGGACAACCTGAAGCGGCTGGGCTCCCAGGGCCATGCGGATGCCGAGTTCCTGCGTGCGGCCGCGGACCAGGAAGGACAGGACCGCGTAGATGCCCAGGGCGGCCATCAGAACGGACACGGCGGCGAAGACGCCCAGCAGGGACATGGCGGCTCGCTGCGCCCAGACGGAGTCGGCTACCGCGTCGTCGAGGGCGACGATGCTCGGGATGGCCACGTCGCGGTCGAGGCTCCAGACCTGGGGCGGGATGAGCGCGGCGAGGGCGGCCCGGTCGCCGCTGTAGCGCAGGGCGAGCGTCATGGTCCGGAAGCCTCCGGCGCCATGCTGGTAGCCGGCGTCCTGCAGGAAGGGGACATAGAACTCGTTGTCCGGGGTGGCGCCCCACTCGTTCTGCGTGGTGTCGCGGATGATGCCGACGACGGTCATCCAAGGCTGGTCGGATTGGGCATCGCCCGACTTAAAGCGCTTGCCGAGGGCGTTCTCTCCGGGCCAGAGGCGCCGGGCCATCGTGCGGTTGATGACGGCGACGGCGGGAGCGCGTTCGGAGTCGGACATGGCGAAGTCGCGGCCGGCATCGAAGCGGATGCCGAGGGTGGAGAAGTACTCGGGCAGGGCGACGCGGTAGACGGCAGTGGGAGTCTGACCGGGTGCGGCGGGCCGGCCTTCGGGGGTGATGTCGCTGCCCCAGGTGTCTCCGATCAGAGGCACGTGATTGACGGCGCTAGCGGACCTGACGCCGGGGAGCGCCCGGAGGCGCTCTAGGAGTTGCTGGTAGTAGATGCTGCGCAGTTCGGCCTTGGCATGGCCGGAACTGGAGAGGGAGAGGTTGATGGCCAGGACGTTCGCGGGCTGGAAGCCGGGGTCGAGCGAGCGGAGGTTCTGGAAGGTGCGGAGGAGGAGGCCGGCGCCGACGAGGAGGACGAGGGCGAGGGCGACCTCGGCGGAGATGAGCGCATTGCGGAAGCGGCTGGCGGAGCCGCCGGCGGTGGTCCCTCGAGAGCCGTCCTTCAGGGCGAGTTGGATGTCGCAGCGGGAGGCGCTGAGGGCGGGTGCGATGCCGAAGAGGAGTCCGGTGATCAGGCAGACGGCGAAGTTGAAGACGACAACAGCGGCTCCGACGCCGACCTCCTGGCTGCGGGGGAGTTGGAAGACTCCGGATTCCGGCAGGTGAGCCAGGAGCGCGGGGACGGCCCAGATCGCGAACAGGAGTCCGATGGCTCCTCCGGCGCAGGCCAGGAGGACGCTTTCCGAGAGGAACTGGCGGATGAGGTGGCCGCGTTGGGCTCCGAGGGACTGACGGACGGCGATCTCCCGGGCCCGGCCGGCGGCGCGGGCCAGCAGCAGGTTGGCGAGGTTGGCGCAGGCGATGAGCAGGGTGGCTGCGACGGCGGCGAACATGACGATGAGGAGGAGGCGGACCTTGCCGGTGGAGATCTCACTGAGAGGGGTGAGGGCGGCGGAACGGCCCTGATTGGAGCGGGGGAACTCCTCGGCGAGGCTGGCGGCGATGCGGGCGGCCTCGGAGCGGGCCTGTTCCAGCGAGACTCCGGGCTTGAGCCGGGTGAAGACGCGGAGGGTGGAGAAGGTGTGGGAGTCGGCGCGGTCCGGTCCGAAGGCGGGGGCGGCGTAGAGCTCGGCCTTGTTGGCCCAGAACGGCGGGAAGTAGAAACCCTTGGGCATGACTCCGATGACGGTGTGGGGCTCGTTGCTGAGGCGGATGGTGCGGCCGAGGATGGCGGGGTCGGCTCCGAAGCGGCGCTGCCAGAGCTGGTGGCTGAGGACGACAACTTTGGGGGCTCCGGGGCGGTCGTCGTCGGGGGCGAAGGTGCGGCCGAGGGCGGCAGGGACTCCGAGGACGTCGAAGAGGGAGGCGGAAGTGTGCAGGCCGTGGAGTTCCTCGGCCTGATCGACTCCGGTGAGGGTGGGGGACCAGAGTTCAGCGGCGGCGAGGTTGGAGAAGGACTGGCCGCGGGTGCGGAAGGCGTCGAAGTCGCCGGGCGGAACGGGCATGCGGTCGCCGCGTCCCTGGGTGGCGCCGAGGAGGACCATGAGGCGGCTGGGGTCCTGATAGGGCAAGGGGCGCCAGAGGACGGAGTAGACCACGGAGAACATGGCCGAAGTGGCTCCGATGCCGAGGGCGAGGACGGCGATGGCGAGGAAGGTGAAGCGCGGGTTGCGCAGGAGGGTCCGGAGGGAGTGACGCAGGTCGGCCAGCATGGAGGTTTGACTGGTGACAGGCGGCCGTGTTTGCTCGTGGCCTCAAAAAAGTGGGTTTGTTCCCTCATATTTTGTTGGCTTCGGGTGGGGAGGGGCCCGAGTGCCGAATGGCTTTGTTCCCTCAGAATTCGCGTTCGGTTTGAAGTCCCAACTGAGCGGTGGACACAAGTCCTTGGGTTTGGGATCGGTTTGGGTTCGCCGTTGGGTTCCGGATTTGCCGGATCTTTATTGATTACAAAGGGCTTTCTGGTTCGTTTCGTAATTTTCGATCACCCAAGGTCAGCGGAGCTCGGCGGGCCAGGTCCGACTTGAGCGCTCCAATTCCCGAGGCGGACGGAACTGGAGCGCCTTCCGGCGTAGAGAGGCGGTGCGGTTTTCAAAGATCCATGGGCGTAGCGCCGGGGCCGGCGGTCACGCCCGAACGACGTGGACTTGTCCTCGTCGAGTGAAGAGCATGGCACACGGGCAAGCACCTTCCGAGAGGGAGCTCCTGGAAACGGCTGAAATAAAAGAGAAAATATTCTGGCTCCGGCTGTCACCGTATAAGTTCTCATGGGCGGGACGGGGCAGAAACGCGGCGGCGCGGGAGGATCTTGAATCGTCCCGGTGATGAGAACGTTTGATGAACCGAACCGCAGGGTTCAGTCCTTGGAGATATGGGTTTTGCTTGGTTCGATGGAGAGTTTGTGGAGGATGGAGAAGAAATCGATGCGGGCGTCGAGATGGCGCGGATCGCCCGCGATGGTCAGGAGGGCTCGCGCGGGTCGCCGTGTTTCCAGCAGGAGAGCTTGGAATGACGCCACGCTCCGTCCGTACTTGGAAGACTAGATCGGAGCCGGGTCTGTGCTGTCGTTGCTCACTGGCGGAGGGTCGCCAGAGGCAGATCTGGCGGTTGCGGCATCCGAACGCTTTCGCGGCGATCTGGCCGGTGCGCCGTCCCGCTGCGGGTCGGGCACGGGACTTGTGGAGGGTGGGTTCTGTGCGATGTCGAACTGGCCTCTGAGTATGGGGCAAGTTCAGCGGTGCCGATGCTCGCAGGCGACGGGTTCGTCAACTGCGAGTCTCAACTGCGAGTCTTAGGTCCCGGCGATTCCGCAGTAATTCGCTCGGGCTCAAGAGATTCAGATTCACACACCATTGAAGACGCTCCCGGAACCGGTGCCCGCTTACTGACGTGCGCGGTTCGCAACGGGCAGGGACCACTCCCTCACGGTCGTGGTTCGTAGCGTCTTCATCCACTTTTGCGGCCCGGAGGGCCATGCGGGACTCCATTGAAGACGCGTTCGCAACCGGTGCCCGCTCCTTCCCAGTCGCGGTTCGCAGCGCGTCTTCACCCGCTTTGGCGGCCCGCGGGGCCGTGGTTGACGGCCTCGCAGTCGCTCGCGCCGCCCGCGAGCTCAATTTGGGAAAAACCCTTGTCTTGGGAGGGCGAGCGTTCTGGCGGGTTGCACCGGACCTCCGAACCCGACTTCGCTTCTATCCAGCGCGAGCCGTAGGCCCACGAGAACGTCACCGTGCAATTGCTCCGGGAGGAGTACCGCGAATCGCAGCGCGGCGGCTATCCGACTGGAACGACCAGAGGATCGCCTGCCGAGTTTCCGTCGCCACCTCTTGAAGCCGGTGGTCAGGTAAAGGGCGAGAAAAGCGGTAACGATCCGCAGAATAGGAAGCAGAAGTCCCAGTTCCGGCGAGCCGCTACGCCAAGCCTTCGTGCGCGCCTACGCTGTTCGTCGCATCCTCCGGCAGGAATTGAAGTTGGAGCGGTGAGGAGCGAACTATTGCCGCTCGGGCTGGCGACCCGACCCGCACGTTCGCTCACTCCTCTACCGCTGGCGCTCGCTCTAGTTCTCGTTGTGAGCGGCTTCGTGGTCACCAAGTATGCGTGAGACGACAAGAGCGTTAACAGGGCCAAAACTACCCCTCCAGAGAACGCTATCCTCATCTACTGCGAGTGGATGCCCGCCAGCGCTGGCGCCGGCAAACCGGAGGTCCGTCAGCACGTTTCCGCCGATGACCGCGCCGGTTCGCACCAGCAGTTGCAGATCCTCATCCGAGGTGCCCATCCAGATTCCAGTGTTGTTGGAGGAGTCTACGCCCCCCATCCCAGTGGCCAACTTCGCGGTGAAGGCGACTCGACCGTCGATTCCGAGTTCGAAAACGTCGCCGAACGACTCGAACGTTCCTGTCGTCCCTGGCGCCTTCGTCCCAGCCAGTGCGAGGGTTGTCGTGCGCTTGCGGTTACCACGAAACATTCCGGAGAAGGCGTCTGATAATCGCGCTTGGAACGCGACCTCGCCGCGGTCATTGAGCCTGGCCGTCCCTGTGAAGATTCTATAGTTGCCGCCCTTCGGAGCCGGTCGTCCATCGAGTGCAATCGCGACCGTTTCCGTTCCGTCGCCTAGGAACAGGCCTACCCTGCTTGCGCTGTTCTTCAGCAGGCAGATCGCCGCGACCTGACCGTGGGCATTGATCGTCGGAGCGCTAAAGTCCTCGAACATTTCACCTCCAGACGTGATCTGATTGGCGACGAAGACAGGCGTAAGGTGACCGCCTTCGCCGCGGAAAATTCCCTGGTCCGCCGATCCGCCAGTCATTTCGGATTTGAACGCCACCTGTCCGAGATCATTCATGTCAAGGCCGAGCAGGGACGTGAATCTGCCGCCCGTCGGGGGAGCAATGTCATTGCGGGCGATCGTGGTGGCATGAGTGCCGTCAATGCGCAAGACCGCTTGGGTAGCTGCCGCGCCGCTCACGGTTGCCACAAAGGCGATGGCGCCATGGTCATTCACAACACGCTCCTGTCCCCGCGAGGTGACCGTGCCGCCGTCCGGTGCGGGATCCCCAAGCCGCAGGAGTGGAACGATCTTCTTCCCGTCACTCCTGAAGACGTCGCTGAAGTTGACATCGAACACCACATCGCCATTGCGCGTGATGACCGGACTAGACACAAACCCGAAACTCGGGGCCGTCGGATCCGGATTGACTCCGAGCGCAATCGCGGACGTTCTGTTTCCCTCTCGCACAAACACGCCCGGCGTGGGCGGTGGTCCGGTAACGAACGCATCGAAGGCAACCCCATGGCGTGCATTTAGAGTGGCGTTAAGAAAAGACAGCAGGCTGTAGTTTCCTCCGACCGGAGCCGTGCCGCCCGACGCTGCGACGATCGTATGGCGCACCTTACTCGTTGCGGCGCCAGTTGAGAACATCTGCGCGAAAGATGGCACTACCAGTGCCGGCAATAATAGCATTGGGTACCCAATAGCTCTCTTCATGGTCTTCTGTCCTTGTGTTGAAGGTTTCACGCGGGGACCGATCGATGTGTCGCTCTCCTCGCTCATGAAACGTCGTCGTTCGGTTGGCGGGACCTATCCTGCTGCCTTGCCCGTCCACAGTTTTCGACAGCTCATTTGATACTGCGGAACAGCGGTGGCCAGCAGTGTCCGGCCGTCGCCCTGGAGCCCTTTGACAACCGCTGTGTTGTCATGGAGATGAGAGCCCTTCCTGGGTTTTCGATTTGAACTCCCCAACACTGTTCGGACCCACCGTCATCGCGACCCCAGCGGGTTCAGCAATGTGGCATGCACACTGGCCGGCTCGTCTTCGCCCATCTGATGGATCACTTTCCGCCATACGAGTTCCAGAAGTACGTGACGCGATCAAGATGCATCTCTTGCTTGACCTGCGTGGCCCAATCCCCAGGTTTATTGAGGTTTCTGATGGGAAATTGCCCGATGTCAAAATCCTCGACGTCATCGGGACGTCATCACCCCCGAGCCTGGTTCCTTCTACGGCATGGACCGTTACGCTTTTTGAGCAAGTACCCATTTGCAGGCCTTCCAGGACGTCGAGTCTCAAGAAGAATCAACGGCATCTTCTAGCCAGATGAATCTGTCGGTCCTATAGCGGACGCCAGCATCACTGGCACCGGACTACGACTCCCGCAGGATCGTCAGCGGCTGGTGCTTTTGGGCGTCTCTTGCAGGCCGGAGGCAGGCGCAAACGGTGCTTGCCAGGAGGATCAGGAAGACTGCCACCACATTGGTCGGGTCATTGGGGGTCACCTCGTAGAGCTGGCTCTCCAAGAGCCGGCTTACCAGGAGAAAGGCTACCAGACCCAAGACCGCTCCCGTGGCGGACAGGATGAGTCCTCTGGATAGGACCAGGCGGGTGATTCCGGTTTGCGTGGCTCCCAGGGCCAGGCGGATCGCCAGCTCACGACGGCGGTGGCGGATCTCCAGGGCTACCGTGCCGTAGAGGCCTAAGACCGTGAGCAACAGGCCGACCAGGGCGAAGAGGCCGGTGAGGATCGCTGGGGCACGGCGGTCGCCCAGGCTCTTGCTCACCCAATCATCCAAGCGGCGGAGGTTGATGCGCTCCAGATTGGGATCGACGGCGGCGACCGCGGCGGCTACGGATTCCGCCAGTCCCGCGTCGGTGCGGGCCGTGCGCAGAACATAGGATCCCCCATCGAGCCCGGTCTGGCTGATGGGAATGTAGATCTGCGGGCGAATCGAGCGGTCGAGCCCCATCTGGTAGGTGTCGCCCACTACACCTACGATTTCCCAGAGCTGGCCGCGCGGGGCCAGATCCGTTTGGAACCTAAGCTCCACGCGCTTGCCCAGCACGCCGCCAGTTCTGGCGAAAAGGCGCTCGAAGGTGCGATTCACCACTACAGCGGGCGGACGGCCGGTGCGGTCGGTCTCCCACGAGAAGGGACGGCCATGGAGCAAGGGGATGCGGAGAGTGGAGAAGTAGGAGGGATCGATGATGTTGTAGGCCACCCAGGACCACTCGGTGCGCGGAAGGCCGGCGCCCTCGAACTGGAAGGAGGTCGTGTTGTTACGGCCATTGAGCGGCAGATGCCAGACCGCGCCGGCGGATTCGACTCCGGGGATGGCGGTGAGACGATCGCGGAGCTTCCGGTGGAAGTCGACCATCTGACGTTCAGAGTACCGGGCCTCGGGCAGGCCGAAGCCGAAGTAGTTGACCTGGGCGCTCTCGAACCCGGGGTGGCGAGCGGTGAGGTTAAGGAAGACGCGGAGGAAGGCTCCGGCGCTGAGCAGGAGCACGAGGCTGAGGGCGACCTGACTGATGACGAGGGACTGACGGAGGCGGAAGGGGAGGGTGCCACGGCGGGCTCCGGCTTCACTGCCGTCCTTGATGGTCGTGTTGAGGCGGAGGGAGCGAAGGAAGAGAGCGGGCGCGCATCCACAGAGGATCGTGATGAGAAGACAGAGAGCCGAGGCGAAGGCGAGGGTGGAGGAGTCGAGGACCAGGGCATTGATGGGTTGTACGGCTCCACTGAAGCGTAGAACGACGGGGAGGCCCCGGAGGAGAGTGAACGAGAGGAAGAGACCGAGCCCGCCGCCGGCGGCGGTGAGTAGAAGCGCCTCGGCGAGCATCTGGCGGATGACGGCGGAAAGACCGGCTCCGAGAGCGGCGCGGATGGCCATCTCGCGACCGCGCGCGAGGGCTCGGGCAAGGATTAGGTTGACGACATTGGTGCAGACGATCGCCAGCAGGAGGAGTGCGGCGGCTGTGAGGAGGAAAAGGGGTTGGCGGAGGCTGCTTTTCCAGGAGTCGTCGAGGGGTTCGATGTCGGCGCCTCCTCGGAGGTTCTCCTGGGGCCAGGCCTCTGCCAGATGGGCTCCGATGGCGCGTATTTCGGTTTGCGCCTGAGCGAAAGTGGTTCCGGGTTTGAGGCGCGCGACGACCCGCATAGGGCGCGTGTCGCGGCCGTTGTAGTCGTGGTGGTCGAACGGAATGTACGCGCCCACCTCAATGCCCGGGGTGGGAAAGACGAAGCCGGGCGGCAAGATGCCGATGACCTCAAAGGGCTGTTCGTTCAACTGGACGACGCGGCCCAGGATGGCGGGGTCGCGGTTGAACTGGCCGGCCCACAGCTCGTCGCTCAAAAGGACGACCTGCTTACCCGTGGTCTCTTCGGTGCCGGTGAACGCGCGTCCGAGGGCGGGTCCGACGCCGAGGGCTCGGAAGAGATCCGAGGTGACCATGGCGGTGTTGATGACGGAGATGGGCGAGCCTGTGTCGCCATGGCCTCCGCGCAGCCCGAAGGTGCGGGTCATGAAGCCGGCCATGGCCTGGAAGGAATGGGTTCCGGCATGCCAGTCGAGGAGGTTGGGCAGGGAGACGGGCCGGAAGCCCTTGCCGGTTTGGGTTTCGTGGACAGCGACGAGACGGCCGGGCTCGGGATAGGGCAACGGGCGGAGGAGGAGACGGTCCATCGCACAGAAAACCGCCGTGGTGCCGCCGATGCCGAGGGCGAGCGTGAGGATGACGGTGAGGCTGAAGCCGGCGGACCGGCGGAGTGTGCGTGCGGCGTAGCGGAGGTCGCGGGTCCAGGATTCGAAGGAGCCGAAGATGTGGTCGCGGCAGGCTTCCTGGTGTTGGGGGGCTCGGGCGAGTTGGCGGTGGGCGGCGAGGCGGGCTTCCTGCTCGGAGAGGCCGGCCTTGCGGTTGGCTTCGATTTCCATTTCGAGATGGAAGGCAAACTCGTCCTGGAGGTCACGTTCCACATCGTCGCGATGGAGGAGGGTCCGAAGACGCAGGCGGAGCCGATAGGGCCAGTGTTTGGGGCTGAGCATCAGGCCTCGGCCTCCTTGAGGCGGACGACGTGGGTGATGGAGGCGGAGAGGCGTTCCCAGTTGGCGGCTTCCTTCTCAAGGTGGCCGCGGCCGAGTGGGGTGAGCGAGTAGTACTTGGCGCGGCGGCCGAGTTCGCTGGTCTTCCACTCGGCGGTGATCCAGCCTTCCTGTTCCAGTTTGTGGAGGGCGGGATAGAGGGAGCCGTCGCTGACGCTGAGGACGTCGGAGGAGATTTGCTTGAGGCGTTGACCGACGGCCCAACCGTGCATGGGGCCCAAGGCGAGGATTTTGAGGAGGAGGAGGTCGAGGGTGCCTTGGACGAGGTCGTTGGGTTTGCTCATGGGGTTGTACTCGGTTACCGAGGACAATTGTACTATAGGGAAACCGATCCTGAACTCGTCACAGGGGCGGGCAGACGAAAGACCAAGAGACGGACCGGGTTCGTTCCAACCCAAACGATCTGGCGGTTCTGGCTTGAAGTGGACATGACCTTGCGGCGTGCCTGCTGCCGAGGACAAGTGACGGGCGCCGAAAAGACAAACGACGCGCGGAATCTGAAGACCGTTCCCAGTTGGTGGATATGGAGAAGTCTCTCTCACGTTAGATTCACCCTTTGGGTGATTGCATTACTGCAGGTATCGTGATAGATTTGTGGCTGGCGAGGCTTGCCGTTGGACTTCCGTTTCGCGAATCGAGATCTGGAGCGGCTGTATACTCACAACGAAGGAGCCTCCAGGTATCCGGCGGAGGTCGTCCTGCTCTTCCGACGACGCGTGCGCCAAATTGAGGGCGCCCAGGATATCAGAGACTTGCGCACACCACGGAGCCTCCACTATGAGAAGCTCGGCGGCAAACTGGCGGGCTTGAGTTCTTTGCGCCTCAATGATCAATGGCGACTGATCCTCTGCGAGGAGGAGACCAAAGCGGGCAAGCGCATGGTGATCCGAGAGATCTCGAAGCACTACGGAGACTGAGATGGGCACTCCACTACGACCATTCACCCCGGTGTCGCCGGGCGAAATACTGGCAGAAGAGATTGAGGCGCGAGGCTGGTCGCAGAGTGATCTGGCAGCGGTGTTGGGGCGCCCCGCCCAGGCTATCAACGAGATTGTTGTCGGCAAGAAGGCGATCACTCCCGAAACGGCGATCGCGCTTTCCCAAGCGATGGGGACCAGTGCGGAGTATTGGCTCAATCTGGAGGCCAGCTACCGGTTGGATCTACTGCACGCACGCGGTGGGCCCCCATCTGGAGACGTTGAGCGGCGGGCCCGGCTCTTTTCGAAGGTCCCGCTGAAGGAATTGATCCGGATAGGGTGGATCCAGGCGGACTTATCTGACCTGGACCAGACCGAAGCGGCGGTATGCCGATTTCTGGAGATCAGTTCCATCGAAGAGGAGGCCAAGCTCCCGTTCGCAGCACGGAAGGCCGAAGCCCGGGCTCCGCACACGCCTGCGCAGATGGCTTGGGTCTGCCAAGTTCGTCAGGTGGCCCGTGCGATGAAGGTCCAGCAGTACACGCGGGATGGGCTTGCAGCCGCAGCACTAAATCTGGGACGCCTATCCACCTCGGAAGGGGAGACTCGCCGAGTCGCGTCCGTGCTCGCGGATTTGGGTGTCCGATTTGTCGTAGTGCCGCCGCTGGCTGGGACGAAGATTGATGGAGCCACGGTGTGGCTAGACGACGAATCGCCAGTAGTCGCGGTGTCATTCCGTTACGATCGGTTGGACTGGTTCTGGTTCACTCTGATGCATGAACTGGCACATGTCGCGAGTGGAGATGGGCGGCGACAGCCGTTGATCGATCTGTCGCTGGTCGGGGCGGACGGAGGATCCGAGGAGGTCCCGCCGATTGAAGCGAGGGCGAATCGAACCGCTGCTCACTGGCTGGTGCCGGAGGACGCGATGAAGACGTTCCTACGGCAGACAAGACCCTATTTCGGCCGAGATGCAATATTGCGGTTCGCCGCGCGGTTGGGCGTGCATCCTGCCATCGTCGTGGGGCAGTTGCAGAAGCGTGGCGAGGTTCCCTATACGCATCACCGGAGCTTACTGGTAAAGGTACGGTCCGCTTTCGGTGGCGTATAGCAGCAGCGGATCACCCAAGGCTTCGTTGCCTTGCCATATGCTGTAACTCGCTACGATTGAGCAGTTATGCGTATCACGGCTGTTCCTTTTGAGACTACCGACTGGGCGAACGTGGAGCCCACCACACATCAGGGGATGACTGGTGTCGCAACGTGGCGGACTCGCCACTTTGGCGATATCCGCGTCCGGCTTGTCGAGTATTCTCCTGGCTATGTGGCCGACCACTGGTGCGAAAAGGGGCATATATTGTTCTGCCTGGAAGGGGAATTGCACACGGAACTGAAAGATGGCCGCCACGCCGTCCTGCGGCCTGGGATGAGCTATCAGGTTGGCGATTCGATGGAGGCCCACAGGAGTTCATCGCCTCAGGGCGCGCGATTGTTCATTGTCGATTGATTGCAGACCCAGGCAACCTTCGGCACCACTTGCGCTGAAGGTTCGCCAGGCGCACGGCCTGTATGGAACAAAGGGGGCCTGTCGATGCCCCGATGAGAACGGATTCCTCAATGTGGTCTATCTGGATATCCGGTACACGGATGAGATGGTCGCCAACACAGTGTGCAGCCCAGCGAGGCGCAGCATGGTTGAGTGCGTGTCGCACGGCTCGTCGTTCCAAACCTTTGTGTGCGAAGAACTCGCCGCGAGCCCTCGGCAGGAGTGGTTCTCCGGGCCGCCCGATGATGCCGCCGCTTGCCTGACTCCTGGTGCTCGGGGGTGCGACAAGATCTACCGGGCGTACAGCGCGTGGACCGATGAGAACTGTTCGCGAATCGAACTAAAGGTGCTGCGTCACCACTGCTATGAGGCCGCGCGCGGCCGCGCCACAGGCGGGCACTACCGCCTTTCGGACGACGAGTAGCCGGACGACTTCGCGTGAGTAGAGAAGCACACTGCGGCAGAAGGCCGGCAAGGGCGCCGGCCCGCAAGCCTGAAGGCATACCCCACGAAGGCAGACGTTGGCGACCGTCGTTTGGTCTGCCGTAGGGCTCTTTGGTGGGCAGCGACGGAGTTCCCTCAGGCGGCGTGGATAGTTGGGCGACTCAGGAAGAGAGCCGGTTCCCCGAAGAGAGAACTCACGCCGCCAGGCTGCGATGGCGCGGGCGTGCATTGCCGCCTTTCGGACGATGAGTGCTGGACGATTTCGCGTGAGTAGAGAAGCACACTGCAGCAGAAGGCCGGCAAGGGCGCCGGCCCGCAAGCCTGAAGGCATACCCCACGAAGGCAGGCGTTGGCGACCGTCGTTTGGTTTGCCGTAGGGCTCTTTGGTGGGCAGCGACGGAGTTCCCTCAGGCGGCGTGGATAGTTGGGCGACTCAGGAAGAGAGCGGGTTCGCCGAAGAGAACTCACGCCGCCAGGCTGCGATGGCGCGGGCGTGAGACCGGCGGGCACTCGCCTTATGGCAATGGATCCGGTTCGTACGGTGTATCGCGATACCGTTGGGGAGGCGGCAGCGCGGCGCTTCCGGTGATTCGCTGGAGTGCTTCCGCATGCTTGTTCAGCCAGCTTCGGAGGACGGCCACGTCTGCCCGCCGTATTCCTCCTTCGCGGCTTTGGTCGAGGTGGCGACCGATGCGATTGGCGGCCACTGTTCCGATGTCGCAAGCGCCGAGTAGTTCCACGTCCGCCAGAGGCCGGAGGGCGGCTACGGATTCGAAGGTGGCGCAGATGGCCAAGGTCGACTGCGACCGGATGGAAGACTGGGGATGGAGCAGCATGGGGACCAGGTAGGGCAGGGCCGCGACACTCTGCGCATGCCCCAGTTGGTAGGGCGCTCCATTCTCGAAGGGGAAGACCTGGGTCTCGGCAAGGCTCATGCGGCCCACGGCTTGCAGGGCCGCGGGCTGGCCGGTGAGATCGATCGCGGTCGCCGCATTGGCGAGATGATATGAGTCCGCTGTGTCCCGCAAGGCGGAGTAGAGACGTTCCATCGTCAGGAGGGCCTCCGCGTCGTGAGCCCGCAGGCGGCCCAGGAGTCCGGCGGCCTTTAGCGGGATCTCCGGCCGGTTGAGAAGATACTCACTGACATCCTGGATCTCGGCCGGCTCCAGCTCCCGGAAGAGGGAGGTGAGCGTGGTGAATTGCCGGCGAGCGCGCTCAGGCTGAGAGCTCGGACCTGCGACGCCCTTCAACAGGAACCTATCGCCGGTCCCGAACCGCGTGCCGCTGCGCACCGAGCCCGGACCCGCCTGCTGGTTCGGCCAGATGAGGGAACCGGGGTTCTGCTGGGCTATGAGTTGGAGAGCCGTGGCGATTTCCCCGGCCAGGCGACGTTGGTAGGACGATCCGGGCACGGCCGCGAGCGATGGGCCAGGGTCGCCTTCCGGCATCGGGACGAGATAGCCTCCCACGGGCTGTTGATGGAGCCCGGCCCACATGGCGTCGTAGTTCCTGCCGGATGGCTGTGCTTTCAGAAACCAGAGAGCGTGGTGGGCTTCCGAAGTGGCGGCTAGATCCGTGATCGAGCCGGTGAAGGGCCGAAATTCCCACTGGACGGACAGTGGGCGGCCGGCCAGGTCCGCGGGCCCCTTCAGGACGCGCACCACTTGGATCGTTGCCCGGCAGGCGGAGGGCGGTGGCTGATTTGGATACTCCGGAGTGCCCTGCCCAGCCACGCAGGACGCGGAGGCCAGATCGCCGACGACGATCAGGTCGGACTTCAGGATGGCGTCCTGTTGGGAGTTGCGCATCGGCTTTGCGAAACAGGAGCCGATGATTGACGCAAGGAGCAAGATAGGAGCAGGCCGCACAAACCCCTGACGAAATGGAACCAGATTTGGTTCCATTTCCGTCTAATCGCGAGAGGATTCGATGCGATTTGCCTTGGTGGTTCTGTTGGCGGGCTGCGCCGCGGCACAGCAACCGGACGTAGAGTTGCAACTGGCCGTGGCGGGCGAGATGCGCCCGTTTCGAGTGGGCGAGGCGATTCCGGTGACACTGGACTTCACGACGACGGGCCTGGGTGTGTTTCGGGTGGACACGGACATCCGGCTGAGGCACCTACAGCCACACGGCGCGGACGTCTTCTCGGCCACCCCGGCCGAGGGCTGGAGGGACCCAATGGAGCACCTGCCGTGGAAGTGGGACTCCGGGAGGATGGGCTCGGGCCCACCGCACGCGACTCTGGACTCCCTACATCCGGTCCGCATTGAACGGGACCTGAACGAGTTCCTGGTGTTCAGCCGGCCGGGCCGCTACACCCTGAAAGCGGTGTCCACCCGGGTGGAACGGCTCAAGCTGGAATCGAATGCGATTTTTCTCGAGATTGTGGCGCGTGATGACGTCTGGACTGCGCGGCAGTTCGCGGAGGCGCGAGCCGTCCTGGAGGAGGGCGCACCGGAGAAGCAGCCCGAGGGCGTGATCCATACGGACAAGGAGAACGCCCAAGTGGATGCGGTGCGCAGGCTGCGATACCTGGATACGCAGGCGGCCTCGGAATACCTGGCCTCGCTCTACGGCACTGGCCGGAGAAGCGACTATGAGATCGGGACCGCGCTGCATGCTTCGGCGTTTCCGGACGCGGAGGCAGAGGTGCTGACGCGGCGCATGGCGGATCCGAAACTGGGCATCACGCAAGATTACCTAGTTGCCCTGGACATGTTGAGAGCGCGCGCTGTGCGGCGGCAACGCGGCCGCGATCTGACCCAAGAGGAGTGGTCGGCGTTAACCGAGTCGGTGAGAAAGTCGGTGATGGAGGCGGCTGGACAAAAATCGCCGCAGGCCAAGGCCGAAACGTATTTCTATCTGTTCGCTACAGAAAGCCGGCCTGTCAGCCCGGAGCTCGCAGACCGGTTAATCGATGCCCTACCCGGCGCGCCGGACTTTGTCCTCTATGTAGTGCTTGAGACCAACTGGGCGAAGATTCGGAATGCCCGATCGAGACTGGAGCCGATTTTGAAGCAGGCCGCGGCTCGATCGTCGACCCCAGCCGGGATGAACGTATCAGGGTTGGCCTTGCGGAGATTGGCTGAGTTGAACACGGCCGCAGCCGAAGAGATTGCCCACGACAAATTGGCAGCCGGCAACTCCTTTGCCGATGACCCGCGACTGTTGGAGTTCTCCCTGCCCTCTTCGCCTGCGTTGGATCGTGCATTGCTGTCGCAATACAAGGACGGTAAGCCAGTAGAGGCGCGGATTGCCCGCTTTGCCAGCGACGCCGTGAAGGATGAGGTTTGGCAGGCGTTTGACGCGAGAACTGCGGCGCGTGCGGAAGGATCGCCGGTCTGCGTGACTCCCGTGTTTGCGTACTTCTTCCGCGTGGATGCGGAGGCCGCGACGCGGAGGCTCGCCGAACTGCGGAAGAACGCGCAGGGGCCGTGTGCGGTGTTGCAGATTCCCGGGTTGGAGAAACAGTTGATGAGCCCGGGCCTGGAGCGGCAGTTGACCAGGGATGCGCGCTCTGGAGACGGTCCTGTACGAGAGACGGCCTATCGGGCATTGAGCGAGGCGGGGTCGGCGACGGCGCTGGGCCCGCTGGTGGAGGCGCTGTCCGAAGGAGAGGGAGCCAAGGACAACGAGGTGTTCGCGATTCTGAACGGGAAGAGATGGTTCGTCACCGCGGAGGCGTACGCAGTGCTGAAGTCAGCGTGTTCGCCGGATAGGTCATGCTCCGCGGTGGAACGCCTGGAGAAGGAATCCCGGCCGCCTTACGCCCTGAGCTCGTGGGATGTCAATGAAGCGGCGGGTGTGTTTCTGGTGAATCACATGTTCGAGAATCTGGCGGCGTTTGGGGCGTTCCTGGAACAGTTTCCACAAGGCACGGAGTTTCGCTGGAGAACAGGTCAGGCGGCGATACGACAGGAAGAGGTGGAGCGGCGCCGTGCGGTGGGATTGCTGTTGGCCGAGCACGGGATGAGGCTCGTGGATTGAGGAGAAAGTTGTTTTGCCCCTTGGTGAAATAGGGCTCGATGTGTTACATTCCTACTAGTACGTATTTCTTAAGAGGCAAAACTAACCAATGACCCTAACCACCACAGCCTCACGGCAGCTCTGTCTCTACTCACTGCTGTGCCTTTCCCATCACGCCCTGGGCGCCACACGGCAGCCAGTCAGCGGAACTCTCGACACCCCGACGGCAACAACGGGGTGGACCTCAACCACCGTCCAGCACGTCTACGGCCTCCCCGGAGCCAAGGCCAAGGATAGGGGATCGCTGTCCATCAGCCGCAACTCCCTGGTTTTCGCCGGCAAATCGAGCGCGGCCACCGTTCAGGCCGAATCCATCCTGGCCGTTAGCTCAGACAACGAACGAGTGGAGCTCTGGGGCTGGAAAGGCCGCGTTCTCAGGATGGCCATCCCCAACGGCGGCGGGCTGGCGGCCGCGGCTGTCATGCATCACAAGGTCCACATGTTGACCGTCGAGTTCAATGACAGCAACGGGGCCTATCACAGCGCGGTCTTCTTTCTCCCCGACACGGACGCCGCCGCGGCGGTTCAGCGCATCGCCGCGCTGCCGCCCGTCTCTGATGAACGCGCGACCTCTTCCTGCACAGTCGGCCCTATCAAGCCGGGCACCGTTCGCGTCCTGGCTCCTACGTCGAGTCAGCTCGATGTGCCCGCGGCCTACCGTGGCCTGGTCTACGAGCGTCTCATCGACCGGCTCAGGCGCACCAAGGGCATCCAGGGCGTCTATCGGGACGGAGAGCAGCTCGCCGTCAACGAGTGTCCCCAATACACCGTTGACCTTTCCGTTGCGAGCTTCCGTCCCGGGAGCCAGGTGAAGCGCTCAACCATGGGACCGGTCGGTATGTTCGTCGGAACCACCCAACTCACCTTTGATCTTCGGATCGTCGACTCTGGCGTCCAACCGGACTATCGCGCTCAAGTCAAGGCCACCACACGCGGCGAGTCGGAGAGTCTCAATGTAGCGGATGGTTTGGCAAAGAAGCTGGTAAAGCAACTGACTGGCCTCCAAAAGAGGACGCCGGACTCCCATCGAGCGAGCATCATTTGAGCCAGGCCCAACCTCCGGTCCCGGCTGTTAACATGACGGGAGACATGGTCCCGACGAAACCCAACAAGCACGACCTCCGGACGAAGGAGACTCGGGAGCTCCTGCTCCGCGCCGCCGAAACGATCTTCGTCCGTGACGGCTACGAGGGAACCGAGTTGGGCGAGGTGGCCACGTTGGCGGGCCGCACGAAGGGCGCCATCTATGCTCATTTCAAGAGCAAGGAGGAGGTCTTCCTGGCGCTGGTTGAGCAGAAGGCACAGCAGTATCGGGTGCAGATGTGGGCGATGTTGGCCGCCTCGGAGACCATTGAGCAGAACGTCGCCGCGTTTCGCCGCTTCTACCTCACTCTGGCCGAGGACCAGACGTGGGCCCTCCTGCTGCTGGAGTTCAAGCTCTTCGCCATTCGCCATCCGGACTCAAAAGAGCGCCTGCGTAAGCTATTCGATGAGATCAGTGGAGAAGACCACGAAAAGAGGCTAGCGCACCTGCTCGGACCCGCCGGGAGAGGGAAAGATACCCTGAGCCGGGCAATGGTGGTCCAGGTGATGCAGCCCATCCTCTCCGGTCTGGCCATCGAAGCGCGGTTCGTACCGGATGTGCTTGACGAACGCGCGGTGAGGAAGATTGCGGGCCGGGTGTTCGACGCCCTCCTGCGCTGATTTCCGTGCAACAGGCGTGGTACCGTTTCTTATGCTTCGGAGAGACGTGCGGCCTCAGGGCTGGCGGCTCTGCCCGGTGGGGCTCGAGAGCGAATGGCCGTTAGGGAGGACTCTATGCTGAGCTTCATTTGGATGTGCCTGATCGGCTTGGTGGCCGGCGCGCTGGCGAAGATGCTGATGCCGGGCAAGGATCCTGGCGGCATGCTCGTGACGATGCTGCTGGGGATTGCGGGTTCCATCGTGGCCGGGTTCCTGGGCAGGACCCTGGGCTGGTATCAGGAGGGGCAAACCGCTGGGCTGATCATGTCGGTACTGGGGGCGGTGCTGTTACTGGCTCTGTACCGGATGTTGAAGAAGGGGCCGGCGGCCGGCTGACGGAGCAGCTCTTCCGGGCATCGAAGTACTCCATCACCAAATAAGCGATCCCGCCCAGCGAGGCGTCGTAACCCGCAGTGTCGATGGGCGGGCCGAGGCGCCGTGGAAGCTCGCTGTCTGCGTCAGTGCACGACGGGGTAGTGGGTGGCTCGGTTCGGGAATCCGGGGCCGGCTTCACTTCGGACCGGGCGCGAACGGAAGGCCAACGATGGACGCCAGCCGTCCGGCCACCTCAGTCTGCTGGATTATGGGCAGGCGCCCGGCCGTGAGGCCCGCACCCCAGACAGCGTAGACAGCCCGGTAGCGCGTGGGCCAATGGCCGTGCTTGCCGGCCTCGCCGGGCTTGGCATGTTCCGCCGCGGTTTCATTCGTTGTGAAGTAGACTCCGGGTGCGGACTCGAAGAGAGCGGGGGACGAGGCAAGATCCGGCGCCAGGCGGGCGATCTCATCCGCCGGGATCTCACGGCCCAGGCCGTGGCGGCCACCGGCCTTCAATGCCCGCAGGAATCGGGCCGCTTCCGGGGTGGCGGCGACGACGAATCCGCCCATGGGACGCACGCCGTGGACGTCTTCGGCCCTGGCGGCTACAGCGAGGTTCACCTCGTCGTCCACTTTTTCGAAGCCGTGATCGGAGACGAGGACGAAGGCGTATCCGACGGGCAACGCCCGCATCATCTGTCCCAGGTACTCGTCGATGTTTTCCAGTGTGGCGTTGGCCTCGCGGGTGAAGGGGCCGTTCTCGTGAGCTTCCGAGTCGAGATCCACCAGATGGACGAGGAGGAGATCGGGCTGGGCGTTCTTCAGGAGGTACAGCGCGGCCATGGTGCGGTTGCGGTCCTCCATCCACTCGCGAGGGAAGGCGGGGTACACCGCGGCGATCTTCTGCACGAGGTCGGCGGGTACGCACCTAGACTCGATGGAGCGGACGTCCATGTCGCCGCCCCGGCGGCGCTGGAAGTATTCGGGCAGATTCCAGGTGAGGGGCGCGTCGACAGTGACGGGCCAGGTGATGGCGGCGCTGGTGCGGCCGGCCGCTTTCAAGGCGTCGAGCAGAGTGCGGGCATGCAAGAGGGAAGAGCTCCAGTAGTACTCCCCGCCTTCGGATTTGGGGCGGCGGTTCCCCTTGATGCCATGGATGTGAGGCCCAACGCCGCTGATGAGCGTGGTGTGAGAAGGCCACGTGACGGTGGGCACCTGACCTTCGACGCCACGCGCCCACTGGCCTTCCTTCATCAGGCGGCGGATGTTGGGAATGCGGAGGGCGAGGCGATCTGCCTCGTCGAGGTAGCGTTGATCAAGACCATCGACGGAGACGACCAGGGCCTTGCCGGCCGGCTGGGCACAGAGAGGCAGCAGCGCGATTCCGAGGGCCGCCAAGAGTAGGAATCTCATTGAACTGATTATCGTGGAATGCGCGGCTGGGACGAGGACTCGCCCGAGGCCGCGATGAGACCGTTGATGAGTCCCTATTTCTTGAAAACGGCTTCCACCGCGGCAGTGATCTTCTCCAGGTCCGCGGTTTCGAAACCCCGCATGGCCTTCATGCTGGCTTGTACCTCCATGGGCGATAGTTTCAAGAGATCCACGAGGATCGCATCGCGTTTCGCCTTGAAATCGGAGGCCTTCGGGT
This sequence comes from uncultured Paludibaculum sp., assembly GCF_963665245.1. Taxonomy (NCBI): domain Bacteria; kingdom Pseudomonadati; phylum Acidobacteriota; class Terriglobia; order Bryobacterales; family Bryobacteraceae; genus Paludibaculum; species uncultured Paludibaculum sp. Next base: position 1,524,024 of record NZ_OY762267.1, read on the forward strand.
CAAGTGCGTCCTCTTTGAGGACTTTGGCCTTGGCGTAGATGGGCGCATCCCGGCGAGCAGCCGCCTCATTGAAAACACGGTGACCACGGTCGCCAGTGTAGTAGTAGTCGCGATAAGTGCGGTTGCTCATGAGAAACTCCACCGCGCGCTGGATCTTGTTCTGCCAGCCTCCGAGTGTGGGCGCCGCGACTCCGCCCTCGATGGCGCGTTGCGCGTTCCATGCCGTGAGGCCGGCGGGCGCGGAAATCTGAATGCGCGAGTAGGGGATGGTTGCATGGCTGAAGGCAACCATGCGATTGCCCGAGGGGCAGGCGGTAGGCTCCATATAGAAGGTCTTCATGCCCATGAGCGACATCGCTTCCAGGATGCCGCTGCGCATCCCGACGTGGACGACATTTACGTTGTCAGCGATGTATTTGAAGAACGCGAACTGGCCCAGATAAGAGGAACTCTTCAGCGGCTCCTCCTTCCAGGCGGCCTCTTCCCAGAGCTTGGAGACATTCACGATCTGAGGGGACTCGGCCGCGAGTGTGGCCAGTTTGCCATTCTTTTCGTCCCCGGCCAACAGGACCGTGGCATTGCCCTTGGTCATGGCAAAGTGGCGCGCCAGCTGCCGGATGCCTTCGAAACTGGAGTCCAGCTCGACGTGCGCCCCGCCGCCCTTACCGCTCTGCCGGCTCCAGAGGACGACGAAGTTATCGCGGAAGCCGAGCTTGAGAATGCTGAACTTCTCAGTGAGGAAGGCATCGAGGGCCCGGAACAACTCCCCCTCGATCTTCACCACTTTCCACAAGGCGGCGATCGTCTTCCCCGTGGCCACGGGATTGGCTTTGTACGCGTTGGAGACCCAACCGGTGACGGCCGTGATGCCACGAGGCCAACCAGATGGTCTCTCACTTTGCACTTTGTCGATTACCTTCTTGAACTCGCCATTCGTCCTGGCGAAATCGAGGGCCGGACCGGGCTTCGTGTGCGCCTCCTTGAGCAGACCCCAGACCTGCTTCGCCTCGATCTTTCCAGAGCTGATATCCATCACCAACACCTGCCCCTGGACGCCGCATTCCCGATAAAAGGAAAGGATTACCTTGTCCGTTTTATCCTGCGGCTCCTTGGTGTCCTTGATCAGGATGATCTTTGAGTTGGGATTCAGTTTCAGCCAAACCGCCGCGGTGTAGGTATCTCCGGACATGTAACCCATCTGCAGAACTTTGTCGGCCATGGTGCATCCTCCTGACAGACGATCGCTGGCGCTATTTTAGCGTGCCAGAGGACGCAGTTATTTTCGCGATATTCAGACCGTTTACATACAAAAGCACCCATCATCGGATGGAGAGAACAGCCCGGGCCGCTATTGGCCTCGGCGCGAGCCCGACTGAGCCTGCCGCACCCTGAGTAGAACGTCCGGAAAGAGGGCACCTTCTCCCCGCCAGGCATAGTCGCGTAGGGCATCCACAGCAGTCCAGGTGGGGTGGTACCGCTCGTAGACGTCCGAACGGCTCATATCACCCCAGCTTCCGTCTCGATTCTGACGAGCGAGAAGGTGGCGGATGCCCGAGTCCAGCAGCGGGTCTTTCCGCGTGAGGCCGAAGGATTTGAGGGTGTCGAGATATTCACCCAGAAGTTCGGGATCGTCGCTGGCAATGGCGTGCCGCACATGGGACTTCAAGAACTCGAACTCTTCGGGCAACCACTCCGGCCGCAGGCGGTAGAGGCTGTAGCCGTTCAGTGCATAGACGAGATGGGTAACCGCGCAGGCGCCGTGTTCGTATTCATTGGCCCGCGGACTCTCGGGCCCAGGATACGGCCGCATCCGCGGCAGCCACTGGAGGACGTCCGCCAGGCTCGCACCAAATCGGACACCGTACCGTTCACCGGCGAACGCAGCGATGATCGCGTCACACCACACGCCGTAGCGGTCCTGCAGTACGAGACGAGTTCCGCAACGCGAGCAGGTGCGGCTTCCACGGGCATTACGAGCACCACATTGACTGCAGGGTTTCGGGATATCTCCAGGCGGAGGCTCCCGGGTGGGGTCGAATCCATACATCTCATTCGCGGTCATGCGGGCAGCCGCCTGGCGCAGGGCTGGCCGTATCCGCTCGTCGGGGACGCCCAGGCACTGGGCCGCGTAGCTTCCCGCAACCATCTGGTAGAGTTCGTCCGCGCCAACCGATGCCTCGGCACGCGAGTGCAAGGCTCTCCAACGAAGCGCCAGCCCGTGCCCAAACTCCCAGGATCTGCGACGTACTTCAGGATCGGATGAACTGCTGGCGATTGCACAGAAGCACCACAGGTAGTCGGAGCCGTAGTCCGCGAAGTTCTGCTGAGTCTGCGCGGTGCCGTGGATAAACGACAGCCCGCGCAGGACCGCCTGCTCGACCTGATCGTCTCCTTCCCGGTGCGGCCGTTTGAATGAGAGATCCGCCAGCGGCCAGAAGACCAGCACAGCGACGACAGCTGTCGAGATGAGGAATAGGGTCAGCCGCCAGCGCATGGTTATCCGGGACGGGCCCCGCCAACTCGTCTACATCGATTTGGCCGGGGTGTTCTTCTTGTCAGCTCCCTTCTTACCGCCTTTTTCCGTAGTAGTCGAGGGTGACTTCGTTTTATCGGTGACCTTCTTGCCGCCCTTCCCCTTTTCGACGGAATCCTTCCCGACCTGCGAGGCCGTCTGCGGCAACGCATAGCCGATCGCTGTGCCGGCTATCAGAGCCACACCAATGGCCAGCGTCGAGACGAGCTTATTCATGCGATTCCTCCTTGTCACTTATCAGACCCCAAACTCTGGTTAGTGAGTATATCCCACAGCAGAGAATGCAGTGAGGACAGCGAGCAAGCCTATGGCAGCGGTCCGGGCAGGCCGGCCGGGCATGGAGTGACATGCAGGTATTGCTGGCACTCCTCCGGCGTGAGGCTGCGCTTGATGTAGCGGCGCGCCAGGTCCAGCAGACCGTCGTAAGTGGCTGCGTAGGTCCGGATGAAACCATCGGCACCACTGGAGGCAAGCAGTTTTCCGTCGGGGCGGTAGGCGACACGGTTGGCACCGCCGGCGTGGGCGGAGTAGCGCAGGATCTCGGTGGTGCCGTCCATGGTCCAGACGCGGACGGTGCCATCCTGACCGCTGGTGGCCATCTCCAGCAGCTTCGGCCGGCAAGCCACACCAAAGACCGGGCCCGTGTGGCCGCGCATGACTAGCGAATCCGACTTGCGAAAAACCTGAGCCACGCCTGAGGAGTCAGCGACAGCGATCCAGCCCCCCGAGACTCCGCCGAACGAAATGTTGAGAATTCCTCCCGGGTTGAGGCCAAAGTCCTGATCCGGCCTGCCTCCCTGGACGGGGGTGAGGAAGAGATGACGATCCCATCCACCGCTGGCCAGAAATTTCCCATCGGGGGAGAAGCGCACGGCCACGGCTCGGTCCTGATGAGTGGCGACCAGCCGAGGAGTGTTGTTCTGGATGGGCAGGGTGATCTGATAGACCTTGCCATCGGAGAGGGCGACGGCAACAGACTTCCCGTCGGGCGCGAAGTCGAGAGACCAGACGCTCTTCGGGAAACTGTGGCCGTCGAAGTTCTTCCCCGAGGCGGTCCAGAGATTGAGTAGTCCGTCCAGGCTCACACTCGCGACGATGGCGCCGTTGGGGCTATAGGCCACATCCCAGACCTGCTTGAGGGGCGGAACATTCTTCCAATCACCGATGACGGTCCCTTGCGCGATGTCGATGATCTTGACGCGGCCATCGGCGGAGCCGGCCGCGAGGCGCTCGCCGTTGGGCGAGAAGGCCAGCCCGATCACGGCCTGCGACGAGGCCCTGATGCGTTTGAGCGGGGTGTTGCGATCCCAAACGCGCACTTCGCCAGTGCGTGCCACGGTGACCGGCACGCCGTGGGAGTTCCAGCCGACGGCCAGAGCGGCACCGGCCAGACCAGGCAGGCGAGCCAGCTCATCGAGTGTCGCGGCATCGAGGATCACGGCGGTGCCGTCCTCCATCCCGGTGAGCAACTGAGTGGCATCGCCATTCCAGCGCACCCTTGTGACGGGCGAACTGCCGACGCGGGCGGACTTCTGCGCCGCGGGGTTGGGCGCGCCAGCACCTCGTTCGGCGCGGACCTCCAGAGTACCGGACGAGTCACCCCGGGCCACCTTGCCATTAGCCTCGTCATGGTCGAGGATCGCGGAGGCGGTGCCTGCATACGGAGTGGACACGCCACTACGTGTCACCAGGAAGCGTGCTGTGTTGCGCGTGGAAACGAGGTAGCCGCCGGGCTGAATGGAGATGTCGGCGGCGTCGGGAATGTTCGTCAGTTTGGCGGGCTTCCGGCCCCCGGCCCAGACGAGGAGATCGCCCTTTTCAGTCAGAGCGGCCACGGAATCCGTGTCGACGGCCGCACTCACAATGGGGCCGAGGCGGCCGATGACCGTTGGGCGCGGAGTCGCGAGAACGTCGCCGAGAATGCGCGAAACATCAGAGTGATTGGACTCAGGGCCGGCGAGCTGAGCAGCGGCGAGAGCGAGCAGGGCGGCGCGCTCGGGGTCGGCCAGGGAAACGAGGGTCGCGTTGTCGAGGATAGGCTTGGATTCGACGGCCCTCGCCAGTGAGGTATTGGACTCGCTGAGCGTCGCGTTCGAGCGGAAGAGGAGAAGAGCCCCTCCAGCGGCGACGATCAACAGCATCACTACCAGCTCCAGCAGGCGAAGGCTCCGCTTGCTCGATCGTCGCGCGGCTTCCTCCCGTTCAGCGCGGTAGCGCTCGGCCCACGCGGTGAGAAAGGGCGCGTACATGTCGTGGTAGAGCTCGAACCAGACGGCGCCGCCGGGGGCGGGGGTGCGCCGCAGAATGCGGGCCCGGCTCAGGGCGGAGAGGGCGTCGTCCAACTTCTGCCGATCCAATTTCAGATGCTCGGCCAGGCTATTGAGCTCGTACGCCATCTTGGCGCCCTGGCGGGTGATGAGGAACCCAAAGGCGCCCGAGATCACCTCCTTGGCCGCCTGCGGAAGCGGATTCAGACTTTCATCGCAGTAGGCCCGCAGAGCGCCGGAGGCTCCACCAGCGGAGTACACGCGGGGAAAGCCGCTCTGCTCATCCGGTGGAGACTGCTGCCATAGGCGGTGACAGGCGATCTGCAGATAGGGCGGCGAGACGAACTCGCGAGACCGGGCCTCCGCGCCGCGCTGCCCCGGCGTGGTAGCTCGCAGGAGGTCGTCGAGCAGGTCAGGCAGCAACGCGGACTTGCCGACGCCAGCCGAACGGCAGGTGGCTTCAATGATCTCGCGGGTCTGGCGGCGGTTCGGCGCTTTCAGCCGGTAGTAGTTGCCGAACAGGTCCGGCACCTTGTTGTCGAACACGCTCAACTCCCCAAGGAACTCTTCGCGCATGGCAAAGATGATGCGGGCCTCACAGCGATCGGAGTTGATGACTTCGGAGAGCTGGAGGATGAACTGGTCGAGCTCCGGAGTGTCGCGATGGTTCTGGAAGACCTCCTCAAACTGGTCGAGGATGAACAGTGTACCGCTGAGCCGCTCGTGCACGACGGGCAACATATCCAGCAACGGAGCATCGACTGGGGGCTGGAATCCTTGAGCGGCCCACGACGCACTGAGCGACTGCCGCAGCGCGGCAAGGGGTTCGCCGGCGCTCCAGGCGGAGTGCTGGCAGATGCAGTAGCGGCGCTCCAGTTCCGGCGCGACTTTAGCGTTCAGGAAGGAGCTCTTCCCGACGCCGGAGCCGGCGAAGAGCAGAGTGGTGCGACGGATAAAGATACGGGCCAGAATGACGGTGAGGTCGTCGTCCCGTCCAAACAGCACTTCGCGATCGTCGCGAGTGTAGCTGGAGAGCCCTCGGAATGGATTGGGACCTACCATAGCGAGGGGGTATCCGCCCAAGCCGCCGGCGCGGCGCGGCGCTTGATTTCGCCAGCGAACTTGACGAGATCAGCAACACAGACGTTGATGGTGGGCTGAGAGAGGTACTGTGATTCGAAGTCGTTGACCCAACTGACGACGGCGTAGTCGCGTACGTCCTTGGTCAGCGCGCGCTGGTCGATGATGGTGCGATACATGGCGCGCACGTTCCAATCAGAGAAGCTGTAGCCGAGAAACAGAAAGCCGGTGTTCTGCTGACCGTCGTTCTGCATCAAACGTGTGACGGCCGCGGGGATGACACCGTCGCCCGATTCCCCCTGTCGCTTCAGGAAGGCGATGTAGTCCTCATCGGAGAGGATGATGCTGTCGTCGGTTGTTCCTGGCGGCGGGAAGAGGCAACCGTGCATCTTGTAGAGGACGGCCACCGGCTTTCGAGTGGCAACGGAAGGCAAGGTAAACAGGGCCGGCTGCTTTCCCTTGAGGCCGTCCTCGAAGTCGGCGAAGTCACTGGCGGAGAGTTCCAACCAGGACTGGAGGCTCGTGCTGGTCCGCACGGCCACGTGGTGCTGTTTGCGGCCCACGGTCAGCACAAGATAAGGGACTTTGGCGGCGTCAAAGGCCAGCTCGATCAGCTGATCGTAGTTGGTGGTGATGACCAGGTAGTCGCGCCTGGTGTTGCGCAGGTGGTGGCGCGCCGCGCGGGCGATCAGGTCCTGTGTGGGCAGCGGTTGGGTCTTGCCGGCGAAGAGCGACTCCAGATCCTTGCGATGAGGATCGCGGCCTCGGACGAACTCGTGGTAGCTGGAGACCGGCAGGAGGGAGTAGGGCCAGGAGCCGCGGTAACTGACATTGGCCGCCAGCGCGTTGGCAAGTTCACGAGCCGAGGGCGGATAGGGTTTGTGGCCAGCGATATCCATCCAGTCGGGCTCATGATTCTCGTAGTTCTGGAGATCGAAGGCTTCGCGAATCCCCTGCTTCAGGTGTTCCAGGGCCGCGCCCGAAAGACCCCAGCGCACGGCCAACTCCTCCACCTCGGCGTCGGGCGGATAGGTGGCGGACGGAGTCGCGGAGGGCGGAGATCCGGCGATGGACGCGCCTGCCCCAAGGAACGGGATGAGTGCCTGGTTCTCGGCCAGCACGTCCGCAACGAGAGACGCATACGGAATGGAAGGGAGGACAGGCATCCAGTTAGTGCCTCACATTCTAGCAGCAGAATTTCCCGGGGCACACAGATGTTTTGATGCCGTTTTGATGATGTCTTCAACGGATGCTCGGAAGGGGTGGATGCCCGGCCGTGTTCGTGGAAGGGCGGCCCGAACCCTGCTCCCGCCACGACGCTGGGTGCGCGCCGTGGCGGGAGCGGCGACTCGCTACTGCCGGACGAACTCGACGCGGCGGTTCTGTGACCGGCCCTGTGGAGTGTCGTTGGTCTCGAGTGGTTTCGTCGCGCCCAAGCCGGCGGTGGTGAGACGCGCGGAGTCGACGCCAAACTGGGCGGAGAGCACGCTCTTCACCGCTTCGGCACGACGCCGGGAGAGATCGAGATTGTGGTCCGCGTTGCCTACCGAATCAGTGTGGCCCTCAATGCGCAGCTTCAGATTTGGGTTCGTCTCGAGCCCCTTGGCAATGGTCTGGATGACTGCGGCGGATTCGGGCTTCAGCCGGTCACTGTCGGTATCAAAGAGGATCCCGTGGGTGACATAGCGGCCGGAGGCGGTGATCATCTGGCTGAAGTCAGGCGCCGATTCAGCGAAGCGGACCATTCGGTAGCCGACCGATTGCCCAGGGAAGGTCGAGCTGTTCGCAAATTCGACTTTGGTGATCTCCGGGAGATCGACCTGATTGAAATCGAGCTGCTTCTCGCCGTTCACAAAGATTCGCATTCGCCCGTTCTGAACCCAAAGGGCGAAACGTACGACGTCGGCCCAACTGATGGGTAGACGCTTCCGGCCCAGTTCCTGGTACGGCGCCCGAAGGGATGCCACCAGGTCCACCTGGCCTGGCCCCGCGTAAGTGACCAGGTGGAAGACTTCCTTGGTACTGGAAGAGAGGAGCAGGGAGACGATGGCCCGCTTCACCCCATCAAACTTTAAATCGGCTTCGTACGTGAAATTCTTCGGAAGTGCCTTGAGGTTTGGAAAGAGGGAGCCGGCGCTGGTCACCAGCAGTTGCCGAACGGCGCCGGCGGCCTGCAGGTCGGGTGCGGCTCCGCGGACCTTGAAGTGGGGCGGCGCGTCGCCTGGGCTCATATCCGTGAAGTCGTCGTAGAAGAGCGTCTTCTCGCCGGGCACGAAGGCGGGGGTGAGCGACTTAAACTCAGGCTGGGGCGTCAAGCCGGAGGCGGTCGACTGCGGCGGGCCAGACGGCGGGGCCGGCGAAGGCGCCGGAGCGGCCACGCTCGCGGTGACAACGGGCTGCGCCGCTACGGGTGCGGCGGCAGTCTGGGACGGAGCACTGGCGGGGCCGGGTTGGGAGGCAGTGAGCGTCGAAAGAGGCGCACCGCCGCGGGCGTTGGCTTCGATGAGCAAGCGGCTACCCGGGGCGAAGCGAATGTTCGGGGCGTCGGCCGCGATCTGCACCATTGCGATAGAGGCTCCGGCCCCGATGGCGGAGCCAATGGCCGCGCCTTTGCCACCTCCGGCAATACCACCAATCACGGCACCGATGCCAGTTCCACCAGCGACCTTGGCAACGTTGCCTGTGCCCCGGCGTACGATGCGACCCTCCTCGTCCACGTCCTGCTTGCCTTGGGAATTGATCGCCGACTTGAATTGGGAGTTGATGGCAATGGTGGATCCGCCATGCCGGAGAGTGTCGAAGGTGAAAGAGAATACCGACTTCCCGCCCAACTTCGCACCGGAGCGTGATTCGGTGACCTTCCCATCCAACATGTCGCCTTGCAGCTGCGGCGGCGAGATAACACGACCGGAGATCAGATCGCCCTTCCGGCTGGTGTCCGTGCCGATCTGATTCATGAGCTCTATCTGAATGTCTATGGATTGGGCGTGGATGAAGCCCGTAAGCAGCAACATCGATGCCAGCCATGTGAATGGCAGTTTCATCGCTATCCTCCTCCGAAGATGCGGCCCGTGTGGGCGCTACAGAGAGCTATATCACAAATCACCTATACAGACCTCCTTCTCTCTTAACTTTTAATACTCCAGAGTGTCTGGGACGCCAGGCCAATTAAGCTGAGTAATCAGAGGCGCGACACCAGTTGCCTCCTGGCTGGGCGGAGCGGCCGGGAACCAGGTCGACAGGAATGACGTCTCAACCACTGTGCGTAAACGAGGACTCGTCTCGTCGACCCCCGCTGAGAAGTGGAGGATGGTCTTGAGACTGGCCGTCGCATTGCTCGTGACGGTCCTCGGGGAGCCCAGTTGGGCCGTTCAAGACAATGGGTGTTCGGCGGCATCGTCCGTCTCCGACGTCCATTTCACTCTTGCGGTGAAGGACGGCCGGACCGTGTTCCACGCCGGGGAGATTGTTCCACTGGAGCTGTCATTCACCGCGACGGCAAAGCATCGCTATTGGGCCGACGTACACAACTATGACCGCAGCGGACGCCTGGGGATTGAGTCCTTTTGCGTGGAGCCGGAAGCAGCCGATCCGCTCGCGTCGTACTTCACCGCCGCAAGCTCTCTGGGCGGCGGGCTTGGCGGCACTCGGGAACTGGACGCCACTCCGTTCGCCGCTGAAGCGGAGTTGAACGAGTGGCGCCGGCTGAGCCCGGGACATTACCGGGTGTACGCGATCAGCCAGCGCATCTGGCGGCCGTCTGATCCTCGCGAGCGGACACCGTACGGCCGGGTCTCGGAGGTGCTCCGCTCCAACACGGTGGAACTGGACGTAATGCCGCCTGACGCCGAATGGCAGGCCGAGCAACTCCGAAGCGCGACACAGGTGTTGGCGGGCAATCCATCGCCCGAGGAGGCTCATCGTGCCGCACGCCGGCTTCGGTTCCTGGACACCCCGGATTCAGCTGGGCAACTCGCTCGCCTGTTCTGGGGACTGAATCAGCAGCAATCGGTTGGTTGGGACCTCATGTTTGGACTCTACGGATCACCGTTCCAAAAGGTCGCCATTGACTCCATGAACGATGAGCTTGCGGTTCCCGAGCACCCGATCACGGGCGAGTTCCTGGGTACACTCGTTAACCTCCAAATCGTGGCAGATTCCACCTGGAATCCTCCAGCTTCCGGACCGACGGATTCAGAGGCGGCCCGGGCCTTCTGGGAGAGGCGGCGCGCCCACACGCGGGCGTTGGCCGATCTCGCGGTGCGGAAGGTGACGGAGGCCCTGCCTCGCAAGGTTGGCGTTGCCCGCGCACTCACACTCCATGGGTTACTTGTGACGGGCGACCGGGATCAGACAAGTGCGGGAAAGATCCGCCCGGCTCTGATCGCCACGTGGAGAGACTTGCCACGGGAGACCCAGTCGGAGCTGATCCGGCACCGCTGGCCGCTCATTGCTGGGCCGGAAATGCTTCCAATCCTGCGGCTCCTGGTTGCGGAAGCACCGCCGCCGGCGCGGACCGATCGCGGCATGACGCGCGATGCCGCGCTGAAACACATCCATGAACTCGATCCCGAGGCGGGTCGCGCCTTGATACTGCGGGATGCGGTGAATCCGAGCGCGCAGCCGGATCTCGAAGTGATCCGTCTCCTTCCCAAAGAAGACATCACGGTAGTACTCCGGTCTGCCGTGGAACGGATCGGACAGGACAAGGCCCGAGACCTGGATTACGAACTGCTCGACCGATTCGCGGACTCGAGTGTTCTGGGTGTCGCGCAAGCCGCATTCGAGAGGCATCTGGGTAAGTGGGCCTGCTCACCACAAACTGCGATGCTGCGTTACCTGCTGCGGGCAGATCCGGCGTACGGCGCCAGGCAAGTTAGCGCGTCACTGGGCGCCAGAAAGGAAACCCACTGCTATGGCAGCCTGCTGCAAAGCCTGGGAGAGGAACTCCCGAGTGCCCAGGACAGCGCGATCGAGGCGCTCGATGATTCAGATCCCGAAGTGGTTCAAGACGCTGTGGCGGCCCTTGGGCTTTGGGGGTCCGCCAATGCCGAAGAGGCGCTGTGGGCGCGGTTAAGGCGCTTCCAACAGGAGTGGGCCGGGCGCGAAGACGAACTCCGCTCGACGCCCGACTATCGAGGCTCGGGGGCACGCGCCGTCGCCCTCGAGCAGGCCCTGGTACGGGCCATCGCAACTGGTCGGAGTTGGATCTGCCCGCCCGAAAAGCTCGCTCGAATCACGAAGCTCGTGCTCACCAGGCAGCAGGCCCAGCAGATCGAGGCCTGGATCGAAGGTTGGCACCAGGGATCCGCACTGATCACTTCCAACTGGGCCCCTGAGGGCAGCACTGGATTTTCAGTCCTTCAGTACGTCTCATTGACCGAGCAACAGTTGCGCGCAAAACTGGCCCAATTTCCGCGAGGAACACGGCTCCGCTGGCAGTTCTGGCAGCCTGGACAGATCTTCCCTCCTGTGAGTATGGAACGGCAGGAGGCTCTGTATGAGAGCATGCGGGGATACGCCGCGAAGAACGGTATCCTGCTGGACCGGGCTAATCACCCGTAGGCCACCGGAGAGTCCGGCCGGCGAAGGCCAGTCCTGACCAGGCCCGCTCGGAGGCGACGGACGAGCAGATCGATCTAGGCACTAACATCCCTCGTCGAGCACCACAACTGGCGCCTTGGCACGCTACTCGGTCACTGTCGACCAGTCTACGGTGAGCCAGCCTTGCAGCCGCATGCCCGGTTCTTTCCGCAACTTCAACGCCCAAGGTGCGTCGATCGCTGAGCCTGCGGTGCCCTGCCTCCCGTTTGGATGTCATCCGGACGGAATGCTGGAGTGATTTCTGACAATGCGGTGTGAAGCGAACTGCTCACGCGCCGGATGCAACACCTTGGCAGAGAGTGCAGCGGCGGGCATGCCTGAGAAGCATGGGTCAAAGAAAATCCTGTGCCCTAGCCTCGCAAACGGGCGTTCGACGAAGTCAACCGCCGCAATCAGGCTGCCGGCATTGAATCTTGTCGTGCGGGGTGGCCGGATTCCTGGGCGGGTTGCTGGACATTAGGTGCTACCCGCGGATCCTGCCGCCGGGAACGCATCGAACGGGGCATCTCCATAGGCCAACTGAAACTACTGCGTATGCTTCATTCATTATATACCTTGACACGCATATACGCGGAGATGTATATCAAGAGGGTGGAATCTGTTTTTGAGATCATTGCGGAGCCGAACCGCCGCGCGATACTGAGCCTCCTGGTTTCGTCACAACAGTCGGTTGGCGAGATTGAGCGTCATCTTCGTATGCCGCAGCCGACCGTGTCGAAGCATCTCCGAGTGCTGCGAGATGCCGGGTTCGTGGAATCCACCGTGGACGCACAGCGCCGCCTTTACCGGTTGAAACCGGAACCACTGCAGGAGGTGGATGCCTGGTTGGCTCCGTTCCGCCGCTTCTGGTCCGCCCACCTGGATGCTCTCGAACGCCACCTCGACCGCATGGATCAAGCAACACCAGCACCAGCGGAAAAAAAGACAAGGAGAAGAAGATGAACGATCGCGAGCAGTACACACCAGGTCCGGCCAACGGGGCACGGGTACAAAAGGACGGAGAGAAGTGGACACTCGTCCTCGTTAGGGAACTTCGGCACTCCCCGGAGAAAGTCTGGAAGGCGCTGACCGAGCCGGAGCACCTGCGCGAGTGGGCGCCCTTTGACGCCGATAGAAGCCTGGGCACGGCTGGAACCACGGTGCAGCTCACCACGGTGGGAGCGCCCACGACAATGGTCTCCGAGACAAAAGTGACGCGCGCCGACGCTCCCAAGGTGCTTGAGTACAGCTGGGGAGGCCAGGACATCCGGTGGGAACTCGAAGCCTCTGGTGGAGGCACGCGCCTCACGCTCTGGCACAACATCGATCGCCGCTTCATCTCGTGGGGCGCCGCGGGCTGGCACCTCTGCTTCGACGTGCTTGACCGGTTCCTTACGGGTGAGCCGATTGGACGCATCGTCGGCCCGGAGGCCATGAAGTTCGACGGCTGGCAGCGATTGACCACCGAGTACGCAAAGCAGTTTGGCGTGGAACCCCCCGGTTGGTCGCCCATGGCCGCGAAGCCCTGAAGCAGGAGAGGAGAACCCCCATGGAATCAGCCCTGCGGAACCCGGCCCTGGTGGCCGCGCGGATCAACCCCAAGGCCGCGGCCATCGTCTACTGGATCGTCACCGCCCTCTTCTGCCTGCAGATGAGCTTCACCGCTTATGCGCAACTCTCCCTGCCGCAGGTGGCGGAGGCGTTTACCCGGCTCGGCTTCCCGGCCTACTTCCGGGTGGAACTCTCCTGCGCCAAGCTCCTCGGCGTAGTGCTGTTGCTTGCGCCTGTGCCCCAGCGACTCAAGGAGTGGGCCTACGCTGGCTTCGCCATCAACCTCGCCTCGGCGCTCATCGCTCACCTCTCGGTGGGCGATGGCCCGGAGGCGTGGGGCTGGGCGGCGGCCACGGGTGCGCTGTGGGGGCTCTCGTATTTCTGCTGGCGCCGCCGACAGGCCACGCCGGCCAGCGCCTCACCGCGCGCCTGCGACGGCCTAGGTTGACGCTGAGCGCAGCTAAAATAAGTGCGAGAAATGGAACTGGAAATGAAGAAATCCGAACCGGTGGAATCTGCCTCTGCGCTGATCGACGGGCGAATCAGGGAACTTGGGGACTGGCGCGGGCAGATGCTCGCAAAAATGCGCGCGCTCATACACGAGGCGGACCCCGAGATCGTCGAAGAGTGGAAGTGGATGGGGACGCCCATCTGGTCCCACGCGGGCATCATCTGCACGGGGGAGACGTACAAGAGCGTCGTCAAGATGACATTTGCCAAGGGAGCTGCGTTGAAGGACCCTTCCGGTCTGTTCAACTCCAGCCTCGACGGGAATGTCCGGCGCGCCATTGACATCCATGAAGGCGAGAACATCGATGAAGCGGCCTTGAAGGACCTCATCCGTACCGCAGTGGCTCTCAATCTCATGGGCAAGAGCAAGCCGAAGTCCCGGCGGGCGAGCAGCAAGCGGGCCGGCTAACTTCACCGCGGGTCCCGGCCCTATCTCCGTCACCAAGGAAGAGCTTCGACTATACGCCAGGCAGTTCGGCGTCGAGGCTCCGAACTGTCCGCCGAAGTGCCAGCTCCCGGCACCGATGACGGCGCGGATCGTCGGAACGGTCACGTCGTCGATCACATCCTCCTTCTGAGTACGCCTCAACGAATCCAGGCGGAGCAACTTCTGCCAGGTGTACCTCGACACGCTCTTCTAGTTGGATGCGTTAGACGACGGCGGCAACACCAGTTGAGTCCAGGGCCGTCGCCACACTGGATCTGGCGTGGCACTCCGAGGGTTCCGCGGATTTCGCGACCTAGACTCAGATGTGCCCCAGCTAATGGGCACCTGACCGGAGCGGATCCTGAGGTAGGGTTACGAGTCTGGCTTCACACGGCCCCTGCGCATGGAATCCTCACGCATTTCGATGCGGTGGGCATGACGCTGCGCCCATGCTGAACGCATCTTCAGTTCGCCTCAGGCGGAGGGAAAGCGTGTCACTGGGCCGTTTTCAAAATTGCAGCAAGTCGGGAATGAGCGACTTCCGCCGATGTGGTGTAGAAGACGAGCAACAGGAGGAATGGGCCGTCGTGCTTGACGGGCAATCCCCATGGGTCGGGGCCGTCAACCTCGATTGGCGGGCGCCAATGGAAGCAAGAAGGCCGGCCTCCCTCTCCGTGGAGGGTGGCCGGCCTTGGTCTTGATGGAGCGGCTTGGCTGTTGTGCAGGGTCGCTCAAGACTAGAAGTAGAACTTCAGACCAAGCACGACGCGGCGCGAAAGGGCCGCATTGGTGTAGCGTCCGAGGTTGGCATTGATCTGATCGCCAGCGGCGTTGAAGCGCGCGGTGGTGTCCATGCTGCTGTATTGCGTGTGATTGAACGTGTTATAGCTCTCCAGACGGAACTGCATGCTGCGGCCTTCGCGGGCGCCGAGTTTGAAGTTCTTGAACAGGGAGATATCCCAGTTGTTCAGTCCGGGGTTTGTGACGGTGGTCTTGGCGGCATTGCCGATGCCATTGACGGAATAGGCTGCCGTGGGTGGCTTGAAGGCATCCACGTTGAAGGCCTGGCCGGCGGGTGCCGATGCGTTGGGATCGCCAACCAGGACAACGCGGCTGTCGACGCCATTACCGGTCGCGCCGGTGAGATCAGCCGAATAGGATAGGCTGTAGCCGACGCCGGCGGGCGAGCCGGTGCTGAATTGGCTGACACCGGAGAGCTCCCAACCATTGAGAGCAACGCGGCTGAACTTGTTGTCCCAGTTCTTGCTGAAGTCAGGCAGGTTGTAGGTGTAGTTCAGCATCAGGGTATGGCGGCGATCGAAGCCGGCCAGACCGTAGTTGCGCATGCGGTAGTTAAGGGTGGGGCTGAGCACGCCACCCTGGCCGTCCACGAGGTCGAGGGACTTCGACCAGGAGTAGGCCATGTGGTAGGTGAAGCGGTCAGAGAATCGTTTGGTGAGCTGCACCTGCATCGCGTTGTAGTTGCCGTAGCCGGAGAACTCCAGGTAGTTGATGTTGGAGTATCCGAGATAGGGACGCAGGAAGTTGGCGGGCAGCGCGGTGCCGGTGGTGGAGTCGATGCTGGACGCGAGCCGGTTGGTGCCGTACTGCGTGGCGTTCAGATCGCGGTAGACCAGCAGGTGCTTCTGCGTATTGCCGACATAGGCCACGTCGAGCACGGTGCCAAAGCCGATGCTCTGCTGGACACCAAAGCTCCAGTTATAGACGGCCGGCGGGCTGTAGCTGCGCTGGAAGCCGTAGACGGCCGCCGGCCCGATGGTGGTTCCGGTGGTGGCAGAGGTGAGGTTGGCGAGCGTAGTGTAGTTCGCCGTCCCGGTGGTGACGAGCGGGGGCATCTGGACGAGCTGGAGAACCTGGTCGTCGTTGAAACGATCGTAGAAGATGCCGAAGCCTGAGCGGATGGCTGTCTTGCCATTGCCGAAGACGTCCCAGGCAAGGCCGATGCGGGGTGCGGCCTGGATGGAGGGCGAGTTGAGGACCTTCTCCTTGTAGGTGGTCATGCCCTGATAGGGGGTGCCAGTGGAGGGAGAGAATGCTCCGATTTTGACCGCGGGGTACAGCGTTCCGGTCGATGGGTCGCGAGCCATGCGGGTTTTGGAGACGGGGTCGACGTAGGGCGCCAGGAGCGGCGGTTGATTTGCGCTGCTGTAGACCGAAGAGTCGAAGATGGCCAGGGTGTCGTTGGCGCTATAGCTGGGCTGGATGGAGTAGAAGCGGACGCCGGCATCGATCGCCAGGCGGCGGTTGACTTTCCAGCTATCCTGCACGTACCACTCCGCGTTGAAGAACCGGCCGTGCGCGGAAGGATGGCCGTTCGCTTCGGAGTAAGAGTCCACGACGCCGAGAATCGCATTGGAGTACGGATTGTTGGTGTCGTAGGGGTTGTTGGCGTCGCGATCGAACGCCAGGGCACCATTGAAGGAGGTGGAGCGGGCGGCGTTGCGCGTGGTGCGCTCGAGGTAGACACCCATCTTGAAGGAGTGTTTGCCCCAGATCTTCGAGAGGTTGTCGGAGTAGTTCCAGATATTGTTGGTGCCGAAGAAGGGGTAGCGCCCCTCGATGGAGAGGGAGGCGGCACCGGTGACGCCTCCAAACGTGGCGTTGGGGATGAGGTTCAGCGGATTGGCCGAGGGATAGAACTGCCCCAGCGAAAGGCCAATCTTGCTGCGCACGTTGGCATCAAGACGATCCTGCGTGAGAGCATCCACGGTCTGTTTCGCGCGGTTCACGCCGAATGTGAACTCATTGACCATGGTCGGGTTGAAGGTATGGATCAATGTGGCAACGGCGCCGGCGCTGTGGATCTCATAGGAAATGGGCAGTTGTGGCCAGTTGTTGTTGCCGCCCAGGCCGACCGAGAGTCCGTACTCGCCGCGCACAGCCTGGAAGTCCTGAATCAGGCGGACGTAGAAGGTCGTGTTGGATGTGATGTTGTAGTCGGAGCGCAAAATGGAGTCACGCCGGGGCTGCTTGTTAACGCTAACCCCTGTCCAGTTATAGGTGTTGCTGGGGCCTTTGGTATTGGGCGTGGGGAAGAGGCTAAGGAGCTTCTGCCCATTCGCGTCGATGCGGCTGGATGGGATGGTGTTGTTCGGGAACGCCGCGTTGTTGTTGTAAGGATCCTTGATAGGGATCAGAGTGTTGTTGGTGTCGTACGACTGCGAAAAATCACCGTTGCGCTCCAGAGTCGTGGGGAAGGTCTGGGTCATCGTGCTGGATGGCGTCTGAATGGGCAGGAACTCCTGCGACCAGAAGAAGAACAGCTTGTCGCGGTTCTTGTTGAAGTTCGTCCCGGGCAGAAGAACGGGTCCGCCCAGTGTGTAGCCCGGGTAGTTGTAGCGATAGCGCGGGCGAGCGATTCCGCTCTTGTTGTTGAGCCATTCGTTGGCGTTGAGCGCTTCGTTCCGTAGGAAGTAGTAAGCGCTGCCGTGGAAGTCGCGCGTGCCGCTCTTGATGACGGTAAGAATGGTCGCACCGGAGCTTCGGCCATATTCAGCCTGGTAGTTGCTGAGCAGAACCTTAACTTCGCCCACAGCGTCGATGCTGGGCGCGAGGTACGGCCCGGTAAGTGAGCCTGTATCCAGACTGGAAACGCCATCCAGCGTTAGGTTGATGGAGCCTGCGCGGGTGCCGTTGATGTTGATGCCAGTGAGGTCGTTCCAGCCCGGTGATTCGCGATTGGCCGTGTCGATGACGCCGGGCAATAGCTTGGCCGT
This sequence comes from uncultured Paludibaculum sp., assembly GCF_963665245.1. Classification (NCBI taxonomy): domain Bacteria; kingdom Pseudomonadati; phylum Acidobacteriota; class Terriglobia; order Bryobacterales; family Bryobacteraceae; genus Paludibaculum; species uncultured Paludibaculum sp. Next base: position 1,541,712 of record NZ_OY762267.1, read on the forward strand.
GCCCATATAGGAGCGGCCTTTCAGTGGCAGTTCGGCCATCTGGCGCGAGGAGATGAGACCGGAGCGCTCCGCGCTCTCCGTCTGCAACCGGGCAGCCTCCGCCGACACTGTCACTGTTTCCGTCAAAGCGCCAACCTCCAGCGAGATCGTTGGCAGGTTCACACGCTCGGTCGCCGTGATGGAGACCTTCGATTGCTCATGCTTTTTGAAGCCGTTGGCGTTGATCTTCAGCGAGTAGGTACCCGGCAGAAGTTCGGTGAACAGGAAGTACCCCTCCGCATTTGTCTTGCCGGAGCGGACCTGTCCGGTTTGCGCATTCGAAATGATAACTTCGGCATCGGCCACTGTGCCGCCGCTGCTGTCGGCTACAGTCCCGGACAATTGACCCGTGAGGCCCTGACCCGCCAGTCGGCCGGGTAGCAGCCCCATGAAGAGAAACAGCGAAGCCACGAGGATTCGCCGGAAACAATTTGAGGTAGGAAATGAGTGGTTTGTCATGAACAAATCCCAAAGACCATAAGCTCCGCCACGGGCAGGCGACAGGCACACGTATTGCTAGACCACTTAGATTTCGGGGCTTGCCCTATGACGCGCATTCAACTGGAGCGATGCTATCACCGGCGCACGCTGGTGACAATGGGGGTGCGTGCAAAGAATGGTTATCTTTGTTAACTGTCTTGAATCTCTACTATTCTGGTGATATCCACCGGGCATAGCCAGAAATGGCTATTGCACCCTCAGGCACAGCGGGCCTACTCTTCGCGCAGGATGATCGCCGGGGAGGTGCGCAGAGCTACCCGCACAGCGGCCCAGGTGGCCGCGCCCGAGACGCCCAGCACCAACACCATGGCAGCAACGATGGACACGGCATTCACGACGGGCACCCCATACAGCACGCTGCGGAAGAACGGCGCCAGGGCGAAGAAGGCGGTCGCACCAGCCACCACACCCGCCATCACCAGCAGCAGCGGCCGCGCGGACAGAATCCGTAAAATATCCACGGCCTGCGCGCCCAATGCCATGCGGATGCCCACCTCGCGGCGGGCTTGCGCCACGGCAAAGGCCAACGTGGCGTAGAGCCCCATCAGCACCAGGACCATCGCCGCGATGCCGAAGGCGGACGACAGCCAGGCCAGCACTCTCTCGGCCCAAAGCGAGTCGTCGACTTCTTCGCGCAGAGTGTGGATCTCGTAGAACGGCAGTCCGGGTTCGAGACGCGCCAGGGTGCGACGCACGGGCTCGATCACCTCGGCCGGCGGGCCGGCGGTACGAACGTGCAGGACGAATGAGCCACCCATTTTGAGCTTGACCGGGGCAAAGCCGTAGATCGTGGGTGGCACCGGTTCGCGGAGCGAGCGGTACTTCGCATCGCTCACGACACCGATGATGCGGCGTTCCGGCTTGGCCACTACCTCCACTCCGTTCCCGAACAACTTGCCAATGGGATCCTCGCCGGGAAAGAACCGCCTGGCGAAGGCCTGGTTTACGACGGCGGGCTCCGCGCCATGCGCCCCGATGTCGGTAGATTGGTAGTCGCGGCCGGCCACGATGGTCAGGCCCAATGCCTCGAAGTAGCCTTCCGAGATGCTGTTGACGCTGGTGTTGAGAAACTCAGAGCGAGTCACCCGGTGGCCCGCGGGACCGACGGTCATCTTGAGCCCGGTGCCGCGCATCAGACCGCGGGAGGCGAAGCCCGCGGCCACGACGCCGGGAATCTGGTTCACTTCCTGCAGGAGCCGGGCCCGAAGGGCGCCACCTTGCTCAGCCGTATAGCCGGCCATGGACGGATCGAGGGTAAACGTGACAATCCGGTTGGCATCGAAACCGGGGTGAAGCCCACGCAGGTTCTTCAGTGTGGAAGTGAGCAGGTCGGCGCCGCCCAGCAAGACGGTGCAGAGCGCGGCCTGAACGATAACCAGCGCCCAGCGCAACCGCTGGCGGCGCGTGGTGCGCGAAGAGCGCAGCGCCGTGTGAAGGTCAACGCCCGCGGACTGGATGGCAGCTGGCAGCGCCGCTACCAGCGAGGCCAACAAACAGAGCGACATCGAAATGCCCAGCACCATCCACGATGGCCGCAGATCCAGCGAGACCGTCAGTGTGCTGGCCGTAAGGTCGCGCAACGGCGGCAATGCGCGGGCAAGAAAGGGCGTGACCAGTAGCGAAAGCGCAAGGCCCGCGACACACCCCAGGCCGGCAAGCAGCAGGCTCTCGGTGAGCAACTGGGCGGCAATACGGCGGCCCGTGGCGCCCAGCGCCAGACGCACCGCGATTTCGCCACGCCGCGCGTAGCTGGCTGCCACGAGCAATCCACCGGCGTTGGCGCAGACGATGAGCAACAGGGCGGCCACGCCGCCCATCAGCAGCAGCAATCCGCTCTTTAGCTTCGGGCGTAGAAGGGAGATGCCGGTTTCGAGCGGCTCCAGCCGGAATGGCCGGTCCCGCCAGTAGGGACGCTCACCGGTCTTCCGCGTCTCTTCGACCAGCGCGGCGTCCAGCAGGCTGAAGGCCTCGTCCCGCGCGGCAGCCACAGCCACTCCGCTTTTCAGGCGGCCAAAAGTGACAAAATCCAACTTCGTGTGGGAGGAGTACTCCGGATCGGTGGCTAAAGCCGCAGTGGCGCGCAGGGGGACACGAAAGTCCGGCGTCGTCTCCACCTGAATGCCGTTGTCATGCTCGCGCAAGACGCCCACGACGGTGAATGCATGCTGGTTGATCGTCACGGCCCTTCCGACCGCGGATGGGTCAGAGCCGAAGTGGCTGCGCCAGAACGGGTAGCTGAGAACGACCGGCAGTTCGCCTGTGGCGTCGACCTCATCCTTGGGCATGAGGACACGCCCGAGCAGCGGGACCGTCCCGAGGGTCTCAAAGAAATTGCCAGTGACGATGTGTGCGCGGACGCGGACAGGACCCACCAGAGTCCGGCAGACGGTGTCGTACTCCGCATACCCGGCCACCTGGGAGAAACTGCGCGCCCGCTTTTGCAGGGCTTCCAGCACCGGGTACGGCTGCTCGCTGCGCGACCCGAGATTCACAACTTCCTGGGTAAACAGAAACAGCTCCGACGGGCTGTGAACGGGCAGCGGCCGCAGCACCAAGGCATGGACCAGGGCGAAGACCGCCCCATTCAGCGCGATGCCCAGCGCCAGCAGAAAGACGATGAGGGTGGAAACTCCGGCCGACACGCGGATGCGCCGCACGGCCACCCGCAGGTCCAATAGAAGATTCGGCCCCAGGTGGCGCATGCGACCATTTTAGGCGAGCGTGATTACTCCTTGGGTAGCTTCTTGTCCGCCTCGGAGATCTTCTTGAGCAGAGCCGCCGCGTCCTTGTTGTCTTTGACCATCCCGAGCGCCTGCACGGCAGTGTCATACGCCGCATGCGTGAAGCGGGCCGGCTGATTCAGCTTCTTCTGACCGAACATCTCTCCGATGTTCCACAACTGTTTGGCCGTCATGAACAGGAACGCCTGGCCGTTGGCGGTGGCGGTACCGTCCTTATAAGCGGCCTTCGCCTTGGCTGCGTCCTTGGGTGATCCGAGCGCCAGACTGGCCATGTTGGCGATCTCACGCCTTACCACCGTCTGCTCCAAGCCAACAACTTCGGCGGGGGGCACGGTAAGACCCTTCGTGATCTTCTGATACTGGCCCGGCTCCGCAAAGACGGCGTCCGGCATCTCCAGCAACAGCTTGGCATCCGCAGCCTTGTTTTCCGTAACGTAGCCGCGAGCCAGTTCAATGAACTGCATGGCCGACGCGGAGGCCTTGCCCTTGTACTCGTTGTTGGCGCGCCGGAAAGGCATGGCATCGCCGCGCGTCTTCTTCGTCCCCTCGGCAAACTTCTCCGCCAGTTCCATGTACGCGTTGGACATCCCACCGGTCATGATCATCGCCCAAGGCCGCGCCTGTTCCGTAAACTCGCCCTTCTTTTCGGCAAGCTCCACCAAGGCGTTACTGGTCTTGATATAGTCGCCCTTCTTGTAGGACTCCTGAGCGGAGTTCCACTTGAAAGCGGGGCTGCCGGGCTTGGGCGGCTCGGGTCCCTTTTCCGCGCAGCCCACAAGGAGCAGCGCCACGCCGCAAACCATTCCGAGCCTGATCCCAATGCTCAATCGCATGTTGTTCATGACCTCCAATTCACCTATCCGGGCCTTGTACTCGGCAAAAGTATACAGTTATTGCACGCCGGGGGAAACCCCATGCGGCAGGCGTACCGGAAGCTGCGGGCGGGTCGCGATACAATAAGTGACGGTGGGGTTTACTTTCCAGTCAATCGTTGCGCTCTTCGTGTGCCTGTCCACACTGCCGGCGCGTGCCGAGACTCCGGCGCAAGTAGAGTCGCTATTGGAGTTAGGCCATTTCAAGCGGGCCAAGTCAATAGTCGAGGCCGAACTCCGGGCCAACGCGAAGGATGCGCAGGCACACGCCTGGATGGCTAAAATCCTCATCAATTTTAATGACATGGAAGGCGCCTTCGCGGCCGCCGAGCGGGCCGTGGCCATTAGTCCGAACAACGCCGCGTTCCAAGGCCAACTGGCTGAAGCCGCCGCGATGATGGCCGATAAATCGAACCCTCTGAAGGGCTTCGGCTACGTGCGGCGCATGAAGAAAGCCATCGACACTGCTCTGGCTATTGATCCGAAGAACACCGACACGCTATTGGTCGAGATGATGTTCGCATGGAAAGCACCGGCCATCGCCGGTGGAGACCGGAAGCAGGCCGTTCGCATCGCCGACCGGATTGTCTCGATTTCGCCCGTTTGGGGCTATCTGGCGCATGCCCGCCTTCTTCAGGATCAGGGGCAGGACGCGGTGACGGAGGAGTGGCTGAAGAAGGCCGTCCAGGCCGCGCCAGGCTTCTACCGCGCTCGCGTTTCCCTGGCCCGTTTCTACTGCTGCACGGCGCGAAACAAGAGGATGGACATGGCGGAGAAAGCGGCCAACGACGCTATCGCCGTGGATCCGTCCGCCTCAGGCGCCTATGAAGTACTGGCCCGCGTCTACGCCACTCAGCAACGCTGGGCCGACCTGGACAACCTGGTGGCCAGAGCCGAGAAGGCCGTGCCCGACGACCTCGGCGCATATGAGTCGGCAGCACGGGCGCTGATGGAGATCGGCCAGGACTTCCGCCGTGCGGAGCGGTATCTCAACAAGTATCTGAGCCAACCGGCGGAAGGCCGCCAGCCGTCCCACGCCGAGGCCCTGTGGGTGATGGCCAACCTCTACATCAAAGAGGGACGCAAGGCCGACGCCATTCGTGAACTGCAAGCAGCGCTCCGGATCCAGACCGACTACGAGCCGGCCAAAGCGGATCTGAAGCGCATCCTCAATTCCTGATCGCGCTCAGCGCACCACCGTCACATCGAGACCGCTAGCCATGCCCACCTGGCGAGCGATCCGCTGTGTCGCCTTGATAAAGTCCTCCGTCCGCGCATCCGGAATGTTCGGGACGAACTTCTGCGGATTGCGGTCGACCAACGGGAACCAGGAACTCTGCACCTGGACCATGATGCGGTGACCACGCTTGAAGGTGTGAAAGACGTCCGGCATCACGTACTCGATCTTCACGAACTGGTTCGCCGGCAGCGCCTCGGGCTTTTCCATCGACTTGTAGAAGCGGCCGCGAAACGGCTCGCCCCTCAGCAGTTGTTGATAGCCGCCCATGCGGACGTTAGTGGGATTGGGCGTTGGGTCCGGCGCATCAGCCGGGTAGACGTCGATCAGCTTCACGACCCAATCGGAATCCGTCCCCGAGGTGGAGGCGAACAGGTGCACGTCCAGCGGACCGCCGATGGTGATCGCCTCCTCCAGCGGTTCGGTCTGGTAGGTGAGCACGTCCGGCCGGGCCGAAGCGTGGCGTTGGTCATCGACCATGTAAGTCCGTGGGACACCTGACGCGACAACGCTGCTGAACGGCACCGGCTTGGCCGGATCGCTGATGTAGGAGTCGAAGGCGGCCGGCTCCGGGGGCGCCTCGAAACCGAGCTTGCCTCCCGGCTGGAAGTAGAGCGTTTTCTTCTGAGACCCCTGGGGCGGCCAGACATCGTAGCTGTGCCACTCGTTGCTGCCCGTAGCGAAGACCCAGGCGGCCGGCGGCTTCCACTCACCCTTACCCTTCAGAAAGTGCTCGAAAAAGGGAAACTGGATCTTTTCCCGAAAGAACTCACCAGTCTTGACGTCGAACCGCACCGGGTCCAGCGTCGAGCCATCGCCACGCGCCCAACCGCCGTGCACCCACGGCCCCATCACCAGGGTGACCGGCGCTTTGGGCTGGTGGGCGGTCGCTGCCCGGAAAAGGCGCAGCGGACCTTGCAGATCCTCGGCGTCAAACCAGCCGCCCACCGCCAGAATGGCCGGGGTCGTGTCGTGGATGTGCGGTTCCAGGCTGCGCGATTTCCAGAACTCATCGTAGGACGTGTGCTTCAGATTCGCCGTCCAGTAGGGATTTTCGAAATGGAAGTACTTCTCGTTACTGTTTGCCAGGGCGCCCATGCCCAGGTAGAACGCGTAGTGATCAGGCGTGCCGAACTGGAAGCCGGCATTGCGTTCCGCCGACGGGGTTTGCGGCTGCTTGTGCTCGTAGAAGAAGCGGTAGAAGCCGAAGTTGGCGGCCAGCATGAAGGCCCCGTTGTGGAAGGAGTCGTCTCCACGGAACAGGTCGATCATGGGCGCCTGCGGCGAGGCCGCCACCAGCGCGGGATGCGCGCCGGGAATGGCCGCCGCAGCATAGAAGCCCGGATAGGAGATACCGAGGATGCCGGCCTTCCCGTTGTTGCCCTTGACGTTCTTGATCAGCCAGTCGACGGTGTCGTAGGTATCCGTGCTTTCGCTGAGGGCGCCGCCGTGGGGCCTCATTTCGACAAAGGTGCCCTCGCTTTCATAGCGGCCACGGACGTCCTGACAGACGAAGATATAGCCCGATTTCACGAACTCCTCGCTGGGGCCAAGCCGCTGCGGATAGTTCTCAATGCCGTAAGGCGAACAGCTATAGGGAGTTCGCTGCATGAGAAACGGATATGTCCGGGCCGAGTCCTTGGGCACGTATACCGCCGTATGAAGGCGTTTCCCGTCCCGCATGGGGATCTTGAACTCGTACTTCGTGTATGTTTCGCGAAGGTTCTGAGGAGTCTGCGCCAACACAGTGAGCGAGGCGAAGAGGAGGCAGAGAAAATTGCGCATCGGATACCTATGGAGACTTCCAGTGTAGCGATTCCCAAACCCCTACCCGGCCGCAACGGATTGGAAACCAACCGTCATGTGGGGGAATCTAAAGAGTGGAGAGGATCGGCACACCCCCCAAAGGCGCGTTGCTCACTCGGCTGCGTGCTGGCCGGTTCTCTCGTTAGGGCGGTCACTCCTCCTCCGGCGACCGCCCTTTTTTCGTCCCCCGGAAGAACCTCTCCAGCCGGGGTACCCACCCCAGCGCTACACTGAGTGCGGAATTCCATGCGGACCATCATCGAGCCCTTTCGGATCAAGAGCGTAGAACCATTGCGCAAGACCACACCCGGCGAACGCGTGGAGTGTCTGCAGCGGGCCGGCTACAACCTGTTCCTGATCGCCGCGGACGACATCCTCATCGATCTGCTGACGGATTCGGGCACGTCGGCCATGTCCACCGCCCAATGGGCTGCCATGATGCGCGGAGATGAGTCGTACGCCGGCAGCGCCAGTTATTTCCGTCTGAAGGACGCCGTCGACGATCTCACCGGCTTCCAGCACGTGATCCCCACGCACCAGGGCCGCGCGGCCGAGCGCATCCTGTTCTCGGTGTTGTGTAAGCCGGGGCACGTCGTGCCCAACAACACGCATTTCGACACGACTCGCGCCAACATTGAAGTCACCGGCGCCGAGGCGCGCGATCTGCCGCTGCCCGAGAGCGCCGACACGCAGTCGAAACTGCCATTCAAGGGCGGGATGGATGTGGATGCGCTCGAACAGCTCATTGCCAGTCACGGCAAGGAACACATCCCGCTCATCATGCTCACGGTGACCAACAATTCCGGCGGCGGGCAACCGGTGTCGATGGCCAATATAGAGGCGGTCAGCGGAGTGGCCCGTCGTCATGGAATCCCGTTCTATCTGGACGCCTGCCGTTTCGCCGAGAACGCCTGGTTCATCCGCCAGAACGAAGAAGGCTACGCGGAGTGGACGCCCAAGCAGATCGCCCGCAAGATGTTCTCCCTCGCCGACGGCTGCACCTTCTCGGCCAAGAAGGACGCATTCGCGAATATCGGCGGATTGCTCTGCACCAACGACGCGGCGCTGGCGCAGCAGGAGAAGGACCTGTTGATCTTGACGGAAGGGTTCCCGACCTACGGCGGCCTGGCCGGACGCGATCTCGACGCCATCGCAGTGGGCCTGCAGGAGATCCTGGAGCCCGACTATCTGGAGTACCGCATCGCCTCAACCGGCTACCTGGGCCGCCACATCGCCGATCACGGCGTACCCATCGTCGAACCGCCCGGCGGCCATGCCATTTACATCGATGCCGGCCGCATGCTGCCCCACATCCCCAGAAGCCAGTTCCCGGCGCAGTCACTGGCCGTCGAACTCTACAGGCATGCCGGAATTCGAGGAGTCGAGATCGGCTCGGTCATGTTTGGCGAACACGCCCGGAACGAACTACTACGTCTGGCCATCCCGCGGCGCGTCTACACGCAGAGCCACATCGACTATGTGGTGGAAGCGATTCTCGAAGTCAATGAGCACAAACGTGATCTGCGTGGCTACGAGATTACGCAGCAGCCTGAGTTCCTCAGGCATTTCTCGTGCCGGTTCCGGCCGCTGTAGCTACGGCTGTCCCACCGGCGGTGGCGCTTTCGATGACGGAGTGGGTTTGCCGTCGATGGTGTTGGGTTCCATGAGCTCGACACGCGTGCCGTCGGGGTCGTAGAGGTTCAACTGGCGCTTACGGTTGATGCCGGTGCGGATCTCCATGGGCCTCGCATAGGCGGTCTTGCCGGGCATGAGCTCAAGCGCCGCCTTGGCCTTTTCAATGTCCGGAACAAACAGGCACAGGTGGTGCGCGGTACCGCGCTTGGTAGGCTCGGCGATGGGACCGCTGTAGAGCATGAACTCAACATAGTCGTCCCCATCGGGCACTTTGGCGTTCACCCAACTGAGCAGTTTCTCATTGCTGCTGCCGCGCCAGATCTCTTCGAAGCCCAGGACGCGGCCGTAGAAGTCCATTGCCTTGTCCAGCGAGCCTACGAGGATGCCGACGTGCGCGGCACGGTCGGAGATGCGGTTGGCAGGCAGCGACTTGCCCCGCGCCTTCGAACTGGCACTGTCCGATTCGTACTGGACGATCTCCACGGAGTGGCCGTCAGGATCCTGGATCATGAAATTCGAATTGCCCGTGCGGCCTTTCGGCGTACGTTCGGGCACTTTCACTCCCTTGGAAGCAAGATAGGCACGCATGGCCTCGGCGTTGTCCACTTGCAGAGCGATGTGATTGAGCCGGTCTGTATTCGGTGCGCGTTCCGGAAAGAGCTCAATGTACTGGCGTTCGTTGATCTTGAAGAACGTCAGAGAGAGCGAGCCGTCCGGCTGAGTCAACCAGAATGCCTCGTCATAGCCGAGCAACCCGTGATAGAAGGCACGTGATGCCTCCACGTCCTTGGCGTAGACAGCGATGTGGGCGACGCCGGTGATCTTGGGCCGTTTCACTTCCTGGCCGGAGACCACCGCGGCGAGCAGCGCGAGAAACAACGCGGATTTCATGGCCTCCGCATCATATCGCGACTGGCAACCTGAGACAGGAGTCGCACTGCGGATGGCGCGGCCACCGCCGGCCGAACATGACGCCCGTCACTCATGCCGCAGCGCAATCAGAGGATCCATCCGCATGGCCCGCCGCGCCGGCACATAACAGGCCACCATCGCAATGACCGCCAGCGCCAGCGCCACCCCCGCAAAGGTGGCCGGGTCCACCGCGCTGACACCGTACAGCAGCTTCGTCATGAATCGCGTGAGCAGCAACGAAGCCGCACTCCCAATCACGATCCCGGCCGCCGCGATCCGCCCACCCTGGGCAAATACCAGTTGCAGCACGGACGCGCGTCCGGCGCCCAACGCCAACCGGATCCCGATCTCCTTTGCCCGCTGCGCCACTGAGTACGACACCACCCCATAGATGCCGATTGCCGCCAGCAGCAGCGCCAACCCGCTAAACAGCGCCAACAAAGTCAAAGTCACGCGGCTCGTGGAAACGGAGGCGTTCACCACTTCCTCCATCGTGGCGACCCCAAATACCGGCTGGTCCTTGTCGATGGAAGCCACCGCGCCGCGAATCGCCGCAACCAGTGCCGCCGGCTCCTGCTTTGTCTTCACTAGAAGTGTCATCGCATCGCTGGGATTCTGCCGGAACGGCAGATACACTTCCAGCCTCGATGGATTCGCCAGCCCATACAACCGGGTGTCGGCCACCACGCCGACAATCGTGACCCAGTTCTGGACACGGCCCGGCCTGGGGCGGCCGAAGGCGAACCGCCTCCCAATCGGGTCCACTCCGGGGTAAAGCCGTTCCGCGACACTCGCATTCACCATCGCCACACGTTGAGCATTCTCCCGGTCCTGGTCAGCGAAACCGCGGCCCCGCAGCAGGCGGATGCCGAGTGTCTTCACATAAGCGGGGCTGACGAGATGCATGTCCGGGTGGGGAAAGCTGCCGAACTCCGGCACGGGCATTCCTTCGACGGTGATATCCGTGCGCCAATGGTCCCCCGTGAGAGGAACCGACGTCCCCAGCGCGGCCGATTCCACTCCAGGCAGTTCGCCGACACGGTCGACCACCTGTTGCCAGAAGGCGATCAGAGCGGGGTCCTTCTGGTACCGCTCCGTGCGCAGATTGATCTCGAGCTTAACAACATGCTCTCCACGGAACCCGGAATCCACCGAAAGCAGCCGGTAGAGGCTCTTCATCATCAGGCCCGCACCGATCAACAAGACCAAGGCCAACGCTACCTCACTGGCCGCCAAAAGACCGCGCCACCGGTTCCGTCCGCCGGACCCCGTCGTCTTGCCACCTTCTTTCAACTCCGATTGGACATCGCCCCTGGTCGAACTCAACGCCGGAGCCAGTCCGAACACAAACATTGAAAGCACGACCAGGCCCAAAGAGAATAGAAGCACCGCTCCATTCATCTCCACGTTGGCACCGTCCAAGGTCTCCGACGGAATCAGCCGCGCGATCGCGGGAATCAAGGCTATTGCCAGGCCGACGCCTGCCAGCCCACCGAGCACGGCCACCAGAGCGCTCTCCGTCAGCATCTGGCGCACAATCCGGCCACTACTGGCGCCGATGGCGATCCGCAAGGCCATCTCCCGTGCCCGCACCGCTCCCCGCATCAGGAACAGGTTCGCCACATTCGCGCAGGCCACCAACAACACAAAGAGTGCCGCACCGAGCAGCAGCAGCATTGAAGACCGCGCGTCTCCGGAAAACCGCTCGCGCAACGGCTGCAGCCGGACCCCGAACTGCGCATTTACCTCCGGATACGCGCGCTCCAACCGCGCGGCCAACCCCGTCATCTCCGCCCGCGCCTGCACTGGGCTCACACCATCGGCCAGCCGGCCCACAACCACCATCTCACCGCGCTCGCCCCGTTCCGTTACGCTGCCGTTGTTGGTTGCCCAGACGCCCGTCGGCTCCAACACATCGCAGGTCTCCGGCCAGCGGAACTCGGGCGGCAGGACGCCGATGATCGTATAGGCCCGGCTATCGAGACGGACGGTGCGGCCCACGGCGGCCAGGTCCGCGCCAAAATGCGATTGCCACAACGAGTAGCTCAGCAGAAGGACCGGCGCCGTCCCCGCCTTCTCCTCTTCGGGCCTGAAATCTCTTCCGGCCAAGGGGTGGACACCCATCATGGAAAGAAAGTTGGTGGAAACCGCCAGCCCGGAGATGTTCTCCGGTTGGCTGCTGCCACTCATGTTGAAGTGGACTCCGGCGACCTGTGACATTTCAGCGAAGCTGCGACTTTGTGCACGCCAGTCCTGGAAGTTCGGATACGAGACACTCACATCGCCGACGCGCGGAGTGGTCTCGTTCATCACGATCAGACGGGCCGGGTCGCGGAACGGCAGGGGACGCAGCACTACGCCGTAAACCACGGAAAAGATCGAAGTGTTTGCCCCAATGCCCAAGGCGAGGGTGAACAACGCCGCGGCCGTGAAGCCGGGTGATCTCCGCAGGGTCCGCCAGCCATAGCGCAGATCCTGGCCCAAGGTCTCCACCAGCGCGACGCCGCGTGCGTCCCGGCACTCCTCGCGCACCTGTTCCCACCCGCCGAACTCCATCCGCACGCGCCGCAGCGCCGCATCGCGCTCCATGCCCGACTGGAGGTACTTCTCCAACTGCCGGTCCATGTGAAAACGCAGCTCGTCATCCATCTCGGATTCAACAGTCTTCCGGCGGAAGAGCGAGAGAAATCGAAGGCGCAGATCAGCCCACATGACAACCTCCTAAGCCGGACCAAGGACCTGAGCTACCGCCGCCGTCATCCGCTGCCACGAGTCCGTTTCCGCCGCCAATTGCTGCCGCCCGCTCTTGGTGAGTTCGTAATATTTGGCCTTCCGGTTGTTGTCCGAAGTGCCCCAACGCGCCTTAATCCACCCGCGCCGCTCCAACCGGTGCAGCGCCGGATACAACGACCCCTGCTGGATCCGCAGCACGTCGCTGGACATCTGCTGCACCCGCTCCGAGATGCCCCAGCCATGCTGCGGCTCCAACTCCAGAGTCCGGAGGATCAGCAGGTCCAGAGTGCCCTGCGGCAGGTCAATCCGATCGTTCATGGGTTCTCCCTTTCCACTTCTACAGGAAACATACCAGACATACCTGTAGAAGCGCAAGAGGAAAGCCCGAGAGTTGACTGAGTGAATGCCCGCCTGCAGGACGCTCGCTAGGCGCCGGGCTTCACCTTACGCCGTGCGCTTTCGCAGAGCTTCCGGGCGTGGCAGCCCTCCAGATGGTCGTTGACCAGCCCCATGGCCTGCATGAACGCATACACCGTCGTGGGCCCAACGAAGCTCCAGCCGCGCTTCTTGAGATCCTTCGACATGGCGATGGATTCGGGCGAGGTGGGGAGGATCGTCTCCGGCACACGGCGCCTGGGCTCATATTTCCAGACGTAAGCAGCGATGGAGCCGAACTCATCGACAAGTTCGCACGCGCGGGCAGCGTTGTTGATGGTGGACTCAATCTTGCCGCGATGGCGGACGATGCCCGCATCGGCCAGCAGTCGCTCGACGTCGGAGGGCCCGAAGCGCGCCACCTTGCGGAAATCGAAGCAGGCGAAGCCCTTGCGGAAGGCCTCGCGCTTGCGCAGGATGGTGAGCCAGCTCAGGCCGGACTGAAAGCCTTCGAGGCAGAGTTTCTCAAAGAGCCGGTGATCGTCGAACATGGGCATGCCCCACTCGTCGTCGTGATAGGCGACGTATTCCGGCGTGGAGCCGCACCACCAGCAGCGGTGTTTCTTGTCTTCTCCGAGAGTGAGTCCAGGCACTATTTCAAACTAACACTGCGTGGCTCAATCGGCCCTGAGTGCGACCACCGGATCGATGCGGGCCGCCCGCCGGGAGGGCAGGTAGCCGGCCAGAGCCGAGACGGCCAGCAGGAGACCGATGATGGCGCCGTAAGTGGCGGCGTCGGCCGGCCGCACTTCGTAGAGCAGAGTGGCGAAGAGGCGAGTGAGGATGAGGGCTCCGGTGACGCCCACCAGAAGCCCCCCCGCGGTGAGGGCCAGGGCTTCGCGCAGGACGTTCCATTGCACATGGGCAGGCTGCGCGCCCAGAGCCATGCGGATTCCAATCTCGATGCCTCGTTGGGAAACGCCATACGAAATGACTCCGTAGATACCCAGGGAAGCGAGGATGAGGGCCAGGCCGGCAAAGGCGCCCAGCAGGAGCAGCAGGAACCGGCGCGGTGAGGCTGCGCGGGCCACCAGGTCGTCCATCAGGCGGAACTCACCCAGTGGCTGGGTGGAGTCCACTGACCAGACAGCCTGGCGTATGGCCGCAGAGGCAGCGGTTGGAGGCAGCAAGGTGCGCACCACCACATCCAGCGAAGTGATCGACCGCTGACTTGAGACAAGGTAGAACTCTCCGCCTGCCTCTTCTTCCAGCGAAGTGTGGCGGACATCCTTGACGATGCCTACGACGCGCGTGCCCGTTGGGGGGCCCATGGCGATCATTTGCCCCACCGCGTCGCCCTTACCGAAGAGCGTGCGCGCCAGAGTTTGATTCAGGATGATGACCGGCTCGCGGCCTCGAATGTCACCGCCATTGAACAGGCGGCCTGCGATCAAGGGGATCCGCATCGCCTCGAAGTACCCGGGGCTGACCATGCGGACAAAACCGCCGGGCATCTCACCGGGGCCGTAGCTTCTGCCCAGGGCACCGAGGTTCCAACTGCGATCCCGGTCGAACGGCAGCGCATCTGTGAGGCCGATTGCGTCGATGCCAGGCGCCGCGGCGATTTTCTCCCGGACGCTGAGAAAGAAAGCGTCAAGCTTTTCCGGCGCGGGATAACGCCCTCCCGGATCCACACGCACCACGATGACATGCTCCGACTGGAACCCGCGATCCGCTTCCATGAGTTTGATGAAGCTCCGCATGAGAAGACCTGCTCCGATGAGGAGCACGGAAGCCAACGCCACTTCGGTCGCGACCAGCCCCTTGCGAGTCCACTGGCGATTGCTCCCATCAGTCCCACGGCCCGCCTGTTTCAGGGTTTCGAAGAGCGAGCCGTTAAACAGGCTGAGCGCCGGCGCGAGGCCGAACAGTACACCGGATAACACTCCAACCACGGCACTGAAGAGTAGAGCCCAAAGGTTCACTTCCACCTGGCTCAGCAGGGGAATACGGCTTCCCTGCAGGCGGGCAATCATGGCGGTCGCGCCGACAGCCAGCGGCACGCTCAATAGAATACCGGCGGCCGAGAGCAGCAGGCTCTCCGTCAGCAATTGGCGGACGACACGCAGCCGGCCGGCCCCCAGAGCTACTCGCACCGACATCTCTCGCTGGCGGGACATGGTGCGGGCCAACATCAGGTTGGCGAGGTTTACGCACATGAGGAGGAGCAGCAGCCCAACGGCAGCAGACATAACGGCGAGCGGCCGCCGGACCTGTCCGGAGACATGCTCCTTCAGGGACATGAGCGAGCCCTGGTAGGTCGAGCCCCGCTCGGGATGCAGCTGCTTGATCGTCTTTGTGGCTTGGTCGATCTCGGCTTGCGCGGCCGCGAGGGACACCCCCGGCTTCAACCGCCCGACAACCGCCAGGACATTGCCGTAGTTCCGATCGATGGTGTCGTTCATGGGAAACGGCTCCCACATGTCTACCTTCGATCCTGGGGTAAATGTGGAAGCAAAGTCGAACCAGGCCGGCATAACCCCCGCTACGACAACGGGCGCGTCGTTGATCGAGACCGTGGTGCCGATCACCGCTGGATTGGCCGCGAACAGCCGTCGCCACAAACCATCGCTCAGGATCACCGCCTTGCGGCCGTTGGCGACGTACTCTTCTGGCGTGAAAAGCCGCCCCAGAGCAGGTTGAACACCAAGCGTTTCAAAGAAGCTGTCGGTCACGCCCAGGCCGTTCAGGCGCTCCGGAGTACCACCCGGGCGAGAGAAATTGTAGGTAAAGTAGCCGAAGAATGCGTTGTAACCCGCCAGCTTTTCGAATGAGGTGGTGGTTTCGCGCCAGGACATGAGCGTGCCGATGCGGCTGGTGATCGAACTGGGGTCTGACGCGTCCCGGCCTTTCC
Organism: uncultured Paludibaculum sp.; assembly: GCF_963665245.1. Lineage (NCBI taxonomy): Bacteria > Pseudomonadati > Acidobacteriota > Terriglobia > Bryobacterales > Bryobacteraceae > Paludibaculum > uncultured Paludibaculum sp. The sequence goes on from NZ_OY762267.1 coordinate 1,557,477, forward strand.
CGGCATTGGCGATCCAGACCAGGCGCTCCGGCTCGTGGAATGGCAACGGCCTGATCACCAGGGCATGCACGATGGTAAAAACCGTGGTGCTGGCCGCGATACCCAAGGCGAGGATCACCACGGCCACGGCCGTAAAGCCCACGTCACTCTTGAGCCGGCGCGCGGCGTACCGCAGGTCCTGCATCCAGCCGGCGAAGTACTCTCTGCGATCCATGCGGTGCTCCCTTTGTGTGCGCTGCTGCCGGCACATCCGGCGGAATTCCTTCAGGTCTCCGAACTGGCGGACGGCCTCAGCGCGGGCCTGATCGCGCGGCAATCCCTGCTGCATCAACAGGCTGGTCTTCTCTTCGAGGTGGAAGCGGAGCTCATCATCGACATCGGCCGCGGGATTGGCCCCGAAAAAACGCAGATACCTGCGCCACATGGGCTCGTCGCGCATCAGTGGCCCACCGCCTGCACTCCGCGCGTCGCGCTCAGGATCTTGGCAATCGCGGCCGCGTAATGCTCCCAGGTGCGGGTTTCACTGGCCAGGCGCTCGTGACCGGCTGGCGTCAGACGGTAGTACTTCGCGCGGCGGTTGTTCTCGGAGAGACCCCACTCGGCTTCGATCCAGCCTTTGTCCTCCATGCGGTAAAGAGCCGGATAGAGCGCACCCTCCTCGACCAGGATCGCTTCGTCGGTCTGCTGGCGGATCCACTGTGCGATGGCGTAGCCGTGCAACGCCCCCCAGCTCAATGTTTTCAAGATGATAACGTCCAGCGTGCCGCGGACCACGTCGAGCGACTGTTTCTGCATGCTTCCCTTAAGAACCTAAGGGGAGTATGGTGTAGCGCTCCCTCAGGTTTCAAGGGGAGCGCAAGTAAACTTATTTGGTGAGTTAGGCGACGCCGAGCTGTTTCATCATGGAGGCGGCGTCGCGTACGCCCCAGCGGGCGGCAATCTTGCCGTCGCGCAGGTGAAACCACTCCATCGCCACGAGAGTGTACGACTTGCCGGTCGGTTGGGTCCCGCGGAAGGGTTTGACGAACGTCCCGCTCTCGGAGTACCGGACCGCGACAATGGAGCCTTCGGCGACGAGGTCCTCCACTTCCAGGTGGACTTGATAGGCTTCGTGCAATTCCCGCCAGATACTCGTCGCGACGCCCAGCCCGCCATTGCCTAAGATGCCCTGGATCGCCACATCCTCGGTACAGAGTCCCGCAATGGCTTCGAAGTCCCCACGGTTGAAGGCATTGATATACGCGTTCACCGTGGCTCTGTTCACTCGGGTACTCACTTCAACTGTCTCCACGTTGTCATCTTACCCACTCGACGAACCGTTCCGGCGCGCCGCAATCGAAAGAGAAGCAGTCTTCAGCCGGAACAATTCCGCAGCCCTGGAACTGGCAGCGATGGCTCGGTTGGGCTTCTGGAATCAATGGCCTACGCGATTGCGACATTCGTCTGGAACGCGCTGCTGGACGAGTCCAACCGCAGGCCGACTCAAACTACCGAAGCGCAGGATCACTCGCGCACTCGCCGGGCGGCGACGGACGACGCCCTCACCCGCGCCTCGGCCATCGCCGCTTCCAGCTCAGGGAAGTGGATGCCGGCCCGGTTCAGCTGCTCCCAGGCGTCAATGGTCTGCCGGAACCACGAACGCGCCTCCTCGGCACGGCCCAGGATCTGGCAAACCTGCCCCATCTGGAGCAGCGACAATGGAACCTCCCGCCGCGTGAAGGTCTGGCCGCTGGTCGCCTGAGCAGCCACCTCTCGGGCGCGGCTCACTACCTCCAACGCCAGCCGCATGGCCTCACCACCCCGCCCCTGGGCGGCGAGCTGCCGGGCCAGAGCCCGCTGGACCTTGAACAACTCCAGCAGGTTCGTGGTGTTCTTCGGATCGCGCGCCACCAGGGCCTGCATGCGATGGAAGCCCCGGCGCAGATACTGCACGCCCTCGCGGCGCTGGCCGTGGTCCCCCAATCGCTCCCCTAAGGCCGCCTCCGTCAAGGCCATGTACAGTTGATCCACGCCGTTGTCGGGCATCGTCGCAAGCCTGTTCTGAAAGATCACCGCGGCGCGGCGTAGGTAAGCCACCGATTCCGCCCATTGCGCCGGCGCCGTCAGTTCTTCCCCGGCCGTCGCGAGGTACTGGCCCAAATTGATCTCCGACGTCGCGTCGCCCGAATCCTCCGCGGCCAGCCTCTCACCGATTTTGACGGCGGCGCGAAGGTGGACGGCCGCTTCCGCCTCCCGGCCCGGAGTGCTGCGCAGCATGTCGCCAACGATCTGATGTGAACGCGCCAAGGCCCGTTGGCCGGCCACACTCCCCGGATTAGCCTTGGCACTGTCCTCCGCGTCGGCCAGCACTTTCTGGTACATCTCCAGGCTGAGCGCCCATCGCCCTTGTCGTCTCAGAATCGCGGCCAGGCCGTTGCGAACGCCGGTTTGAATCTCATCGAGCTCGTGGTTCCGGATGCCGCGGGACCGCAGCGATTCACAGGCGCTCATGGCGGTCCGGGCTTGCTGTTCGGCGGCGGCCAGATGGTACTCCGTGCGATAGAGCTGTGCCAGACGCCAGTGGACCAGCGCGTTCACCTGCTCGGCCTCGGGACTTGCACCACGCCCACCGCTCGGCGGCTGCGTCAGGTTTACCGCGGCCAGCAGATGCTGCTCCACCTTAGCCGGATTGCCCAGTTCCCCTTGGACACCGGCCATCCGCTCGTGCAACCGGGCCAGCAGCACGGCATCGTCCGGCTCTGGTGCGCGCCGCCCTCGCTTGCGTTCCAGCAGGGCCCGGCCGCTCTCGAAGTCGGCCAACGCTTTGGTGCTGGATTCGGCGATCTCGCCCAACCGCAAGTAGGTGGTGGCAAATTCGTTGGCCAGCGAGGCGTCATCCGCCGCCCCTTGCACCACAAGCCGCCGCAGATAGTTCTCGACATTGGCGATGATGGCCCGGCGCGCGCTGGCCGTACCCGGGATATCCCGCAACTGACCATGAAGGTCCACCAGGACCGTGCGGGCAAAGGCGCGCAGCTCGGCAAAGCGCTGTTCCGCGCGGCGGGCCTGCCCCACGGCCACCACGGTACTTGTCACCAGCGCCGCGGCCACCACCAGACCCGCGGCCACCGGCCACCGGTGGCGGGAGAGGAACTTGCCCAGGCTGTAGAGCGGCGTGTCGGCGCGGGCACGGACGGGCTGCCCTTCCATGTGCCGCCGCAGATCCTCGCTGAACTGTTCGACGGAACCGTAGCGGCGCTCCACGTGTTTCCGCATCGCCATCTGCACGATGTTGTCGAGGTCACCCGACAGCCGGCGCCGAAAGCGCGGCGGCAGATGGGGCAGTTCGCTGAGCTTGCGCGGCTCCGTCTGGCAGATCAGACGTTCCGCCTCGTGGAGGCCGGATCCGGTAATGCGGTAGGGCCGTTCGCCGGCCAGAACTTCATAGAGCACGACACCTAGCGAATACACGTCGCTGGCCGTGCTGACCGGTTGTCCCAGTATCTGCTCCGGACTGGCATAGTCCGGGGTCATGAGGTACGACGAGGTCTGGACCAGATCGGTCTCCGACGGCGCCAGCATCTTCGCCACCCCGAAATCGAGCAGCTTCACCCGTCCGTCGGGCGTCACGAGGATGTTGGCAGGTTTGAGGTCACGGTGAACCACCAGCTTCTGGTGGGCCGACTGTACGGCAGCGCACACGCTACGCATCAGCAGCAGACGGTCTGGCACCGGCAGATTGTTCGTTTTGACGTATTCCGTGATGGGTACGCCTTCGACGAACTCCATCACCAGGTAAGGCACCCCGTCGCTGGTGCCGCCGTCGAGCAGGCGGGCGATGTTGGGATGGTCGAGATCGGCGAGAATCTGGCGTTCCGAGCGGAAACGGCCTATGGCCTCGGGCCCGGCCAGCATGCGGGGGATGACCTTGATGGCGACCTCTCTGTGAAACTGGTCGTCATCCCGGACTGCGCGATACACCACGCCCATCCCGCCGCGGCCGATGAGCGACATCATGCGGTAGGAACCCAACAGGGAACCGACCAGAGGATCCTGATCCGCCTCCGCCGCCATCAAGTCCGATGTGCTTTCGATGGCGTCCCGGATCAGATCCAGAGTCGAGGCCGTGAGCAGTTCCTCCACCTCACGCCTCAACTCCTGGTCGTCGCCGCAGGCGTCTTTCAAATACCCCGGTCGCTGCTCCTCCGGCAGATCGGCCGCGGTCTGAAAGACCTCCTCCAGCTTGTTCCAACGCTCAGGGAGCATGCTTGCCATTTTAGCGGCGCAGACATCCTCCCTAGCGTTTCCAGGCGGCAGTCTTCCAGCGCCAGGTCGACCCGGCACCTCCTCCGATTTCTGCCGCCTACACTCATATAAGCGAGAACTTGGCGCGGAATTGGTCAGGATCGAAGAATATTTTCTGTAGGGAGCGAAGATTCAGGCACCGTGGGGGCCGGAGGTCATCTGGCGCTGCAGCCAGGCCTCGGCCATACGCTGTTCGCGGCCCACGGTCGCGGTGGAAATACCCAGCACCTCGGCCGCTTCATCGAGGCTAAGTCCGCCAAAGTAACGGAGTTCGACGACCCGGCCTTTGCGCGGATCCAGTTTTTCCAACTCGCACAAGGCGTCGTCCAGCGTGGTCAACAAGGCTGGCCGGGTGGTGCTCGCCAGAAGAGCCTCGCTCCAATCCACGCGTTGGACATCGCCGCCGCGCTTCAGTCTCGACTTCGACCGTGCATAGTCCACCAGAATCAGCCGCATCAGATGGGCCGCCACGCCATAGAAGTGCGCGCGGCTCTTCCAGTCGCGGTCGCGCTGATCCACCAGGCGCAGATACGCTTCGTGCAGCAGTGCGGTGGGTTGCAGCGTATGTTCCGCTCGCTCACGCCTCAGGAAGCCCGAGGCAATGCGCCGTAACTCATGGTAAACAAGGGGCGTAAGCTCTTCCAGAGCACTGGCTTCCCCGCCCTGCCACTGACGAAGCAGTCGTGTGACGGCGGTTGTGTCGGGAGTCACGCGCGATCCTCCACCAACCGTTCCTTCGTTCGCCGATCGCAGGGCGTAACCATGTAGAAATCAATAGTTTAGCTCGAAGCCGAGACGCCCGCAACGACGTGGCCGGGCAGCTGCCGGCGCCACCGCCTCAGCCGCCAACAGATGGTGATCCCCGCTCGCACGTTCCTGCGCGTTCTGGGTATGGGTCACCCGGTCCAACTCCGCGGCTGCCTTGCGGCGGCAGTTCTGCTTTTTACCACCAATCTCTCAGCACAGATCCTTGGCCCCGCCGCCAGCGTCAAGGCCTGGGAGGGAACGGTCCGTGTGCGGGGCACGTCAGCGGGGTCGCACGCCCACAGTGTGATGGGCGACGACACCTGGAATATCTCCTACTCGGCCGACCTCAACATCCGCCTCGATAGTAAGTCGCCTTACGGCCCATTCTGGTCGGGCGCGGTCACGGGCACAGCCACCATCGACGCCACTCAATCGCATACCCTCGTGGGCTGCACCACGACCAATACGCTGAAGGGATCGGGGGCGCCAACGGTGCCGTATGAGATGCAGCAGGCACGCCTGGAATTCAGGGCCGACGGAGGCTACTACTTCATCATCGGTGCGACTGAAGTGCTGGCCCATTGGTCGGAACGAACCCAATGCGCAATCCTGCCACGGCCTCCACAGGACGAAGACGGCCTCTACACCTATTTCTCCGACCAGTCGCAACTCGAGGGCGGCGCGCCCGGCACTGACCTGGTTCTGCGCGGCAGCGGAGTCTACACAAGAAACGCTCCGTTCGTCCGCGACAGCTTCCTGGGCAACGAGCCGCCCGTGGAACTCCACATCGAATGGGAACTGCGCCCGGCCGGTCCGCCTGAAGAAGACGAGGTGATCATCCTGCTCACCGACGAGTACAAGCAGTTCCGGCCGGAAGCCGCCGACGGCGGGGGTGTGGGCAGCGGGTTGCGTCTCACCGCCCGGCTCCAGAAGAAGGGCGGCGGCGCGCCGACGGCGAAGGCGACGCTGTTTGAATGGCAATTCGTGCAATGCTCCCGCGAACCCGGTTACGCTCTCAACGCTCCCCTGAAAGCCCCCGATGTCGATCCGGATCTACGCTTCGAAAGCACGTCCGAACTGATGGTGACGGACTCCGAGGGCCAGCAGGCATATACGCCGCCCGGCCAGTGGGAGACCTCCACGGCCCCCATCTCGGCCCACGACTGGGGTGCATGGGGCAGCATCCGCGTAACGGCGGTGATGTCCGACGGCCGACGGCTCATCGGCCACCTGGAAGGCGATGCCGCCCAGACGGACATCCGCCTGCCCAAACGCGCCGATGGCGATCTCATCGCCGAAATCTGGCGCGCGCGGAACGGCATCGCCGATTCCGATTCCAGCGACAACGAGTCCGATCCGGTGGGCGACGGCACCGCTGGCGACGGTCTGACCCTCTACGAGGAATACCGTGGCTTCATCGAGAACGGCCATCACATCGAGGGCAACCCGAAGAAGAAGGACTATTTCATCCACACCCGCGTCGGAGGCACCTATCTGCCCGGCATCCGGCTGTTTCGCAGGCTGAGCGGACTGGAGGTCCACTACGAGTTCACAGCCGACGAATTCAGCATGGAACGTGTAGTCAACGCGAACCACACCATGGGGCCCCACCGGGTTGATCAGCACGGCGTCGAAATTTTCCCCTGGGGGAACAATCCGGGCTACGCCGAAGCCACGGGCGGCCCCGGCAATCCAGCCAAGATCACCGGGATCTTCGTCCCGGCCCTGGTTCCGCCGGTGGACAAGGGCACAGCGAACTACTTCAATTCCACGCTGGCGCACGAGCTGTTCCATGCCTGCAACGTCTACCACCACGGAGATGCCGGTGATCGCTCGGTGAAGTGGCGCCGCCTGCCGGGAACGGACACCGTCGTGGAAGCTTCAGACGGCACCGAGAAGCAGGTCTCAATCCTGCGGGAGGACGGCACGCTGATCAACGCCATCATGCCCGAGGCGCCTCTCAAAGTGGTGCTGGGCGTGAACGGTGGACCGCACTGCGGCGACGATAACTGCGTGATGCGCTACGACGACTCGGGCGGCTATGTAGCCGACGCCGATCCCTCACTGCGCTACCGCGTCAAGGAGGTTACCGGCTTCCAGCTCTGTTCCTCCGGCGACGGCACGGGCGTGAACGATCCCAGCCGCACCCCGCAATCGCGCTACGGACCGGCTGCCTCGGGCCGTGGAACGTGCAGCAGTCAGATTCTCGTCACCGACGCCGTGCAGGCACCCGAAAGGTAATCCGCCATGAAAACCCTGCTTCTGTTGGCCCTCTCCGCCGTCGGCCTGCTCGCACAACCCGCCGCACGGCCGCTCATCGGGCTTTCCGTCAATGGCGGCGAAAAAGCCCGTCTGGAGCCCGGATGGCCCGTGCTGATCTCCGTGTCCATCGCGCCTGGCGACGAACCTGCTCGCCTGGCCTTGAAGGAAGGATCCTGGCTCGACGCAATCAGCGTCACGGTCGAGGCACCCGATGGATCCAGCGTGGACTTGATCCGCTCCACTCGTATGCAGCCCGATGCCGTAGACCTGAGGGACCTCGAAACCGTGACCGCCGAATTCATGCTCAGTCCCGACACGACGCAGCAACTGCCGCTGGGCACCTATCGTGTCCGTGCCGCCTTCGATCCTCAGGGGCGGCAGACCGAGGACGCGTGGCCGGCGCGACTTGATGCCGTCCCGGCAAGCTTCGAAGTCAATCAGGATCCACCCGAGGACGAGGCCGCTCACCAGGCCGCTCGCCTGTTGTTGTTCTCGCACTGGAGCGAACTCCAGGACGATCGCCCGCAGGCTCTGGCGTACGTGGACGAGTTGCTGAACGCCCAGCCGGCTCATTACACCGCCAAGGTCCGCAAGGCCGAACTGCTCGAGGCCGAAGGCCACTTCACCGAGGCTCTACAGCTCCTTGACGAAGTGGAGGTCCAACTCCTGGCGGACTTCCCCGAGGCCAAGCATCCACCGACACTAATTCACCGGCGCCAGGCCGATCTGCTCGACAGGATTCTGCACACCGAGGGGCAGGGCGGCCCGACTGAGTCGTCAACCAGGAAGAAATAGACAGGGACAGAGGGCGTCCGAACACGTCGACGCCCATCCACACGGGATGGGCGTCGACGAGAACAATTGATTCCGAACAGGTCTCAGCTTGCCAACTGCGAGCGTTCCTTGGCCAGCAACTGGTTCTCGAAGGTGTAGTCGATACCCTTCTTCGCGTGGTGGCGCAGGTACCACTTGTAGGTCTCCTGCAGACCTTCCTGGAACGAGGTTGGTTTGAAGCCCAACACCCGCTGCGCCTTGCTGATCACCATGGTCACAGGCGGGAGGTCGAAGTACATGCCGAAGTACAGGTTTGGACCTAGCGGATGACCGCCTGCCCGCGCAATGCGCTCACGAGGCACGCGGATCACCGGCGTATCCTTGCCCGCCGCGACGAACAAGGCATCCAATACTTCAGCCTGCGTCAACGGGCGAGCGTTGGCGATGTTGAATCCATGCCCCACGACATTGGGGGCATCCATCACTCGCAGACACGACCAGACTACATCCTTCACGTACGCAAACTGCATCAGTCGGCGGCCATCGCCAGGTAGAATCACGGGCCGCTTATCCCTCACCCGGTCCCAGAAAAACTGCTCCCGGTAGAAGGGGTTGCAGGGGCCGTAGACGCAGGGAGGACGCAGCGTGACCACCGGTGTCCCGTGCCGTTGGTGCAGCCGGAACAACGCGCGCTCGCTCTGCGCCTTGCAACGCACATAGCGGTCACGGTGATCGTCCGGAGCCAGCGCGTCGCCTTCATGGTGGTTGAGACCGTCACCGTATGCCGAAACACTCGACATGAAGATGTAGCGCCCAACATGGCCGGTGAGCAGCTTCGCCGTATCCTCCACCACGGTCGGCGGAGTCCCTTTTTCCCAGTCGTAGACCATATCGAAAACGATGTCGTAGGAATGCCCGCGAAGCACGGACCTCACCTGATCGATGTCGTTACGATCGGCCTGCAGATTGACAATCTTCTTGCCCAGTTCGTGGCTGGGCTTACGGTGCAGGATGGCTACCTCGTGCCCGTCTTTGCAGAGCGCGGCCACGAGGTGCTTGCCGATGAATTGGGTACCACCGATGACTAAGACTCTCATCGTTCTTGCCAACTCCCCGCCCTAGTCGTAATACTCCAGGCCGAGGTGCGTGATGAGGTCTTCGCCGCGCATCCATCTCAGTGTGTTTTTCAGCTTCATCAGCTGGATAAAAATGTCGTGTTCGGGGTACAGCCCGGGAGCATGCAGCGGCGCCTTGAAGTAGAACGACAGCCACTCCTGAATGCCGCGCATCCCCGCGCGATGCGCCAGATCGAGGAACAGCACCAGGTCCAACACCAGCGGCGCAGCCAGAATCGAGTCCCTGCACAGGAAGTCGATCTTGATCTGCATGGGGTAGCCCAGCCAGCCGAAGATGTCGATGTTGTCCCAGCCCTCTTTGGCGTCGCCGCGCGGCGGATAGTAGTTAATGCGGACGGCGTGGTAGAGATCCTTGTAGAGCACCGGATAGAGTTCCGGCTGCAGGATGTGGTCCAACACGCTCAGCTTGGTCTCTTCCTTCGTCTTGAAGCTGCCGGGATCGTGCAGCACTTCGCCGTCGCGGTTGCCCAGAATGTTGGTGGAGAACCAGCCGGCGATGCCCAGCATGCGCGCTTTCAAGCCCGGCGCGATCAGGGTCTTCATGAACGTCTGGCCGGTCTTGAAATCCTTGCCGCAGACGGGCAGATTGCGCTCCTTGGCGAGGTCGAGCAGGGCGGGAATATCGTGTGTCAGATTCGGGGCGCCATTAGCGAATGGCACGCCGCTCATCAGTGCGGCATACGCGTAGATTTGCGAGGGCGCGATCTCCGGATCGTTGTTCTTCATGCCCTCTTCGAACGAGGCCAAGGTCTCATGGACAGCCGATGGCTTGTGGAAAACCTCGGTGGAGCCGCACCAGATCATGACGGTCCGCGAGACGTTGTTTTCCTTCTGGAAGTTCTTGATGTCTTCCATCAGGGCAAGGGCCTTGTCGTACTTGGTCCCTTCCGTCTTGACGTTCGGCCCGTGGATCAGTTTCACATACTCCTGATCGAACACGGCCTTCATGGGCTTGACCGCCTGCATCGGCTCCTTCACCTGCTCCAGCAGGGAAGGTTCCAATACTTTAGCGTTACAGGCAGATTCGTACGCAGTGTCTTCGAAGATGTCCCAGCCGCCGAAGACCAGGTCGTCCAGACCAGCAAGCGGGACGAAGTCCTTGATGTAAGGCGAACGGCCATCCGTGCGCTTCCCCAGCCGAACCGTCGCCATCTGCGTCAACGAGCCGATCGGCTGTCCCAGACCGCGCTTGACGGCTTCCACGCCTGCAATGAAGGTAGTGGAAACCGCGCCGAGGCCGGGGATGAGTACACCGAGCTTCCCCTCTGCCGGCGCGATCTTGACACTTTCATTATTAGACAACAGAGTACACTCCTTGCTGGAACCGCTTGATAAAAGCGTATCTATCCACTTGCTATAGTAACAGCCGTAGACGCGTTTGCGCCTCATCGGCCCACTTCAGAACCCATGTCCTGGATCCTCCTGGCGGCCTCTTTGCTGCTTGCATTTTCGGCCGCGTTGTGGGCCGCGCGAAATTCCGCCGACGATTTCGGCGGCCGGTTTTTTGTGTTCGCCTCCGTATTCGCCCTGCAGCCTGGGCTCTTTGCGCAGGTGCTTTCGCCGCTCCATTGGCTGACTCCGTGGCCGTTCCTCACGGCCCAGGCGCTGCTTTGCGCCGCCCTCTTCTACTGGATCCCGCCCACGCGATTGGAAACGCCGTCCGTGCGCGCGATTCCACTTGGCGTGCTCGCCGCGGCCGGCTTCATTGCCATCCTCGTCGCGGCCAACACGTGCCTCGCCGCACTCGCCCCCATCCACACCTGGGACGAGAAGATGTACCACGCCTCGCGCGCCGCCTACTGGCTTCAGCACCAGTCCATCGGCTTCTGGGAGACCCATAATGAGCGCCAGACCGCGCTGAGTTTCCAGGGCGAGCTGTTCTTCTTCTGGCCCCTGCTGTTCACGCGCGTCGAAGCTCCGGGCCGCGTCCTGACGGCCCTCGGCTACCCTCTCGCCATCGCCGCCGTCTGGTTGCTGGCGCGGCGTCTGAAAGCCCCGGCCCCCGTGGCCGCCGCCGGCGCCGCCCTCTATGCCGCCGCCCCCATCGGCCTCTTTCTCGCCCGTTACCTGAAGGCGGATCACTGGGCGGTACTGTTCGCCTGCGGCCTGGCCTATTGGTTGCTGGAGTCATTGGAAACGGGTGAGGACGCCCATCCCGCGGCCTCGCTCTTCTGGGCCGGAGTCTCACTCGCCGTCTGCGTCCATGCCCGGCTCTACGCACTCGCACTCATCCCGGCGGTTCTGATCGTGGCGCGCCGAGGCATCCTGCCCACGCTGGCGGGGTTTCTCTCTGGAGCTGCCGCCAATGGCCTGCTCTTCCTCTTCCTCTCGAACTGGAGCTGGTATGGCGCGCCCACCGGCCCCGCCGACATGCGCGGGTTCTATGGAAGCCAGCCCTCCGAGTGGACCACCATCGCCAGGCGCGCGCCCCTCATCTTCCTGGACCTGCCCGGCACGGCCCGGTTGTCTCAAAGCTGGGTGAACCTCACTGGAGCCGCCCATCCGCTGCGCGCCGAAACCGCCGACGTGCGCTGGCCGGCCCTCTATCGGCCGCCTGAGACTTGGCCGCCCTCGCGCTTCGCCTTCGCTGGGATCCTCGCCGCCGCTGGACTCCTGTTGGGTTGGCGACGCCCGCAACGCACCGTCTGGCTGTGCGGCGCCGCCATGCTGCTGGGCCCGGTTTTCACCTTGCGCTGGGTGACCGCCGATCAGATCCCCGATCGTTTCCTGCTGCCAGCCATCGCGCTTCTCCTGGTTGCAGTTCTGCCCCTCCTCCGCCCCTGGGCCGCCTGGCCGGTGCTGGCCCTGGCGGTGCTCGGTGCGTGGTTCCCCGCCCGCGAAACCGCCATGTTCGTGCGCATGTGGTGGCTGATGCCACCCGCCATGAGCATCGACAATTCGCCGTTTGACGAGGCCTGCCGGGTCCTGCCCGTGGACGCTCGCGTGCTGCTCATCGGCAACCAGATTACGCAGGACTATCCCTTGTTCGGGACTAAAAGCGGCTATCGTCGCCACATCTACAGTTGGGGCCGCGGCCCGTGGGACGCCGCCCGCTTCCACCAACTGCTGGCGGTCCATCGCATCACGCACGTCCTGTTGGAGGACGACCAGGAACTCGCCTTCCACTGGTTGGCGCCCGTCGACGCGAAACCCATTGCGGCCGGACTCGACCAAGAACCGTCCCTCCAGCGCATCCCATTGAAGACAGGGCATCAACGGCTCTACCAGTGGAGCCTCCACACCGCCGCGGCGCCCTGAAGACCATTGCCCGCCGCCCTCGTGTTCAAATTGACAGTAGGAGCACCATGGCCGGCCCTGTCACATCCAAGCCTCCCGCCGGACGAACCGGCGCATCGATTCCGACGGTGCTCGCCGACGACGAGGCGCTGGCCCTCGATGAACTCGCGTTCCTGCTGCGCGAGTTTCCAGACATCGACATCGTCGGCACAGCCCGCAATGGAATCGAAGCCGTTCAGTGCATCGAGGAGTGCGAGCCCGACCTCGTCTTCCTCGACGTCCAGATGCCCGGCCTCGACGGCTTGGGCGTGATCCACAAGCTCAAGGCGGACAAGGCGCCCATGCCGGCCTTCGTGCTCTGCACCGCCTACGAGCAATACGCCCTGGAAGCCTTCCGGCTGGAGGCGCTGGACTATCTGCTCAAACCCGTCGATCGCGACCGCCTGGCGCAAACGGTCGAGCGCGTCAAGCGCAGTCTGCTGGAGCCGGAGCCGTTGCTGGCGCCCGGTCCCGCGTCACCAGGCCCGGCGGCGCGGGCCAAACTCCTGGTGAAGAGCGGCGGCCGCAACCTGATCGTCGATGCGGCGGAGCTGATCTACGCCACCATCGAGGACGGTTTGATCACCGTGGTCACGACGGCCTTGGAGGGCCAGACGAACTACAAGACCATCGAGGAACTGCAATCCAGCCTCGATCCCGCCACCTTCTGGCGCGCCCATCGCGGCTATGTGGTGAACATCAACCACATTCGCGAGGTGATTCCGTGGTTCAAGTCCAGCTACCAGTTGCGCATGGACGACAAGAAAGGCACGGAGATCCCCGTCAGCCGCGTGCAGACCAAGCGGCTGCGGGAACTCTTCAAGCTGTAGGCAGCGGAAGCTACCAGTCGACGACGCTGCCGTCGTCCGCGTCGTAGCTCTCCTGGTTCTTCCAGTCGTGGCCCAGCTTATCGGCCATCGCATTCTCGTCCAGTTCGATGCCCAGGCCGGGCGCGGTGGGCAGGTCGAGGTAGCCTTCCCGCACCTTGAACGGCTGCTTGATGTAGCCCTCACCCAACGAGACCTGCTCCTGAATGAGGAAGTTCGGGATCGACGCGGCGATTTGGACGCCGGCCGCCAGCGAGATGGGACCCAGCGGATTGTGCGGCGCAACGGACGCGTAGTAAGCCTCGGCCATACCCGCGATCAGGCGGACTTCCGTGATGCCGCCTGCGTGGCACAGATCCGGCTGGAGAATCGTCGCAGCCTTCTTCTCCAGCACTTCCCGGAAGCCCCACTTGGTAAAGACGCGCTCGCCCGTGGCGATGGGCAGGTGCGTGGAGCGCGCGATTTCCGCCATCACATCGTGGTTCTGCGCCTGGCACGGCTCCTCGATGAACATCGGGTTGTACGGCTCCAGCGCTTTGATCAGCATCTTGGCGTGGGCCGGGCTCACCGCGCCGTGGAAGTCGACGCCGATGTCCACGTTGTCCCCCACCAGCTTGCGGAATTCGGCAAACCGCTCGCCCGCGTAGTGCACCTCGGCTGGAGTCTCGATGTAACGCGGGAAGTTGCGGCGGCGCGGCGGCCCCGACTTGAAGGCCGTGAACCCCTGGGCCAGCGCCTCTTTCACGCGAGCCGGATTCGAGATGCTCGCATGCGCATAGACCCGCACACGGTTCCGCGTGGGCCCGCCCAGCAACTCGTACACCGGCACGCCGAGCGCCTTGCCCTTGATGTCCCACAGTGCCTGATCAATGCCGCTGAGCGCCGATGTCAGGATAGGCCCGCCGCGGTAGAAGGCATGGCGGTAGATGGCCTGCCAATGCTGCACCACCGCCCGCGGATCCTTGCCGATCAGGTAAGGCTCGATCTCTTTCACCGCCTCCTGGCACGTCAGGGCGCGGCCTTCCGTGATGGGCTCGCCCAACCCCGTGATGCCGGCGTTGGTGTGGATCTTCAGGAAGAGCCACCGGGGCTTCACTAGAAACGTCTCGAGCTTCGTGATCTTGATGGGATCCTTCGGCTGGATGGGGGCTGCTTTGAGCGTCTCGGCGCTGAGGGCGGTGCCGAAAATCGCTCCTAGTGCGCCGCGCCGGGAGAGTGCGGGGTTCTGCTCGGAACTCATGGTGAAACATTGTATTCCTTTCGTCGCTCCATCGGCTTGACATTTGTTTACAGATTGCGGAAACTTTCGCCCCTTTTCCTCGTACAGAATAGACATCATGCTCTCCACCGATCTCAAACAGGCCTTCCGCTGGCTGCGCAAGAGCCCCGGATTCACCCTGGTGGCCGTCGCCACCCTGGGTGCGGGCATCGGGTTGAACACTGCCATCTTCAGCGTTGTCAATGGAGTTCTACTGGCTCCGCTCACCTTCCCCGATGAGCAGCGCATCGTCAGCGTCTCCACCCGGTCGTTGGAGACGGGCCGCGAAACACCGCGCATGACCGGCGGCGACCTGGAGGACGTACGTCAGCAAGCCGGCTCGTTTGAAGCCCTCAGCCGTTACTACGGCGGCGAAATGGGCGTCCAAGTGAATGGCCGCGCCGAGTTCACCGGAGTCGCCTTTGTGGAGAGCGGCTTCTACCGTGTCTTCAGCACAGCTCCGCTCGCCGGGCACGCTCCGTCCGAGGGGCAGGTGGCGGTCAGTGAGTCGTTCGCCCTGCGCAACTATGGCCGCCCCGCCGACGCCCTGGGCCGCGCCGTCAGCGTGGAAGGCAAGTCGTACGAGATCGCGGCCGTCATGCCACTCAGCTACCAGTTCCCGCGCAAATCCAATATTTGGTTGACCGCGCCCACCCGGCCCGAGAACCTCAATCGAACGGCCTACAACTACCGCGTGGCCGCCAAGCTGAAGCCGAACGTCACCGTGGAGCAGGCCCGAGCCGACCTCGCCGCCATCGGCGCCCGCCTGGCCGCCAGTTTCCCCGAGAACCGGCAGAAGACCTTCACGACGGCGCCCATGCGCGATCAACTCGTCGGCCCGGTGCGCACCATGCTGATGGTCTTGATGGGTGCCGTTGCACTGGTCCTGCTCATCGCCTGCGCGAACGTGGCCAACCTGCTGCTGGCCCGCGCCACCACCCGTGTCCGCGAGATGGCGGTGCGCACCGCGCTGGGTGCCGGGCGGGCCAGCCTCATCAAACAACTTCTCACCGAAAGTCTCGTTCTCGGCCTGTTGGGCGGGCTCGCCGGCTGCGCGCTCGCTTACCTCGGGACGGACGCCATGCTCCGCCTCGCTCCGGAGAACCTGCCTCGCCTGGATGAGGTGCGCGTCGACACCACGACACTGCTCTTCGCCACGGTCATCTCCATGCTGTCCGCCGTCCTGTTCAGTCTTCTGCCCGCCTGGCAGGCCTCTCGAGTGGACGTGAATGAAGCACTGAAGCAGAGTGGCGGCCGCTCCGCCGGTGGCCGCGGGTCTCACAGACTGCGTGGCAGTCTGGCCGCTATTGAGATCGCCCTCGCCTTCGTCTTGGCTCTGGGCGCCGGCCTTCTACTCAAGAGCTTCCTCGGCCTCACCTCGGCCGACCTCGGCTTCCGCACCGACGGCATTCTCGTGATGTACGCCCACGTGCCCGCCAACGAAGAGGCGGAGTACAAGCGCGCCACAGGGACCTTCGAGAAGATCCTGCGCGACGTCAGCACCCTGCCCGGCGTCACCTCCGCCTCGGCCGCCATGGGCATGCCCGCCGGGCAATATGGCTCCAATGGCTCCTACGCCGTCGAGGGAAGGCACTCCTTCACGCCCGGCGCGAAGCTGCCGCAGGCCGGCTTCCGCCTCGCCAGCCCCGGCTACTTCTCCACTCTCGGCATCCCACTGCTGCGCGGTCGCGACTTCAGTGAACGCGATCAGTACAGCGCACCCGTCGTGGCCATCATCAGCCGTGCCCTCGCCCGCGAGACCTTCCCCAATGAGGACCCCATCGGCCGCCGCATCAAGTGCGGGCTCGACCGTGACGAGTGGATGACCGTCATCGGCGTGGTTGGGGATGTCCGCTCTGATTCCCCCGCCGCCAAGCCGGCGCCCGAACTCTACATGGCCTTCCAGCAGCACCCGTATTTTGCCAACGAACTCCAGGTCGCCATTCGGACCTCCATTCCGCCCGCTTCGCTCACTGACTCAGTCCGTGTCACCGTCACCAAGACCAACCCCGGCATCGCCATGAAGTTCACCACATTGCAGGAGATGGTCTCGGAATCCATCGCGGCACCCCGCTTCCGGACATTCCTGGTGGGGATCTTCGCCGCCCTCGCGCTGTTGCTCGCCATGGCCGGCATTCACGGAGTCATGTCCTATGCCGTGGCCCAACGCACGCCCGAACTGGGCCTGCGGATGGCCTTGGGCGCCCAGACCTCCAATGTCGCCGGACTCGTACTGGGCAAGGCGTTGCTGCTGGCCGCGATCGGCATCGCGGTGGGCGTGGCGCTTTCCCTGGCCTCCGGAAAGGTCATTCAAAGTCTGTTGGTCGGCGTGAAGCCGGCCGACGCCGCCACCTATTTCGCGGCCATCGCGGGTGTGATCGTGGCGGTGTTGACGGCAGTGGCCGTGCCGGTCTGGCGCGCCACGCGCATCGATCCGATGGTGGCGCTACGCGATGAGTAGCCTCAACCGCGGGAGGCCTTTGACGCTCAGACGGCCGACGCTACTCTCTCCAGGCGGTAAGTGACAAACTGCTCCGGCGTCAGTCTCTCCGCGGCCAGTTCGACCATGTGCCGGTGGTGCGTGAACAGCAGCACCTGCGTATGACCGGCTAGCTCCGCCAATGCGCCCAGAGCCGCGGCCGCCCTGGCATCGTCGAAGTGCACCAGGATGTCATCCGCGATCAGCGGTACGGCCGGGTGCTTCTCGAAGTGGACTTCCAGGCTGGCAATCCGCAAGGCCAGGTAGAGCTGATCCCGAGTCCCTTCGCTCATCCCTTCTACAGTCACGGTCCGCCGGTCCGGCCGTACCCCCACCAGGACCACCTGGCCTTTCGCATCGGATCCGTACTCCAGTTTCAAGCCGTCGAACGACCCGAGTGTCAACGCCGCGAAGACCTGTGATGAACGCTCCAGCAGGCGCCCCGTCGACTTCCTCCGGAACTCGTCGATGGCGGACCGCAGCAACTGCTCGGCCAACCGCAGCCGTACATAGTGCTCCGTCTCCTCCACCAGTGCCGCCCGCGTGCTCTGCAGGTCGGAGGCCGCGTCCCGCGCGTCGGTGCTGGCCTCGAAGCCTTCCATCTTCTGGTTGAGTGACGTCTCCTCCCGGATCAATTCATCCTTCTCCTGTTCCAGACGGGCACGCGTCTGCTCCACGTTCTCCAACCGGCCAGGGATCTCGTCCGCGATCACGCCGCGGGCCTCCTCCTCCAGTGCCTCCAGAGTGCGGCCCGCCGCGATGCCCGCCAGCGTGTGGTGGATCTCGTCCAGCTTGTTCTGCGCGGCCTGCCTCTTCTCCCAGGCGGCGATGCGCGCCGGCACCTCCGCCGGCTCGCCACAGCCCGCCTCGATCACAAGCGCCTTAAGATGCGCCTCCAACTGGGTCAGACGAATATCCAGACCATCCAGCTTCTCCCTCTCAGCGGCCAAATCAACACGTTTGGAGGCCGCCAGATCGCGCGCCTTCCGCTGGGCGGCCAACTGTTCGTACATCTGGCGGACCGCCTCCATCGCCTCAACCCCGGCCAGTGCCGGAGCAACCAGATCCGCCACCCCACGAGCGTCGGACTCAAACTGGGCGCGGTCCCGCAGGATCCCGTCGATGCGCGCCTTGGTGGACACATACTCGCCATGACGTGACGTCACTTGTGTCCGCGAGTGCAGCAAGTCCTGCACGGCCGCCGGCTCTTCCGCGCCGCCGAGCTTCAACCGCTCGACCAGTTGTCTCCAGCGCAATTGCCATGCCGCCAGCTCCTCACACGCCCGGCTCTCCTTGCTCTGCCCAAGGGCTAGCTTCCGGCGGGCGCCGGCGAGTTGCTCCTCGAGATTCTGTCGCGCCGACGCCAGCCGTTTGAACTCCTCGACAAGGCGCCCGGCCTGACTGCGCAGCTCTCGAAGCTCGGCTCCCGCTTCCGGCGGAGTGCCGGTCACCTCGTCAATCGCCGCCCGCAGTTCCGCTTCAGCCGCCTCATCTTGAACCGCGCCTTGGCGCAGTTCCGATTCCAGCGACTCCAAAGCGCGCATCTGATCGGCGGCACTTGCGCGGCACCTCAGCCACTCCGCCATCTGCGCGGGCTCACCGGCGGAGATCCCCCAGGGCTGCCACAGGGCCGCCCACTCGGTGGCCTGTTCGCGTCTTGCGGTTTCCTTCCTGCTCACCTCAGTGGTCCGCTCCGCTAGCCGCTCCCTGGAGGCCTCGATCTCGAATTGCGCCTGCCCCACCTTGGCCGCCTCGTCTGCATGCTCCCGCAGATCGTCAGCCACGCCATCCGCCTCTTTTACCGTGCCCTCGTAAACATCGGCTAGCCGAGCCGGTTCCGTGACGGGCTCGGCAACGAACTGCGTGGCCTCGTCGAGGGATCCCTCCAGCCAGGCCTGCCTCACGGCGCGCCAGCCTTGCTCCCGGCGATCACGCCGCGCGGTCAAGTCACTCACCGTGGCAATCGCCCGGTGCGCCTGCAACCGCCGCAGGCTTGTCTCGTGGCGCTTCACCTCGCGTTCCGCCTCGCCACGCGCGGCCTCCGCCTCGCGCAACTGGCTATCCGCCAAGTCCAGGCGTCGGCGCCACTCGTTCACGGTGCCCTCCGCGGGCACAGCCGCGCGGAGTAAATCCTCGACAGAGCCGGACCAGGGCAGCTGCCGCACGTCCTCAGCGATGCGAGCCCTCAGCGTCTCTGCACGAGCGGCCAGGTCGCGCCGCCTGGCCTCAGGCAGAGTCTCCAGCCGTAGCGCCTGTTCCAACACAACCACGGACTGGGCCGGCGCCAGCGCGTCCAATCGGGCCGCGTCCTGCTCTACCTCGACACCCAACTCAGCCACCTGCGTAGTGGCATTGCGAAGATTCGCGCTGAGCTCCGCATGCTCCGTGGTCAATACCGCTGCCAGCTTCGCATCCCCCGCCGGCACGCGCAGCCGCCCCAACTCCTCCAAGTCCGCGGGCTCCCGTAGATCGGCCAGCATCTCAAGGATGTCCGACTCCAGACCCGCTTGAGTCCCTTTCAGCTTCGGTAGATCCGCCAAAGCCTTGCGCTCGGCGCCTAGCCGTTGGAACAGCGCCTCAATCGCCGTCTCATGCGCCAGAAACACCTCAGAGAACCGGATCCCCTCGACTTCCGCCTGCAGCAGCGACACACGCTGCCGTAGCCCTTGCCGTTCGGCGTCATGCATCGAGACGGAGTGGCGCGCCTCCGCGAACTCATCCGCGAACCCGCGCCGCAGTGGAACCACATCGCCCAGCACGGCCAACTCGCTCCGCACCAGCCGCCGTTGGTCGAGCAGGCCAATCGCGGATCGGATCCGGCGCAGACGCTCCTGTTCCGCCATGGCAGCCGCGAGTCCGGCGCGCAGCTCACTCAGCCGCCGCAGAACCGTCTCCTTCTGCTCGCGCAGTTCCCCCAATGCATGCGGAGTCACCTGCGCATCGCGGATCCGCTGGCGCTGGGCGGTGTATTCGGCCAGCATTCTGGAGATCGCCGCCGCGGATCCACGAGGCTTGAACAAGGCAGTGGCTTCGTCGTCCAGCCCCGTCAGCACCGAGTGCAAGCCCTCAATGCCCGCCGCCGCAGCGAACAGCATCTGTCCAAACTCACCATGCCCGGCCAATAGTTCTCTGCCGCCTTTGGACAGACGCTCCGCATCGAGTCCGAACATCACCTCGAACACCTGCTGATTCGCGACCGGAGCGACGGCCATCAGGTCGTCGTCGGACATCAGCACCGCATCGGCCCCATCGCGCAGTGTGTTCTTGTTGCCCTTGCGCCGCATGAAGCTCAGCACGCGGCCGTCGTGTTCGATAGTGCCACCGACACGCAGGTCGCCGTAGGGGTGCAGGAAGTCGTCGGTGGTCCGGCCTTCAAACCCGAAGAGCAACGTCGAAATCGCCCGTAGCAGCGACGACTTCCCTGCCTCGTTCGGTCCATAGATGATCTCCAGACGGCCCGCGCCAGACGAAAGATCCAGATGCTTACCCGTGAATGGCCCAAAGGCCGGGATGTTCAGCGCCTGGAATCTCACTGCGCACCGCCTTGACCGGCCAGCCTCGTCAACAGCATCGACTCGACCTCTTCGAGCAGCCTCCTGTACCGCGGCCCATCCGTGCGCAACCACTCGGCAACCTCGCCACGGACATCGTCTGGAAGCTTCTGCAACAGCGGCTGCAGGTCGGCCTTGGCCGCGATCTCCGGGTCGCTCGCGGCACGCTGGATCGCCTCGGTCAACTCAGACATCGGGCCAGTGAGATCCAGCGGCGCGCTGACTGGAGCGAGGTCCAATTCGATCTTCTCCAGCCACAACTGCTCGGCGCCCACATCGGTGGCCAAGGCTCGAAGATCGAGCTTCCAATCGGTCTGCCCCTGCAACATCGCCTGCAGCGCGGTCGCCCCCGTCAGCCGTACCCGAACGATCAACGGCGAGTCATCCGGCTCAGCAGATCTCAACTCTCTGAATGCATCCTCCCAACGCGCGTGCATCTCCTTCACGCTCGCGCAGCCTGAGAGATCCACATCCAACCGCCGCCATTGGAAGGAGCCCAGCGCAACAAACCCGCAGTCCTCCACACGCAACCCGTCGTCCACGGTTACCAGATACGCACCCTTCGGCCCGGTCTCCCTGATGTTGCGGCCCTGCAAATTACCCGGATACACAACGTAGGGCGCCCGGCTCAGGATCTGGCCATTGTGCACATGCCCAAGCGCCCAATAGTCATACCCCTTCGATGCCAGATCGTCCAACGAGCACGGAGCGTAGGAATCGTGTCCTTCAAACCCCGAGAGCGAGGTGTGCAGCACGCCAATATTGAATCGGCCCTCAACGCGGGCCGGATACTGAACAGCCAGATTCGTCTCCGTGGCCCTGGTGGCAAAGCTCCGGCCATGGACCACCGCCGCGACATCGGGCACTTCAGCGCTGCCGGCCCTCCTGCCGGAAAATACGTGGACATTCTCCGGCAATCGAATGGATTTGGCCATGACGCTTTCCGCGTCGTGGTTGCCTTGAATCAGGTAGACCAGGATCCCCGCCTGGCGCAGCCGCGCCATCCGGCTCGCAAAGTACAATCCCGTCGCCGCGTCGCGCCACGAGCCGTCGTAGATATCGCCGGCCAGAATTACGAAGCGCACGCCCCGCTCCACGGCGCAGTTCACCAACCGGTCCAGTGCCAGCCGCGAGGCGTTGCGGATCTCATCCGCGGGCAATCCCTCATAGCGGGCCAGTCCCGTCAGCGGACTATCGAGATGCAGATCGGCGGCGTGCAGAAATTGGAACATGCAAAATCCCTACCAGTGCGATTGTAGAGAATTGCCTGCCACCCAGTCTGCAACTACCGGGAACTCGGCCTGACGCTGTGGGGTGACGGTCCCCGAGCGAGAACGTCGCTGCCCTGGCCGAAGCCGTCCGCGAGTTAGGCCGAGGCGGCATTCCTCCGCCCGCCCGTGGTGTCTACCGGCGCGACGGTCTGCTGATTGTACATATACACTGTGCGACTCGGGAAGGGGATCTGGACACCATCCCGGCGGAAGCGCCGGAAGATGCGCTTACGAAGCTCATGCTGTACCAGATACTGGTCGACGAACTCATTCACCTGGCAGATCAGCGTGAAGTCCAGGGAGGACGCGCCAAATCCCGGAATGAACCGTACAAACGGCGACGGGTTCGCCATTAACCCTGGGATATCCGGGGCCGCCGCCACGGCTTCTTCCACCAGCATCTGCTCAATCTCATCCGGATCGCACTCGTAGCTGACGCTCACGGGAATCGACAGAGACATTCTCTTCTCGGGCAGATGGTAGTTCGTCAGAATCGCCTGCGCCAAGTGGGCATTCGGCACCACGATGTAGTTGTTGGCGAGCGCCCGCAATGTAGTGCTGCGCCAGTTCGTATCGGCCACGTAGCCTTCCTCGCCGGAACTGAGCTTGATGTAGTCGCCGGCACGTACCTGCCCGGCGATACTCAGGTAGAAACCCGCGAACAGGTTGGACAACGTGTCCTGCAGCGCCAAAGCCACGGCCAGGCCACCAACACCCAACGCGGTCAGGATCGGCGTAATTGAGATACCAAGAGTGTTGAGGAGGATGAGCAGGCCGCAACTGATCACAAACAGCCGGCCCAGGGTCTGTGTGAGTGTAGTCACCGGCAAAGCCCCGTGAAGAGCGCTGCCTTTGTGCCGGATAAAGAGCGCGACCAGGCGCGAGGCTACGATGGTGAGCGAGACGATCCAGAGGATCAGAAATACCTTGGACAGCAAGCCGGAAGCCTTGGGCGGCAAGGGGGCCGATTGAGTGGCGAGGTGGAGGCTCAGGATGGCCACCCAGAGCAGGAAGGGACCGTGTAGCGTCTGCAGGGTGTCATCGTCGATCTGGCTTGTGGTGCGCGCAGCCCAGTTGTGAAGGCGGCTGAACAGAATCCGGCGGGCGAACAAACCGGCCACCATCACAATGGCGAATACCGCGGTGGGCACAAGCAGCAGTTGCCAGTTTTCAAGGAAGTAACGGGTGATTTCCTGCATATTCCCCCTCAAGTGAGATCCAACGCCGGCATACGGCCGCGTGTCCGGCTGCAGAGGCTCCGCGGAAATACGGTGGAGCCCGAAATGGCAAGGCGGTGTGCACCCCGCCTCTCCACAATTGTGGACATGCGCAGCCGCCCGCGGATATCCCCAGAAGAGGTGACGGACGTGCCGAAAAGTGACTACGCGGGCATGGTGCGAGCCGATGAAGCTATGGCGAAACCAGGCCCGGTGGATTGCGATGCCTTGCCACCACGGCCCTTTCTACCGCTCGGCCAATCACGCAAGCAAGAAGAGTCATCCCATAGGAGGGCAACAGCGAACGGTACCACCACACGTCATCGCCCGAACCCACAAGCATTGCTGGCAAGTACCACGGCGCCGCCAAACCCGCGCCGAGCGCCGTACAGCCGGCCCAATCCCATCTACCGTGCCCTTCCGGCTTCGAGTGCTTGAGAAGCCAATCGGCAGTCAGGATTGCTGAGGCGACAACCAGCACGTGAGTAGTGGCGGTCCGAGTAGGAAAGGCCGTCGGGTCGAAGGCATGCATTGAGAGGACAGTCGAGACGGCGATGAAGGCACCGACCATCAGCCACCTCGTTACGCGGCCCGTGGAGAAGAGCGCGGCCGAATCCGCCAACGCCCGAATGCCGAATCTCACCACTCCGAAAACCGTAACGCTGACAATCAACATGCGGCCTGGTATGGCGCTTCTGGCCGTTTGGCCCCACAGTGCCATGGTTATGTTGGGGTCTAGGCTTGGCTGGTAGTAGGCGGACTTAGCTGTCGCGACGTTCATCACACCTAAGAGAAGGAGCACTGCTAACAGTGGCAGCGCTAGACCAAGTAGAGCCGCGGCAACAATCTGCTTTCGCCCGGAGGTTCGGGGGCCCCATGCCGCCGCGAAGAAGCAAAGTGGTGCCAGGTACGCGACCAGCTCTGACAACCTGCGCCAGATATCCATACCATCTGAACTGATCCCGGAATGCTGGAACCCATACGGTATGGCCGGCCACGCTTCATGAACGCGGACCAGCCCCGCAATGAGGATTGCCAGGCCGAACTTGGCTGATAGGAAAGCCAACTTCGCACTGTTCGCTTCGCTCTGCACCCCAGTGAAGCAGAGGAAGCATAGCGTAGCCACACAGACGAGACCACGTGATAGAGGAGAATCCCAGAGGTCCATCGCAGAAGAGACCAGATTCAGCGAAACACCAAACAACCCTCCGATCCATAGGAACAGAAGTGCAATACCACAGAGGCGGACGCCCAAAGCCGGCAGGGAGCCGATGGAATCAGCTAGTGTCTCGAACAATGACTTCCGTGCTGCATGGACGGCCAGCGCCGGCATCAGAAAGAACACGCCGGCTACAAATAGGGCAACCACCACGAGGATGACTGAGTATTGCGGGAGCGGCCACTCCATCCAGAAACCCGCACCATACACGCAGAAGAAGGGCATATTGAAGAAAAGCGACGACAGCAGCCATACTTGCAGCCGCCAGTCGAGCGGTGAAGAGGGGTCCACCGCAACTGGGCCAGACAATCGAAGCCGTATCACGCTGCTTTCGACACCACTCCCGACCAGCGAGTTCCGCATCAGCGGTCAGCCGCTCTTTCGCGCGACAATCACCCCAGAGGGGGGCCGTTTACCGTATGCCGAAATCCGCCAAAGCCGTCGACTCCCAGGCTCACCTACAGCGCGTCCGTCGCATCTGCCTCAGTCTGCCTGGCACGTCGGAAAAGCTCTCCCACGGCGAACCCACTTTCTTTGTACACAAGAAGGTCTTCACCATGTTCTCGAACAACCATCACAACGACGGACACATCGCCGTTTGGGTGCCCGTGCCACCGGGCGCGCAAGCTACGCTGTTGGCAACCTGGCCCCAGACCTTCTACTACCCACCCTATGTCGGCGTCAGCGGCTGGGTCGGCATCGAGCTCGACTCAATCAGTGACGACGACCTGACCGAGCACATTCTCGAAGCCTGGCGGCTGCGGGCGCCGCCAAAGTTACTCAAACCGCAGCTTTAGGGGCCGGCCGCGGGATCCAGCGACGAGCCTCCGGTGGCGCTCGGCTATCCTGGAGGGAATGAGCTATCTGGATAATCTGGAAAACAATCTGAAGGCGCTGGAGTCGCGCGAGGAGCGGGATCCGGACAAGATCAAGCGCGAGTTGGCGGCGAAAGAGGAAGAACGGGCGGCGGCCCTGAAAGCGGCGCCGCATGCGGAAGCCTTGAAGACGAGCCCATTCACTCAGCAGTTCCTGACAGCCTGCCGTACGATCGGCCACTCGCAGCGCACTTTCGTCGATTTCCGATGGTCGGGCACCACTCTCCTGCTGGAAGCCAAGGGCCGGCGCCTGGAGTTGCGGCCCGAAGCGCAGGGCATCCAAGCGGTCTGGATTGAAGGGGGAGTCGAGATCCGGGCGGAACCGGTGGACCTTGATGCCGACCCCCAGGACTTGGCCCGCAAGTGGCTGACGGCCTGAGGGCAACCAAGTCCCTGGCCGCAAAGAGATCTGGCTTTGTTCCGACGACGTCGCGGGATTGCGGTCCGGCTTCTGCTCCGAGCACAATCACCGGTCTAGCAGCCCATGGCAGAAGTCGCACGGCCCCGTTCGCAACGCCGCCGGTCCTGTAATCGGAGCTGATTGACGACCTCGATCCATTCCGACGGAGCGAGAGCATTCCGAGACCGAGGACCAGCGGCGCCGCGAACCCAAAGGGCGGCAAGGGGTTGCGGCCAACGGCAGTGGCGAGCCTCCCTCCGAGTGGCCGGCACTGGTTCGGTCGGCTCTTCGCGCCGTTGGCTCGCAAGCCCTTGCCGCGGGGCTCGCGGGACTTCTGCCACGGACTGCTAGGGTGTCTCGAATCCGTCGAATGGCTTTGTTCCCACTGTGGAGCCGGATCTAGAGGCTGCATTGGCTTCGATTGCGCAGTCCGGACGGCGAACGTGTGGGCCAGACACCCAGTGAATGGCTTTGTTCAGTCAGATTTTGAGATTGCTGGCCTTGGCCTCCATCTCCATGGGTAGAAGTCAGAGCGGCGGAGGGGCAGTCCGTTGGGATCTTGGGTTCCGATTGGGTTCCGCGTTGGGTCCTGATTTGTTGATTCCCAAGGACTTTTCGGTTCGTTCTGTAATTTACTAATTTGTGGGCCTTGGCTTCGTTTTGGAAAACCAGCCACTATGTACGGGCGAAGTGGCCGATCTCGGCTCGGGCGATGTCTACCCTAAGATATAGATGTCAAAGATCCAGGACGAACGCGCCAGCCGCAGCCGACGCGAGCACCCGAGGCGGCGGGCTGCAAACCGCCGCCGACGCAAGATGCTCTCGCGAGCCACAAAGCGTTTTCGGACAAAGTAGCCCTAAATACCTAAAAGTAGGCGAGATATATTTTTCGAGGGCCGGTGAATGGGAGAATACCCGCTTTTCCGTTGAAACGATCAATCCTGGCCTCCTGGCAATGTGTTCGCCGGACGCATTGGTTGAAACCGCGATTCGGGCTCTTGTCGGTCATCATGCAAGACTGGCGGTCCATGTCGACATCACCGGCCACAGAGAGGTGATCCTGTGTGATCGTGCTTCGCTCCGTCCCAATGGGGTCTTTGGCTCGCCGATTCCTGATTTGGTTGTACGGTTTGGAGCCATGGCGCAGTTGGCCGTCGACCTGTGGTGGATTTGGAGTGCCGTGCCGCGGAAGGGATCGTTTCCGAGATTTAGCGGCCGGCCGTCTGGGCGGGGCCGTGGCCTTCTATGAACTGGCCGCAGTCCTTGACGCCGCGGTCGCGCTTGATGGCGGACATCCCCAGGCCGCCCAGGAAGCCGGTCAGGGTGACGATGAGGGCCATGCCGTTGGCCTGTAGTTGATGACGCCGAACCAAGTGGCTCGCGGGATCGATTGTAATTCCAGGATCATTGATGGAAAAGTCCAGACACATCGTGTGTAGATTTATCTTTTAAAGAAGATATTAAGATGATAAAGTTTCATTCGAAATGATACACTCTCACGCACGGGCGAGGTGGTCGGAATGACGTGGTTTCGCGGAGGCTTGCCGCCCGATGCGGCGAGATCTCTCGACTGTATAGCGGGTGGCGTGGTGCGTGCGCACCTGGTTGGCTACTTGACGGCTGCTTTGCTGGTGATGCCCACATCGGGGCAACCGGTCGGGGGGCCTGCGAAACGGTTGGAGTTCGAGGTGGCATCCATCAAACCCGCGGCGGTGGCGGATTTCCGGAGCGCCCAGCAGGCGGGGGCGGCGATCCGGGTTGGTCCCCGGATTTACGGGAATCGCGCGGAGTATGTCTCCATGTCGATGCGCCAACTCATTGCGGAGGCGTACCAGGTGCGGCTCTTCCAGATCGCCGACCCGCCTGGCGGGCTCTCGAAGGGCCGCTTTGACATTGCCTGCAAGATGCCGGCAGGCTCGGGGAAGGACGAGGCGCGTTTGATGCTCCAATCCCTTTTGGCGGACCGCTTTGGACTATCCGTCCATCGTGAAGCGAAGCCGCGACCAGTCGTTGCGCTTGTCGTCGGCAAGGATGGTCCCAGGTTTCAGGAATCGGCGCCCGAGGAAGAGTTCGACGCGGCCGACGAGAAGAAGCCGGAAGGGGCGGCATCCAGTGGGCCCGTTACCAGGGCGAAGAACGGGGCCACTGTCATCAGCGGGACTTCCGGACGCACCAGCATTCGCATGACGCTGGACCCCGCCACATCGTCCGTGCGCTATGAGACGCGCAGAATGACGATGGCGGCGCTGGCGGATCAGGTAGGAGGGACCAACTTCGCCAAGGACCGGCCCGTCGTGGACATGACGGGGCTCCGGGGAGAGTATGACCTGACGTTCGATGTTCCAATGTCGGCGATTCCGGGAATGGTGACCGCGGCGGCCGGAGAGTCCGGCCCGGCGGACGCGGCGTCCACTCCGGGCAGTGGGGGCGTCTTGCGGTCGATCCGGGGCCTGGGGTTGGACCTGCAGCGACGGGAGGCGCAGGTGGAACGAATCGTCGTGGACCATGTCGCACCGGCGCCCACTGCGAATTGAGAGGCGACGATGCGCTGCCGGCGAACCACCCAATGTGCCTGCGTGTGGCTGACGGTGTCGATGCTGTGCGCATCGGACCACCACGGCGCTGTGCGGTTTGGGGCGGTGCCGGTGCCTGGTGCGACGGTCATCGCATCCCAGGGCTCCACCAAACTGGCCGCGATCACCGACGCGCAAGGCGCGTATGGATTTCCCGACCTCGCCGATGGAACCTGGACGGTTCAGGTTTCCATGCTTTGTTTTGTGCCGATGCAACGCACCGTCGAGGTCCGGCCGAAGGCGCCGGGTGAGGTCTGGGCTCTGCAATTGCTGCCCATGGAAAAGTTGCGAGCGATGGTGGTGAAGGCTCCCGCGTTGGGCGGAGAGGTAGTGGCAGCCAGTGCTGCCGGGCAAGCCGTTCCATCCGCCCAAACCAGACCGGCGACCGGCGGTGCCCATCCTAAACGCGCGCCATTGCCGCCGACGGTGCCGGTTGAGGACTCCGGGGCGTTTGAAGAGGGTAGCGAGCTAGATGCATTCGTGATCAACGGTAGTGCCAGCTTCGGTCTGGAGAGACGGGCCATCGGCAATGTCCGCCGAGGACGGGGTCGTCTGTATAGCGGCGGCTTGACCTTCGGCCTCGAGAATTCCACGTTGAATGCGCGCCCGTTCTCACTGACGGGGCAGGACACACCGCAGTCCTCCTACAACCGAATGCGGTTCGGCGTGTATTTGGGCGGACCATTGATGATTCCGCGCACCCAGCGGGGGACCGGGCAATTCTACGTAGCGTACCAGGCGACGCGGAACCGGAACGCTTCGACGCTGAGCGGTCTTGTCCCCACTCCGGCGATGCGCGAGGGAGATCTTTCGGGCGTGCTGGATGCGCGAGGGGTGCCGGTGGGCATTTACGATCCGGCCACGGGCGCGCCGTTCCCTCGTGGGCGGGTCCCGGTGAGCCGGGAGGCGCAAGCGTTGCTGGCGCTGTACCCAAGACCGAACTTCGGGGGCTCCTCCGCGTACAACTACCAGGTACCGATTGTGGGAACGACCCGGCAGGAGGATCTACAGACGCGAGTGAGCGCCCGGTTGGGCGCGAAGAGCGTCCTCGCGGCGGCATTCTCCTGGCACCGAGACGAGACAGAGAGTGCGAACCTCTTCGACTTTCATACGGTGAATGGGACGAGGGGCGTAAACGCCCAGGTTTCATTGCGGCACGCTTTCACACCGCGCCTGAGCCTGGATTTCGGCGGGAGTCTGAGCCAGCCCGCCGTGCGGATTACGCCCTATTTGGCATATAGAACGAACGTCTCGGCCGAGGCGGGCATTGCTGGAAACGACCAGGCGCCGGAGAATTGGGGGCCGCCGAGCCTGTCCTTCTCGAGCGGCGTGGCGGAGCTGTCCGACCAACTCCCGTCGTACCGCCGAGACCAGACGGCCGGTGTCTCCGTAGCCGGCACTTGGATCCGCGAGCCGCATACGTTCAAATTTGGAGCAGAACTGCGCCGCCAGCAGTTCAACTCCCTGGGGCAAGAGGATGCACGCGGCCGCTTCACGTTCAACGGCGCGGCTACGCGGCAGGTGCTGAATGGGGTTCCGGTTGCGGGGACGGGTAGCGACTTTGCGGATTTTTTGCTGGGGATTCCCGATACGGCGTCCATCGCGTATGGTAACGCCGATAAGTACTTTCGAGCGCCGTCCGGGAGCGCCTGGTTCACAGACGACTGGCGGATCAACTCCGCCATCACCATCAACATGGGGCTGCGCTGGGAGTACAGTGCTCCGATCACGGAGAAGTATGGGCGCCTGGTGAACCTGAACATGGCCCCGGGGTTCGCGGCGGCGGAACCGGTGCTGGGCCGAGATCCGATTGGAGTGCTGACGGGGACCCGCTATCCGAACTCCCTGATCCGCCCCGACAGGCGCGCGATGCAACCGCGCGTGGCGATGGCGTGGCGCCCCTCCGAAGCGTCGTCAATGGTGGTGCGCGCGGGCTACGGAATTTACTTTGACTCGCCAGCCTATGAGAGGATCGCGAGCCGAATGGCGCAACAGGCGCCGCTCTCGAAGAGCCTGAGTGTCGAGAATAGCGCGGCCACACCACTCACGTTGGCCAATGGACTGAACGCCTCGCCGCAGGGCGCATTGAGCACTTTTGCGGTGGACCCGGACTACCGCCTTGGCTACGCGCAGACCTGGCAACTCTCGGTGCAACAGGGTTTGCCGGGGGCGATGGTGGCCACGGTGAGCTATCTGGGGACGAAGGGCGCTCGGGGCATGCAGCAGTTTCTTCCAAACACCTATCCCACCGGCGCGGCGAACCCATGCTCGACCTGTCCGGCGGGTTTCCTCTACATCACCTCGAACGGCAATTCCAGGCGGCACGCCGCGCAGGCGCAGGTACGGCGGCGGCTTCACAGCGGCCTAGCGGCAATGGTGGAGTACACCTTCGCCAAGGCCATTGACAATGCGCAAGTGGGCGGATTTGGCCAGGGCAATGCGACGATCGCCCAGGATTGGCTCAATCTTGCAAGGGAACGCGGGCTTTCGAGCTTCGACCAGCGCCATCTGTTACGAGCGCAGGCACAATATACGACGGGCATGGGCGTCGCCGGGGGCGCCCGACTGCGAGGCTGGCAGGCGGCGGCGTTGCAAGGCTGGACTCTGCAGAGCGAGGTCACCGTGGGCAGCGGGTTGCCCGAAAACCCCGTCTATCCCGTGAACGTGCGCGGCACCGGAGTGACGGGCAGCGTCCGCCCGGATGCGACAGGGCTGACTCCGTATGGTGGAGAATCGGGCCGGTTCCTGAATGCCGCGGCCTTCCGGGCGCCGGCCACGGGAGCATGGGGCAATGCCGGCAGGAACTCGCTGACCGGGCCGGGGCAGTTCTCGGTGAACGCTTCGCTGGGCCGGGCCTGGAGTTGGTTCGATTTGCGCTTCGATGTAACGAACGCGCTGAATCATGTGACCTTTCCCAGTTGGAACGCGGTGGTCACCAGCGCGTCCTTTGGATTGCCCATGACCGCGAATCCGATGCGCAGCGTACAGACTACGCTACGGATAAGGTTCTAGCATGCAGTGCCCGACCTGGAGTGTCCTTCTGCTGGCTTGGGCCGCAGCCGGCCAGACGCCGGCCCAGGGCCCGCCACCCGCACCTGAAGAGACTGTCACTTTTCGATCGGATGCCCATTTGGTGATTGAGGCCGTGACCGTGACGGATAGGAATGGACGGCCAGTGGAGGGTTTGAGCGCGAAAGACTTCCTCATCACGGAAGATGGGCGACCGCAAACGGTGAGCTTCTGTGAGTTTCAGAGGCTGCGGGATGGAGAGCCAATGCCCGTGAGGGGCGGGGGCGCGCGAACGGCGGCTCCGGTGGAACCGGCGGTTTCGATGGGCCTGGCGCCAGAGCGCGCGGGCAGTGACCTGTATCGGGATCGCCGTCTGCTGGCGTTGTACTTCGACCTAAATTCCATGCCTCCGGCCGATCAGTTCCGAGCGCAGGCGGCCGCGGTGGAGTTTCTCAGAAACCGCATGACTGCTTCGGATCTCGTCGCGGTGATCTCCTTTTCCGGCGTGGTCCGAGTGAGACAGGACTTCACTGGAAATCGCGATCTATTGCTGGCGGCCGTCAATCAGTTGTTTCTGAACCAAGGGTGGCAATGGGGCGGGCAATCGCCGGCCGGGCGGTCCGGCGAGGAGAGCGCTGCGGAGTACGGCAGTGCTTTTGGAGAGGACGACGGCGAGTTTTACCTGTTCACGACGGACCGTCAACTGGCCGCGCTGCAGAGCGCGGTCCAGATACTGGGGAAGGTGAATCAGAAGAAGGCCCTGGTGTACTTTGCGAGTGGGCTGCGGTTGACGGGTCTGGGGAACCAGGCGCAACTGGCGGCCACCATCAATGCGGCGATCCGGGCGAATGTGGCTCTATACACGGTGGACGCGCGAGGGCTGGTCGCGACGCCTCCGCTGGGGGACGCCAGTCAGCCGACACGAGGCGGTGTGGCGCTATACAACGGAGCCTCGGCGATGGCGGTGGCAAGCGATCTCCAGCGCTCGCAGGACACTCTGTTCGCATTGGCCACCGATACCGGAGGCAAGGCGCTGGTGGACCACAACGACCTGACGGTGGGAATTGTGAATGCACAGCGGTCCATCACGAACTACTACCTGGTGGGCTACCATACGACCAACTCCGCGTTGGACGGCCGTTACCGGCGCATCCGAATCCAGTACAACGGCGAGAAGGCGGCGAAGTTGTCCTATCGGGAAGGCTACTACGCAGGCAAGCAGTTCCGTCAGTTCACCGTCGCCGACAAAGAGAGACAACTCCACGATGCGCTGGGTCTGGGCGATCCCATTACGGACATCCCGATTGCCGCCGAGTTGGATTATTTCCAGCTGAACTCGGCCGAGTACTTTGTGTCGGTGGCGATCAGGATCCCCGGGCGCGAACTGGCGCTGGCGCGCCGGCGCGGCGCGGAGCGGACCTCGATCGATTTCCTCGGGGAAGTGAAAGACGAGTACCAGGTGACGCTCGCGAACGTGCGGGATCAGGTTGACATGCAGTTGGGCGGCGAGACCGCGGCGCAACTTTCCAAGAGGCAGATCCAATATGACACTGGATTCACCCTTCTTCCCGGGACGTATTCGATCAAGCTCCTGGCGAGGGACAACGAGACGGGGCGCATCGGGACCTATCTGGCCTCGTTTGTGGTTCCGAACCTGAACAAGGAGGAGAAGCGGATTCCGATCAGTTCCGTGATCCTGAGCAACCAGCGAGTTGAGCTGAAGCAGGCGCTTTTCAGTGCCGGTAAGGCGAAAGAGCTGGCGGCGAATCCGCTGGTTCGGCAGGGGGTGAAGCTGGTCCCGAGCGTGACGCGGTTATTCCGGCGAAGCGGTGAGCTGTTGGTCTATTTGGAGGCGTACCGATCCAGTGTGGCCGCGACGAAGCCGCTGTTGGCGTTCGTCACCTTCTATCGTGGGGCTGGAAAAGCCCTGGAGATGGGCCCGTTTGCGCTGACTGAGGCCAAGGCGGACCGTTTGACGACAGCCCCGCTGTTCTTCGAATTGCCGCTGGGTGGACTCGATCCAGGCGGCTACATGTGCCAGGTGAGTGTTCTCGATCCGGCCGACCAGAAGAGCGTGTTCTGGCAAGGCCCCATTCGGGTGGCCCCGTGAACTTGTACGCCTCATGTTGTCTCACGGCACCAGGAAATGCCGGATCAGGTGAATCTAGATGGGCGCGGAGAAGGCACCGGAATCCAGGCGGTCGAGCCTGCCGCCGTGGCCTTCGATGAACTGGCCCCAGTCCTTGAACCCGCGGTCACGCTTGATGGCGGACATCCCCAGGCCGCCCAGGAAGCCGGTCAGGGTGACAATGAGGGCCATACCGCCGGCGTGCCAGGAGTTGACGGGGGTCAACTTCGGGAGGGAGGCGCCCGGAAAGCGGGACGCCCCGCCCCGATGGGGTTTCGCCTCGCCGGTTCCTGAGTTGGTGGTCCGGTTGGGGCTATGGCGCGGATGAGGTCGCCCTGACGAGGAACTGGACGGCCATTCCTTATAAGGGGCCGCGCAACAATAAAGCCGTAGTTTCCAGAGTTTCGACCAGGCGAGGCTCAAGCCCTGCGCAGCATAAATGCCACCCCACCTCGGGGGGCACCCAAAACCGGCCAATGGACTGAGGCAGGACATTGACTGCGATTGAGGATACCCTCAGTCGACCTAGGCAAGGTCTTGAAGGAAAAAGCGTCACCAGGTCATCGCGCTAGGTCGGCTCGGCTGGCCGCTCAGGCACATTCAAGCGGAAACCGGGGGCCGGGGGCCGCCGGGAGACCACTGGGCTTATGTGAAGGCGGCCGGCGTCGCGGTCCGATCGGCCGGCGGGTGGGGCCGCCGGGCAGGACGGACTGCCCCCTCCCGCTCCCTGCAATGTGTTTCCGGCCCTCACCGAGGTGCTGGCGAACCTGCGGTGCAAGATCTCCGAGTGGCAGTCGAAGCCCTACCGGTTCGGACTTCAGTCCAAACGCGATGTCTGTCCGCCAAACAGTGCAGAATCGTTGGTATGACCCGCAGAGAATTTGCCGCCGCGACGGCGGGCGCCGCAGTGGCCTCCGGCACAGGGCAGGGCGCCCAGCGCCGGCCGAACCTTGTCTACGTTTTCGCCGACCAGCTCAGCTTGCACCACTGCGGGTACGGCGGTGATGAACACGCCCACACTCCGAATATCGACCGCCTCGCGGCCGAGAGCTTCAGCTTCAGCGATTGCATCGCGTCGTCTCCGGTGTGCGCGCCCTACCGCGCCACGCTGATGACCGGCAAATACCAGTCGTCCACCGGCATGGTCATCAATGAGCTGCGCCTCAGCCCCCAGCACGAGTGCTTCGGGCACGTCCTGACGCGCGCCGGCTACCAGACCGGGTACATCGGCAAGTGGCATCTGTGGGCCAACGAACTCGGCCACCACGACGAGACCCGCAACGGCTTCGTCCCACCTGGCCCCTACCGCCTGGGCTTCGACGGCCTGTGGGCGGGCTACAACTTCAACCACACCTACTACAACTCGCCCTACTTCGGCGATACGCCACAGCGGCTCATTCACAAACTCTACGAGCCCGACTCGCAAACCACCATGGCCATCGATTGGCTCAAGGGCGCGGCTCGCAAAACGGACCCGTTCGCCCTCTTCCTCTCCTGGGGCCCGCCGCACGACCCGTGGGGCTGGGACAACGTCCCGCCCGAGTACGCCGAAATGTTCCGCGACAGGAAGCTGCCCGTCCGCCCGAACTACTCCGAGCAGCGCGACCCCTATGCGGACGACTGGGCTCGCCCGTCCGCCAACTACTATCGCGAACTACCGCAGTTCATGCAGGCGTACTATGCCCAGACCGCCAATATCGATTGGAACCTGGGACGACTGACAAGGGCTCTTGACGAAGCCGGAGTGGCCGGCGACACCATTTTCGTCTTCACCTCCGATCACGGCGAGATGTTCGGCTCGCACGGCCGCCGGGCCAAGTACATCTTCTACGAGGAGGCGGCGCGCGTTCCGTTCCTGATGCGCTGGCCGGGCCGAACCCCTAAGGGCCGCGGCTCGAAGGCCTGCTTCCACTCGCCGGACATCATGCCGACTCTCCTGGACATGATGGGCCTGAAGACCCCGCGGGCTGTCGAGGGCTCCAGTTTCAGCGGTGTCGCCCTGGGTAAAAGTAATCGGGTTCCGGATGCAGCCTTCCTGCAAGGAATGGGCACGACAGCCGCGTGGAAGGACGGCACGGAATGGCGCGCGGTGCGTGATCAGCAGCACACTTACGCCGTCTACCGCGTCGATGGGAAGGAACTGCTCTTCGACAATACCAAGGACCCGTTCCAGATGAAGAACCTGGCTGACGATCGCAGCCAGGCAAAGACGGTTATTCATTACCGGGAGCGCCTCAAACACTGGCGCAAAGAACATAACGACGCCTTTGAGGCATGCACCTGGTATGAGAACCGCTGGACCCGGGACCGAAACATTATCGACACAGCCAGTGGAGTCAAACAGGATTTGGGGACCCTGCGGGCCGTTCAACAGAGGTACAAGGCGCAGACGGCGGATCGCAATTAGGCACGTCCGCCAATCAAGCCGAAAGAGCCGGAATGCCCCGGAGCAAGCTGGGCCGGACACAAGCCACCCGACGAACATAGGTTCAAGGCCGGTGCGTTTGGCGTCACGGCCTAACTTGCGCGTTATTGGCCGGTGGCCGCTTACTATTTCTCGCTATTACACCGCGTATAGAGCTACGGCATTCCTAATATCGACACCTATTTTGTCTTCAGCGCAAAAATCGCGGATGTCGTGGAAAGCAAGAGCGACGCAGGCGCCGGGCCATTCGCAACGAGACGGCCCGAGTCACGAACACCAAGCGTCATCACGCATTATCAAGCTCTACAAGAATAACGTCCGGCATGCTTTATAGAAAAGCCAGCCACTAATTGACTCACCTTAAAAGCGCTATCTTCCACTGCTCCAGCCGACCAGGTTGCTGGCGAGGTGCTCACTCCGTGGTCCGCCCGGGCAGACCATTTGAACGCGTCCGGTGAAGACCTCCGCGCCAAAGAAACACCACACTTATGTGGGGTAACGACAATCCGCGACTACTGCTTGACGGACACCATCTCGGACCGGAAGCTCTGTTAGCGCTTACAACGATTGAATAGAAAGAACAAAGAGAAGACAGGGAAGCCGCACCCGCGGTATGTTGTCATCTGCCCGGATGACATCTGTTGACCGCAAATGAGGCCAGATGACCGTTTTTGCCTTGAATTCGAGACGCGCGTGTAATAGTATTCTCTGGCACGGAGTTGGACGGGGGGTCTCGTGGAGTGATAGAGCGACTTGAAGTCGGGGTGACATACAGCGGTGGGCTTTCCCACACAGTGCCTTATGCATTCGACCCTGGCTTCCTATCTCCACCGTGTGCCACAGATTACTCGGCTCAGCTTCGTTGGGCAGCATCAGGGGTACCTCATGAAGCTTTTTCGCATCGCGGCATCTCTAGCAATCCTGCTATTGGCCTTGTTGCCAATGGCTTACTCTCAAACGGTCACGGGCCAGATCTCCGGGCGTCTCGTCGACGCCGGCAACTCGGTGATTGTGGGCGCCAAGATCCAACTAGCCAACGACCTGACGAAACAGGTCCGCGAGTTCACCACGGACTCCAGCGGAACGTTCATCTTCACTAACGTGACTCCAGGCAACTACAGCCTGCGAATCGCGCAACCCGGCTTCAAAACCTACGAGCAGCGGGGCATCAACGTGGCGGCACTCGAGAAAGTGGCGCTGCCGGAAATCACACTGCAAGTCGGCGATGTCAGCACATCGGTGGAAGTACAGGCACAGGCCGTACACGTAGCGACGGACAGCTCAGACCGCCGGGTCAGCGTCACTACAACTCAGATCGAAGACACGGTCACCCGAGGCCGCAACTACATGGCGCTCATGAGCACCTTGCCCGGCGTGCAGGATCTCAATCAAAACGACTCGCGCGGGTGGGGCACGGGCAGCCCCACGTTGATGGGCGGCCAAAACGGCCAGAAGATGTTGACGCTTGACGGCGCTGCCGCCCAGGACTCGGGCAACCGCGACTTCGGCTACATCGCGCCCAGCGTCGACGCCATCGGCGAAGTCCAGGTGCTAACCGCCAACTTCAACGCCGAATACGGCGCCCGCTCCGGCGGCCAGATGAACATCCTCATCAAGGGCGGCACCAACGCCTTCCATGGCAGCGGTTACTTCTTCCTCCGCAACGAAGCCATGAACGCCAACGAGTTCTTCAACAACAAGACTGGCGTCGCCCGACCCAGGTACCGTTACCAGAATCTCGGCGGCACTATCGGTGGGCCGTTCATCATTCCAGGTACGAATTTCAACAAGGATCATAACAAACTCTTCTGGTTCTTCTCGTACGACTACCTGCACACGAAGAACGTCACGAGCCCCAACCGGTACACCATGCCGACCGCGCTGGAACGCGCCGGCGACTTCTCTCAAACCGTCACCACGACGGGTGTGTTGATCCCGATCAAGGATCCGTTGTCCGGAGCTCAGTTCCCCGGTAACAAGATTCCCGGCTCCCGCCTCGACCGCACCGGTCTGGCGATGATGAACCTCTTCCCGCTACCCAACACCACCGACCCGACGGGGCAGCGCCAATACAACGCGGAGTTTGTGAATCCGTACACCCAACCCCGCCACGACAGAATCCTGCGCGTCGACTATCCCATCAGCTCCAAGACCACGTCGTATGTCCGTCTATTGCAGGACTACACCGGCAACGACGGATATGGACAGATCCTCGGCGCTTTGGGCGATGGCTGGCGCCAGTTCCCGCACGGCTATGACATCCCGTCGGCTGGCGCGGTGGCGGCCATCATCCACACGTTCCGCCCGAATCTGATCAGCGAAACGAGCTGGGGCATCAACCGGGGCCACCAGATGAACACGCCGACCGATCCGGAACTGTACAAGAACAGTCTGCTGCCATTGACGGACTCGGCTGGTACAGTGCCCTTGACCCGTCTTTCCGGGTCCAACTACCTAAACCTCCGTCCAGCCATCAACTTCGGTCTTCCGAACTCGTTCAGTGCCCAGTCCGCCGGACAGGGAATCACGAACGCTCCGCAGTACGGCTTTGACAGCCGCTGGCCGTTCGACGGCACAGACCAGCTACAAACCATCAGCAGCAACCTGACCTGGGTTAAGGGCCGCCATAACATCAAGATGGGCATCTACCTGGAACGGATGTCCCGCAACGTCAGCGTCTATTCCACCTACAACATCGCCGGCACCTACTACTTCGGTTCCGACACAGCCAGCCCGGTGGATACGAACTATCCATTCTCCAACCTGGCCACTGGCGCGTTCTTCGCCTATGGCGAGGACAGCGTCAAGCAGGTGAACCACTCGCGGTACACACAGGTAGACTGGTTCCTTCAGGACAGTTGGAGAGTCAGCTCCCGTCTGACCTTGGACCTCGGCATGCGCTTCCAGCGAATGGGCGCACTGCACACGGCCGGTCAGCGGCTAGGCCTGTTCGACACCTCCGTCTACAGCGCCGCCAAGGCCGGACAGCCGCTCTACCCGGCCATGGTGGATGGCAAAAAGGCTTCCATCAACCCCGCCACCGGCGCGACGTACCCTTACGTCCAGCAAGGCACGTTTGATCCCGCCAGTTACAGCACCTCTCCGTTCAGCGGAGTGAAGGACTATAAGGGCTCTTTCTGGAACACTCCGCCCATCACCCTCGGCCCCCGCGTGGGCTTCGCGTATGACGTCTTCGGCAACGGCAAGATGGCCATCCGCGGCGGCTTCGGCATCTTCTACGATCGCGCCTATACCGTCGATTTCATCGGCGCACAGGGCGTCGGCACGGGCCCGCTGGCCGCGCCGCCCGACTTCCTCGCCCCCATCCTGCTCAATAGTTCGTTCTCGGCGATGGCGGGCTCCCAGAGCCTCTTCACCCCGCAGAACATCCAGGGCGGGTCGCCCGATCACCTGCCGCCATCCACGTACAACTGGAGCTTCGGAATCCAACAGGACATCGGGATGGGTTTGATCCTGGACGTCGCCTACGTGGGCAACTCTTACCACCACGGCTATAGCTACAACTCGGAAGACCTGAATGCGGTCAAGCCGTTTACTACCTGGACACCCGAGGGTGGCGTCAACAAGGCCTTCGTCGATCCCACCAGTTCGAGCGGCGCGCTGTACAGCACCAACCTGATCCGGTCAATGACTGGCTTCAAAGGCGTCGGCCAGGTTCCGGTCTTCATGAACGTCGGCGCGTCCAACTACAACTCGCTGCAGGTGCAACTTAACCGCCGCATCGGCCGCAAGCTTACTTTCAGCACCAATTACACATGGTCGAAGACCCTCGTGTACTCACACCAGCAGTTCACCGACGATCAACTCACCAAGAACGTCCAGGCTGCCAGCCAGACCGGCACTAGTCCGACGGGAAATCGCGCACATGCCTTCAATGCCAACTTCGGGTTTGATGTCCCAACGTTGCTGAAGGACAATCGATTTGCCAAACAGGCACTGGGCGGCTGGCGCCTCATGGGAACGGCGCAGATCTATTCCGGTGTCGCCATGGCCCCAATCTGCGGCTACACCGCGAACCCGGTGGGCTGGCCGAACGGCACGCCCACGGGCGGTGTCCTGTTCCGGTGCCAGATGACCGATCCCACCATGAATGGTCTGTGGCTCCCCGACGGGGCCAAGCCCTCCGATGTGGGTTCCTCCTCGGACCCGAACCTGTGGTACCCGATGAACGTCAACAACTTCGTGCTGCCTAAGATTACGTCCAGCTTCTCCGGACGCGGCATCCAGGGCAACATGCCCCCCACCCTTACCTATGGTCCGGGCGTGGAGCTGTTCAATATCTCGTTGTCAAAGGATTTCCGATTCTCCGAGTCGAGGCGGCTGGAGTTCAAGATTGAGACGATCAACGCTCTCAATCACTTCAACCCGGCCAATCCAAACACGACCATCACCCGCAACTACAACACCGGCGCCAACACCAATTCGGCGTTCGGCACCATCCAGGGCACCCAGTACGGCAGCCGCCGCGCCATCGTGTCGCTGCGGTATGTCTTCTAGAGCCTAACCGTCTGACGTCCTCGAAAGCCCGCCGTTCCTAACCGGAGCGGCGGGCTTTCTCACGTTGGGGCGCCCTTACGGCCGGCGCCGTGACGAAACGATGAACCGGTCATTCACGAAATCGAGCACGACGTCATAGTCGCTGGGCCGAAAGCTCTTTTTCGCGAGCCAGGGAAACCGCGTACGATCGATGCGCAGCGTCAAATCCTCATAGGTCAACCGGATGAGGAACGAGGCATCAAAGCCGTCCGCCGGGTAGGGGTCGTTCACCACAAGCAGGCGCGCCCCCGGCGGGACCGCCGGCAGCACGCTCAACAGTTGATCGTGATACCGCCGGTTGGCGTTCTGGACGTCGTGAACCACCGCCAGCGGATCATGGAACTTCCGGACGTGCAGCGGCAGCAGGCAGCCCGCGACAAGCACCAGCGCCGTCACTCTTGCGGCTGGAACGCATCGCGGAAGCCGGCTGAACGTCCAGACAACCAGCGCGGCGCACCCATCGGCCAGCCAGATCGCCCAGAACACCGCAGGCACGTAGAACGCATATCCGGCGCGGACCGGAATGAACGCCAGGGGCAGAATGGCCACCGGGATCATGATCGCGGCCCAGATCATCGCGCGCCGCCGAGTGACGAAGCTCAACAGAATGAGCGCTGCTAACAGGTACGGCATGTTGCCGCGGGTTGCCGGCAGCAGCCCATAGCTCCACTGCGCCAGATAGGCCGCGTAGTTCTCCATGTAGAGACCCACCGAAAGATGCGGGTGATACGCGGCATGATTATTCATCACCCCGTGTCCAAAGAACTTCCCAGCAACGTATAGAACGGCAAGCAGGGAGACAGCCAATCCCGCACGCGCCGGGCCCCGAAGCCACGCCGTCTTCGAAACACCAGGCGGATGCCAAAGCAACTCGTAACACAACAGCGCCACCGGCAGGGAGAGCCCAACCTCTTTCGAGTTCACCGCCAGCAGAAAGAGGCAAAGCAGCACGGCGATCTGCCGGGTGCCGACATCCACACCATGGTTACGTATGTGCACATACCAGACGAGGGCCCCAAAGTAGAAGAAGAAGCAGAGCGCGTCGTAGATCATGCCAGTGTCGTAATAGACGGAGACAAAACTAGCGTTCAACCCCGTTATCAGCATCACCAGTACAGCCGCATCATCCATGCCGGAAAGCTTCCTCGCCAGCAGGTACAGCAGCCCCAGATTGGCGACCAGAAACGCAAAGGCAGCCACGCGGTAAGGCAACGGAGAAAAGCCCCAGATGGAGTAGATCGCCCGATAAAGGGCCTGGCCGGCCGGCCGCTCCAGAGAACCCCACACCTTGAAGTGCCCCAGCAGCAACTCGGGAGTACCGAGTGGCTCGAAATGGAAGTCGTCTTTCGCGTCGTTGAGCACAATCTTCGAAAGGGAGTTGTGCAGGTTCATCAGATCATCACAACTGAACCAGGAGCTGAGTCCGCCGGCGGTGCAATACACGAAACAACTGAGGAAGACGATCGCGGCTACCAGCAGCACAACCCTGGGTAGTCGAGGGCGCTCAACGGTGGAACTCATGCCAGTTCCCATGATAGCCAGCCGCTTGAGACTGTCCCACTTCGAGGTGCCGCAACCGGGGAGATCCCGCTACACTCGTGACAGCGGCCCGCTGGGGACATAAGGAAGGGCCGGAGGAAGGGTGAGGATGCAGGACTACGATGCAATCGTGATTGGATCCGGACCAGCCGGAGAGAAGGGCGCCGCGACCGCGGCCGCTCTGGGCAAGCGGGTCGCCATGATCGAGAAGAACACCGCGCTGGGCGGGGCTTCGGCCAATACCGGTACGTTGCCCAGCAAGACGCTGCGCGAGACCGCGCTGGCATTGACCGGCATGCGCGCCCGCAACCTCTACGGCGTTGATCTTTCTCTACGCCGCGAGGCCAACATCCGCGACGTCATGTATCACGAAACCCAGGTGAAGGCGCGCGAGCGAGCCCGTGTCCTCGACAACATCCGCCAGCGCGGCGTCGACCTCTATACAGGAGCAGCCCGCTTTCTCGACGCCAACCGCATCGACACCGGCCGGGTACAGCTCCGGGCCGAGAAGATCCTCATCGCCACTGGCTCGTCCCCTTACCGTCCGCCGGGGTTCGCCTTTGAGGACGACCGTATCCACGACTCCGACGAACTATTGGAGATCGAATGGATCCCCAAGACGCTCGCCGTCGTGGGCGCGGGGGTCATCGGCGTCGAGTATGCATGCACCTTCGCGGCTCTTGGCTGCGAAGTCCACCTCATTGACGGACGTGACGCACTCCTGCCGTTCCTTGACCGCGAGGTTTCCCTGGCCCTGGAGAAATCCCTCGCCATGGATTTGCGCATTCAGTTCCACAAGAAGGAGATGGTCAAATCCTGCGACTCCTCGCAGCCGGGGCAGGTCCATCTTGAGTGCGAATCCGGACAGAAGCTCTCAGTCGACCAAGTGCTGGTGGCGGCCGGCCGCACCAGCAACACGGCCGCCTTGAACCTGGAAGCAGCCGGGGTCACGCTGGGCAAACGTGGGCTCATCCCCGTGAATGAGCAGTACCAGACCAACATCCCGCACATCTATGCCGCGGGGGACGTCATCGGCTTCCCCGCCCTCTCGTCCACGAGCTCTGCCCAGGGGCGTCTGGCCATGGGCCACGCCTTCGGCTTCCTGGAAAAGTCGAGCATGGCGGCGCTGCTACCCACCGGCATCTACACGATCCCCGAGATCAGTATGGTGGGCGAAACCGAAGAGTCCCTCCAAACGAAGGGCATTCCGTATCTGGTGGGCCGCGCCTCCTACTCCGACAATGCCCGCGGCCAGATCATCGGCGACTGCAACGGCTTCCTGAAGCTCCTTTTCGCC
Source organism: uncultured Paludibaculum sp. (assembly GCF_963665245.1). NCBI lineage: Bacteria > Pseudomonadati > Acidobacteriota > Terriglobia > Bryobacterales > Bryobacteraceae > Paludibaculum > uncultured Paludibaculum sp. Next base: position 1,600,581 of record NZ_OY762267.1, read on the forward strand.
CAGTCCGACTTCAAGCTCCTCGGCGTCCACGTCATTGGCGAGCTCGCCTCCGAACTGGCGCACACTGGCATGATGGTCATGCTCGCCGGAGGCGGCGCCGAACTATTGGAGCGCGCCTGCTTCAACTACCCCACTCTGGGCGACCTCTACGAGACCGCCACCCACGATGTCGTGCTGCAGTGCGACCTCGCCTTACGACGCACCATGACAGGCGACTGAACCCTGAGCTGGCCCCCGGCCATGCTACAACTGGCTTAATGCCCTTTTCTGGTAGTGATGTAAGCCTTCCTGATCGACCCCGACCGAGTGTGGATGTCGAGCTAATCCGATATATCAATTTGAAGCTGGCAGCGTTGGGCCAGCCCACCAGTAAAACCACGGCGGATCCGTACTTCCTTGAACTAGCCGGACCCCTGCTCAGAAACTACTACCAGAAGGACCAGCTCCTCGGCGGCCAACTCTGTCAGGCTGACGCCCGCATTCAGGCGTTCCTCGATTCCTATCTCACAGAAGTATGCCCCCACGGCGCGCCCAGGCTGCCCGCCAACACTTTCGTGCTCGACCGGCCCGGCCTGGCGCGGGCCATGTCCTTGCCTGTCGACGGAGATTCCTTCTCGTCGCCCTACCTGCAGTCGTACCGCATCGCCCAGGGCGTTCTCCACAATCCTCGCAGCGACCGCCGCACGACGCAGGGCCTGTTTCAGATCGTCGAGGGCGGGTTGCCCGTGCCCGCCGACAAACTGGAAGCCCCAAAACAGACGTTCGCCATCCTTCTGCGCGAGGCCTTGCGGCCCCCGTCCGAGGTCCTCGAGTTGCCGTTCACGGCCAACCAGGATGACAAGGACCGGCTGTTCGTGTCTCTGCTGCTGCGCCCCATCGTCTGTCCCGCCACTGGCCGCGACCCGGAGAAATCGATGGAGATTCGTTTCTTCGCGCCGGCCAGCCTGGTGAGCAACCTCGACTTTGTCGAGAGCATCTTCGGCAATGGCGGCGATCCTTACCTCCCGGAGAACAATGCCGCACTCGATGTCCACCACTGGACCGGCCATTCCGGTTGCGTCATTCTCGCCCCCCACATCGTCGGCATCAGCAAGAAGTCGCTGGGCCTGCCGCACTACGATCAGGCCACTGAGCGGCAGCGCCGGGACGAAATGTGCTGGCGCCAGGAGGACGAGCCTTACAACGGTGGCCGTGCCTTCAAGATCGCCTGCCGCGACCACCGCGGAGTCATGGTCACCATCATTGCCGACAACTACTTCGGCTACTGCAAGAAAGAGGTCAAGACCCAGATCAGCTTCGCGGCCAATCTCTACGGCCTCGCCGAAGAGGAGCACGCCGGCGGCGCCATCGCCTTCCCGGCCTACGTCGTTGGCCAGGAGTTCAGTGAAGACCGTGCCGTCCAGTTGAAGAAGAGCACGATCCACGACGTCCTCCGCCTGCTCGACGGCCGCGTCCATCCCATGCCCGAAGGCTACGCCGTGGACGCCCGCTATCCCGAGATCCTCTACCTGCCGGAGCACGCCGAATTCAATGTGCAGGGCGGATATGTGAAGTGGCGACGCGAGGACGGCGAACACCGTCTGACGCTGCGCGTCGGTGAGACCTACGTGCTGCCTTCCGGTTATCGCCTGCGGCTGGAGAAACAGTTGAAGGGCTCGGCCTGGCGCCTGGTCGGAGTGGTGGCCCACGGAACACTCTGCCACAAGCCCTGCACCGTCTCGGGCGGCGGCAAGTCGGAGATTTCCAAGTCGATCGCGAATGCGCAGCTCGAAGGCCCGGTCTTCGTGCGCGACTACCATCACGACATGGACGAAGTCGAGCGGATCCTCGCCATGGACTTCTCCAACATTTTCGCGGTACCGCAGCCGGACAGCCGCGCCAACCGGCCCATCCTCAGCCCGGAGCGCTCGCTGGGCTCGGTCATCCGTCTGCTCACCCCTTCCGCCGAGTACTCCGATGCGCACAACGCCTGGCTGCGCGGCCTGCCGCAGACCATCCGGCAGCTCGTCTTCACCGTGAAGCGGTATTACCGCCAGGAATGGGGCGCCAACTGGCGCGAGCCCTTCACCGTCGACCGCATCAACGGCTTCCTCGGCCACGAATTGAAGTACCGCAACCAGAAGCTCGTGGGCAATTACCTCCGCGTCGGGTTCGATCCGGACGGCTCGTGGCGCATCTACAAACTCCGCCCCGACTTCCACCCAGCCGACAAGGTGCAGGTGGAAGACGACATCACCGCCTCCGTCGTGGTGCCGCGCAACTCCCTGCCCGACTTCGACACCAAGTATCCGAACCAGAGCGCAAAGCTCGTCGCCAATTGCGAATCGTTCCTCTTCCAGCGGCCGGACGATGCGGTGATCCGTGGCTTCGACGCACAGGCCGAGGCCGATCTGGCGACACCCAACACTTTCATTTCGAACTTCGAACCCCTTTCGCGAGAACAGGCGCGGGCACTCGTCGATCACGTCGTGCAATTCGACAAGTACACCCTGCCCATGAAGCGCCTCCTGTGGGACTTCGTAAAGAGCGACGAGGGCAGCTTCGTCGTCTCCTCGGCCCACGCGCGCATCATCGATGGCCACCCATCCAAGAATCCTCGCTACCTGCAGAAGGTGCCCGGCCTGGTGGAACCCCGCGACGCCTATCTCGCCGAAGTCTGCGCGCGCCTCGATCGGTTGGTGCCCTCGAACGAACCGGTGCATTTCCCCGTGAACGCCGTCCTGGCTGGACGCCGCGGCAATCCGTCGGACCCCAAGCTTGGCGTACCCCCACTGGCCGTCTACAACCCCATCCACTATCAGGAACTGCCCGAACTGTTCATGGACTTCATCTGCAGCCTCACCGGCAAGTCGCCGTCGACCACGGGTTTCGGCAGCGAGGGGGCGCTCACCAAAGGTCCCTTCAATGCGGTCTGGCCGGTGGTGGATCTCAACAATGCCCTGGTCTCGTTCATCCTCACGGAATACGCGGGTTTCACCACCGCCGCCGGTTACGTCGGACCGAAGTTCAAGGTGGACCACGATATCAGCATGCTGGTCCCCGAGGTCTGGTGCCGCATCCGCGTCGATGAGCGCGACCCGAAGTTCCTGATCGAAAATGGGTTTCTTGAGAAACTCGAGGACTATGAGTACGAGGGCCGCACGGTCCGCGCCAGCCGTCTCGGCTACCGGATCACTTCCCTGTTTGTCGACCGCTTCCTGGGCCGCATGTTCGAAACACCGGACGCCGTCTTCACCGAGGAACTCCTGCGTCCGGAGAAGCAGGCGCCTGCCGACTTCGCCGCCGGCATCCACGCCATCGTCGAAGCCCAGCAGCGAGTGGCTCGCAACTACTTCGAGGACGGCAGCGTCGAAGCCGCCTGCCCGCCCTTGAAGGCGCTGCTGCACGTACTGGTCCACGGAGACTACGGGGGCATGGCCATCGACGATCCACGGCTGCGGGCGCTCTTCACCCGTGAATCGCTTCTGGCCAGCGACTGGTACCACCAGCGACTGGCCATGAAGCAGCAGCGCGACATCGCCCTGTGGCGCCGCCATGTCCGGGAGTTGGAGGACTTCCTGCCCAGAGCAGTAGCCCAGCAATTCGACGTGGACGCCCGTCTCCTGCAGGCGCGTGAGCAACTGAACCGCGTAAGTGATCCCGCCTATCTGCGGGAACTGGTGGGCACCATAGGGGCCGACCCCTTCACCGGCCAGATTCCGAACTAGCACGGACAGCACACCGCGAATCGCCAGCATGAGCCCCAGGCGGCCCATTGGCGATTCGTGCGCCGCGATGTAAACTTCCATCCCTCCTATTGCGACCCAATACGACCAGCCCTATTCTTGTATTGGCATCCCATATGGGCAAGAAACCTCAGAAGAGCGAAGTGTGGCAGGGCACCCTGGCCCTCATGATTCTCAAGACGCTGCAAGCCCTGGGGCCGCTCCATGGCTATGGAGTCGCCCGCCGCATCGAGCAGACCAGCGGCGACCGCCTCGCCCTCAACTACGGCACCATCTACCCCGCCTTGCTCAAGCTCGAACAGGAAGGCTACATAGCCTCGGAATGGGGTTTCTCCGACAACAACCGCAAGGCCAAGTTCTACAAACTCACTGCCGCCGGCCATCGCCAGGTCGCCCGCGAACAGCGCCAATGGCAGGAGACCGCCGACATCATCGCGCAGTTCTTCGAACCTGGAGGCGAGACCCGATGAGACCTCTCCGTGCCCTCCTCATTCGCCTAAGCAATCTGCTCGGCAGGACGCCCCGCGAGCACGAGTTCGACGACGAGATCGAGGCCCACCTCCAGATGCACATTGACGACAACCTGCGCTCCGGCATGAGTGCGGACGAAGCCCGCCGCGACGCGATCCTCAAGCTCGGGGGCATTGAACTCACGAAGGAATCGATGCGCGACCGCTGGACTCTCGCCTGGCTCGAAACCTGGTGGCAGGACATCCGCTACAGCTTGCGCGGTCTCCGCCGCAATCCCGGCTACTCCACCACCGCCGCCCTCTCCATCGCCCTGGGCATCGGCGCCAGCGTCGCGATCTTCACCGTCGCCGATGGCGTGCTCCTGCGCCCCTTGCCGTACCAGGACCCGGCCGGCCTCATGATGGTCTGGGAAGCCAACCACAAAATCACGAACGCCAACCGGAACGTCGTCTCACCCGGCAACTACCTCGACTGGCGAGCCCGCAGCCGCAGTTTCGACCAACTCGCGGTCGTCCGCGATCTCAACTCGGTCCTCTCCGACGGCCATCGCGCCGAAGAGCTCAAGAAGCAGGCAATGACGGCCAACCTGCTCCCCATGCTCGGCGTCCAACCCTACCGCGGCCGTTTCTTCACCGAGGCCGAAGACCGGCCGGGCCACGACTCCGTCCTCCTCATCAGCCATCGCATCTGGCAAAACTGGTTCGGCGGCGACGAAGCGATCCTGGGCCGCAGGGTGACCGTCAATTCCACGCCGCGCACCATCATCGGCGTGATGCCGCCCGGCTTCTACTTCCGCAACCGCGAAACCGATTTATGGGAGCCCGTCGGCATGGACTTGGCCCGGGACTACCGCCAGACCGCCGGCCGCTACATCATGGTCGCCGGCAGGTTGAAACCCGGCATCACTCGAGATCAGGCTCAGTCCGAGATGGCTGCGATTGCCGTCCAATTGGAAGCCGCCCATCCCAACTTCAACAAGAACTGGACCGTGAATGTAGAATCCCTGCGCGACTCCCTGGTGGGCAGGACGCGCGCGTCGCTGCTGGTGCTGCTCGGTTCGGTGGGTCTGTTGCTCCTGGTCGCCTGCGCCAATGTCGCCAACCTGATGCTGGCCCGCTGCACCACCCGGCAGCGCGAGATGGCGGTCCGCGCCTCCATGGGCGCCGGCCGCTGGCGGGTGATCCGTCAACTCCTCACCGAAAGCGTGCTGCTCTCCCTCATCGGCGGAGCCGCCGGAGTCGTGCTTGCCCGCTGGCTGATGGCCGGCCTCCTCGCTCTGGCGCCGAAGATGCTCACCGGCGTCGCCGACATCCGCATGGACGCCCGCATTCTCGGCTTCTCTGTCGGCTTGGCTACTTTCACCGGGATCCTCTTCGGTTTTGCGCCGGCCTGGACGGCGGCCCGCTTCAATCTCTTCGACGTGATGCGGCAGGGCGGCGGCACGGTTTCCCGCCGTGGAGCCCTGCGCGCCTGGCTGGTCGGCGCGGAAGTCGCCCTCTCTGTCATCTTGCTCACAGGTGCGGGCCTGCTCTTCCAGAGCCTGAATGGCCTACAAGCCGTACCCTCCGGCCTGCAGCCGGAGAATCTGTTGACCTTCCGAGTGTCCCTGCCCGCCGCCCGCTACCAGCCGCCCTACCGCCGGACCGTCTTCTTCGCGCAGCTCCTCGACCGCCTCCGTCAGTTGCCCGGAGTGCAGTCCGCCAGCGCCGTCAGCTATCTGCCCTTCGACGGCATGGCCGCCGGCACCAACACTACCATTCAGGGCCGGCCCGTTCCCCGCGCCGGCGAAGAGCTGCTCTCAATGGTCCGCACCGTGATGCCCGGCTACTTCCAAACCATGGGCATTCCGATGAAGCAGGGACGCGATTTCACCACTGCTGACAACGAGGAGAAGTCACCCATGCGCTTCATCGTCAATGAGGCGTATGTGAAGAAGTATTTGCAGGGCAGCGATCCGCTCAGCACTTCCATCAACGCCTTCATGGGCGACCAGAATCCCTATGGTCAGATCGTCGGGATCGTGGGTGACGTGAAGGAAGGCGCCCTCGACAAGCCAGCCCAGCCGACCATCTACTATCCGCATGCTCGCCTCATCTACAGCGGCATGACCCTGCTGTTGAAAACCAGCGCGGACCCGCGCGGCCTGATCGAGCCCGCACGCCGCATCGTCCAGGAACTCGACCCCGCGCAGCCCATCGCCGAGGCCCGCACAATGGACGAAGTCCTGGGCGAAACCCTCTCGCGCCAGCGCTTCAGCGCGTTGCTGCTGGTAGGCTTCTCCATCCTCTCGCTGCTCCTGGCGGCGGTAGGAGTCTACGGAGTCCTGGCCTACTCCGTCACGGAACGAACCCGGGAAATCGGCCTCCGCCTCGCGTTGGGCGCGGGTCCCGCGAAGATCACGGCGCAAATCGTAGCGGCCGGAGCCCGCTTCGTCCTGGCGGGCACGCTGGCCGGCGTGGCCGGAGCCCTGGCCTTGGCGGGCCTCCTGCAAGGTCTGTTGTTCGGAGTAGAGCCCCGCGATCCAGCCACGTTTGCGGCGGTGCCGGCGATCCTGCTGGCGGTGGCGTTACTCGCCGCTTATCTCCCAGCCCGTCGTGCCGGCCGCCTCGACCCAATGTCCGCACTCCGAATGGACTAGCCCCCTCACCCACTTTGCGAACCGTGCGCGTCAATAAGCGCTCCGCCCGGTCCCGCCGGACCCATATTGACTAGTACAACACCCGTGTCCGGATCGTCCCCGGCACCTCATCCAGCAACTGCTTCAACTGCAGCGTCTCGGCCTTCTCATCGGACTCAACATCAATCACGACGTACCCCATGCGAGGATTCGTCTGCAGATACTGCCCGGCGATGTTGATTTCCTGCGTCGAAAACACCGCGTTGATCGCCGACAGCACACCCGGCTGATTTCTGTGTATATGCAGCAACCGGTGCAGCCCCGGGTGCTCCGGCAGCGCCACTTCCGGAAAGTTCACTGCGCTCAGCGTCGACCCGTTGTTGCTGTACTTGATCAGCTTCTCGGCCACCTCAACCCCGATGTTCTCCTGCGCCTCCGCCGTACTCCCGCCCACGTGCGGCGTCAACAACACATTGTCGAGTCCACGAAGGGGCGACCGGAACTCCTCCCCCGCGGTCTTCGGCTCTTCGGGAAACACGTCAATCGCGGCGCCGCCAATATGCTTGCTCTTCAACGCCTCCACCAGGGCATTGATGTCCACCACCGTACCGCGGGCATTGTTGATCAGCTTCGCCCCCGGCTTCATCGCGCCAATCTGCGCCGCGCCAAACAGCCCCATCGTCTGCGGAGTCTCCGGCACATGCAGGGTCACCACATCGGAGGCTCGCAACAGCGCATCCAGCGTGGCCACCGGCCGCGCATTCCCCAGCGCCAGCTTCGTTTCGATGTCGTAATACAACACCCGCATGCCCAGCGCTTCCGCCAGCAGCCCCACCTGCGTGCCGATATGACCGTACCCGACAATGCCCAGGCACTTCCCTCGCACTTCGTTCGAGCCCGTGGCGGTCTTGATCCACTCGCCCCGATGCGCAGCCGCGTTCCGCGAAGGGATCCCTCGCATCAGCAACACCACCTCGGCCATCACCAGCTCCGCCACGCTCCGCGTATTCGAAAACGGCGCGTTGAACACCGGAATCCCACGCTCCAGCGCGGCGTCCAAATCGACCTGATTCGTGCCGATGCAGAAGCAACCGACACCCGTCAGTCGCGGCGCCTGCTCAATCAGCTCGCGCGTCAATTGGGTGGCTGACCGGATCCCCACGAAGTAGGCATCACTCAAGGCAGCCGCCAATTCCTGGGGAGGCAGCGACTTCGGGTGCGACTCGATCCACGAGTACCCATCGGCGCGAATGGCGGCCTCGGCACTGGGGTGCAGACCTTCCAGCAAAAGAATCTTGATACGGCTCTTGTCCAGGGATGTTTTGCTCATGCGGGCGGTTACTTTCATGATAGCCCGCAAGCCGCCATGGCCGCGCCGCAAACCACTCCGCTAGAGCCGCATCACCCGCAGCCCATCCTCCGCGATTCGGTACTCATACAGCCGGCCCGTCCCGCCCGCCAGCGTCGACCGGATCCGCGCCGCACACTGCTCATCCCGCGCCAGCAGCATCAGGAATCCGCCGCCCCCCGCGCCGGCCAGCTTCGCCCCGGCCAGATGCGGCTGCAGCGAGTGCAGCATCTGATTGATCGGCGCATTCGTCGTATGCGGGTCCAGTTGCTGGTTCAGCGCCCAATGCCGGTCCATCAACTCGCCCAGGTAGGCCCACTCTCCCTCGCGCATTGCGTAGGCCATCTCCACGGCCAAGGTCTTGATGCTGTGCAGCACCTGCACCACAGCCACTTCCCGAGCCAGATACCCGCCCACCACCTGCGTCAACAGGCCCTTCGCGATCCGCCGGATCCCCGTGTAGTGCAGCACGAACCGCCGCTCGAACTCACGCTGCCGCTCCGCGCTCCAACCCACCGGCTGCACGCGCAGCCGCTGCCGCAGCCCCGGACCCGAGCTGATCAACTTCGCCCCAGGGAAGATCCCGCCCGCCTGATCCTGCCAGCCCCCGCCCGTCGTCATGCTCTGCTCCAACGCCATCACCTGATCGCTCAGCTCCTCATCCGTCGGCGTGTGCCCAAACAACTCCGCCAGCGCCCGCAGCACCGTCGCCGCCAGAATGCTGCTGGTGCCCAACCCCGACCCCATCGGCAGGTCGACAACCGTCCGGATCTCCAGCCCCGTTCCGCTCCACCCCAGCATCCGTAGAGCCACCCGTGGAATCGAAAACGGGTCGCCCGGCAACGGCGGTTGCAGAACCTCCGCGGCCGACCGGTACTCCGCCGTCTCACCATCGGCGAAGCAGCGCACCACGGGCTCATCCAGCACGCGCACCGTCGTACGAATCGGATAGCCCCCATCCAACTCCAGCGAGATGTTCAGCACCGTCCCACCCCAGTCGAAGCAGAACGGCGGAGTGTCCGACCAACCTCCGCCGAGGTCGATCCGTGGCGGCGCCGCTACCTCCACCTCCCGCCAACACGGCGTCGAGGACGCCAGCACCTGGGGGACGCCCGTGGGCATCGCCGCCTCCACGGCCGAGCGCACACACCGGAACGCTGCCTCGTGCGCCGCACCCGATTCTTCGGATAAGCCCGCCTGCCCCAGGAACAAACTGGCCTGAAAATGCCGGCTCGCCGCTTCGGTCCATTGATGGGACTCCAGCGCCAGCGCCTCCGTGGAAAGGGCCCGCCCCGTCGAAGCCAATGCCGGGATCCCTGGAGACAGCGCCAGCATCGGCCGGATGTCCGATCCGTCCCGCGCCAGTTCCATGGCCGTCCGCCGCCAGCCCGTCTGCATCCGCGTCACACGCGCCTCGGCCAAAGCCGCCGCGTCGGCCCAACGCTCGCCGCCCGCCATCGAGAGCCGGGGCATTTCGTGCCATTGCGCCACGGAAAACCCGGCCGGATGCAGCCCCATCAACCACTCGGCGCAGCGCCAGGCCATCTCCACGTCGCCACAGCCGAAAAGGCCCGCGTTCCACAGGCTGCGCGCCTCGGCGTCGGCCCCCGGCCACACGTCCGCGGCGTCCAGTTCCAAGTCGGCCAGCACTTGGCCGATAGGGCGTCCAAACCACGTAGCCGCGACGTCGGTCACCGGAAGCTCCGGCCGGTCCGCCACTCCATACACCTGGAAGATGACGGCGCGCCCCAACCCTGGCCGAGCCACCGGCACCTGGTGCACAATCACACCTTCCGGAATCTCAACAGGTGTGCCCAGCCCGGACAGGCCCCGCAACACCGCTCGCTGCGCCGCACGCACCGGCACGTCGAGATTACACTCAATCGCCATGGCCCCCGTGTCCAGCCGGCAGCCCGCCGTGAACACGCTGTCGATAACGACACCGGCCGATTCCACACCGGCTGCGGCCACTGAACCGGTGCGCCGCTGGCTCGAGTACACCCCCGCCAGCGCCGCGTCCCGCAGCGCCACATTCTTCAAAACCGTGCCCGACCCGACATGTTGCAGCCGCCCAGCCGTCAGCGAGCAATGAAACGGGAGCCCCTGCAGCGCCAACGCCAGATGCCGCAGTGCGGCCGGGGCGGACGCCGGTGGTGCCCACTGGCCCGTCAACGCCATCGTCACGTGTTGATAGAGGTCGATAAAGGGCCGCTCGCCCCCCACGGCTGTGAGGATGCCCTGGTCCGCCAGCCAGCGGCCGAAACTGTAGCGGACCCCCGCCAGTTCGCTCAGTCGCGCACACGCATCCGCGTCGAAGGCCAGAAGGCCGGTATCGATCGCGGCCAGCCCCTCGGCGCGCAACGCCCCGGCAGCCTGCATCTCGGCACGCGTGGGCTTACGCAGAAACGCGTACACACGCCCCGCCTCGTCAATCGAGTACACGCCGTGCTCCGCCGCGCGTTCCGCCGGCAGAACGATCGCCGCGCCGGAGATCCCCGGTTCATTCCACCGCAGTGCGCTGTCGTCCAGATCCAGCAAGACGTCGCCCGCGCATACCACCAATCCGTGATCCAGCCGCGCGGCCCACGCCGTCGATGACGCGAGAATCTCGTCGAAGGCAGTGCTCGCCTCACCCCATGGTGTGCGGACGGGCAGAGGCGCGAACAACCGGCCCGACAGCGCATATTGCGGCAGCCGCCGCGGATCTCCGCCACCCTGGATCACCAACACACGGCGTTGCCGCCACCACTGCTGCAGTGAATCGGTCGCGGGTTGTTCCCGCAGCAGAGTCTGTTCCGCCAGAACTCGCAGTGCATTCAAAGTGGCGCCGCCGCTGCCCAGGCGGCTATCGTCCAAATCGCCGGCTGTCAGGTACATGACACCGGACGGGAGGCGGCCTTCCAGGCGCCGCCGCTGCATCTCTTCCGCGTACTGGTCGGCCTGCCGGCCGGAGCCGGCTGTCACGATGACCGCGTCCCACCAGGGAACCGGAGAATCCGCCGCCGCGATCCGCGCTACATATCGCGAACGGGCCGCATGCGCGGCGGCATCCACCCGCGCCATCTCGACCTCTCGCACCGAATCCAAATCAGGCATAGCACCATGGAGAGCGGCCGGACGAAGTCACTGCCCCTCTCGATTTCCGCCGGTCAAGCTGGCAATTATAGCGAATACTGCCGGTATTACGTCCGTAAGGCATCAGTCGGCTGTCGGCGGCTCGATTCCCGCACAACCAGCCGCGGAGGAATCAATACGTGGCTCGGTTTCACTGGAGTCTTCGATTCGATGCACCGCACCAGCAGCTCGGCCGCAGCCTCGCCCAACTGCCCGCTACCCTGGTCGATTGTGGAGAGCGGCACGCGCAGCTGATCGGAGTAGTGGACATTACCGGCGCCAATAATGGCTACGTCACCCGGCACGCGCAAGCCGTGTTCCAGCACCGCCTGGATGGCACCGGCGGCCACCGGATCGTTATAGCAGAACGCCCCGTCCGGCGGGTCCGGCAGCGAGAGCAGATGGCGCATCGCCGTGAACCCGGACATGTCGCCGCCACCGGCCTGCACCACATACTCGGGACGGAACTCAGCGCCGGCCTTTGCCAGCGCCCGCTTGTACCCGCGCAACCGCCCCGCACTGTTGGCCGTCGCCGGCCCCCGAAGATGAGCCACGCGCCGGCAGCCCTGCGCCACCAGGTGCGCGGTGGCCATCTCGCCCAGTTCCTCATCACGCACGCCAACATAGTTGGCATCCAGGCCCGCGGGCAGCCTGTCGATCAGTACGTAGGGGGTCATGGCACTCTCAAAGGCAGCGTGCCCGCCTTGCTTCCAACTCGGCAGCGCGGTGGCGATGATCAGGCCGTCGATGTGGCGGGCTACCAGTAGATCCACCTGCCGGCGTTCCGCGGCGGGATTCTCATCGGTGTTCGAAATCACCACCTGGTATCCCAAAGGATCAAGGTGCCGGGCGATCCCCTTGGCTACCTCCGCGAAGAACGAGTGCATCAGGTCGGGGATCACGACACCGACCATGAACGTACGGCGCGTGGCCAGGCTCCTCGCAATCCAATTGGGTTCGTAGTTGAGCTCCCGCGCACGCCGAAGCACCCGCTGGCGCGTCTCCTCGCTGATGTCACTGTGATTGCGCAGCGCCTTGGACACCGTCATCAGGGAGACACCCAGGTCCATCGCGATATCCTTCATCCGCGCTGCCATGCTGATCTCCGTGCCGCTAGCATTCCCCTGTAACTATACCGATAAAGTGAATGCGCGAAGGGGCCGCTTCGGTGACTCTTGGATCAGTCACGGCCGAGTGGGGACCGTGCGGGAGGTCAATCGCCTTTGAGCAGTTCCGCTCGTGGCGCCAGAAACGAGTCGTCCACCGGCGTGGCATCCAGTTCATGGATCGCGGCGTTCAATTGCGCGCAGCGCGCCACCCAACTCTCCCTCTGAGCGACGCCAATCCGCCGGGCCCGCAACAGGGCGTCGTCTTCCCTCATCGCCCGTTCCAGTTGGAGCACAAACTCCTCCGGCGTATCAAAGCAATAGGCCAGGTCCGGGAAGCCTTCCACTTCAGGTAGGCGCGTGCTCACGACAGGCAGCCCGCAGGCGAAGTATTCGTAGAGCTTGATTGGATTCGTAGCCATCGTCAGAGGACTCTTCAGAAAGGGGATGACTGCGACATCCATCCGGGCCAGGTGTGACGGCAACTCGGAGTGTGGAACCTCACCGTGAAACTGAACATTCGGGATATCCCGTAACTCATCCAGTTTCTCCGAGCCGACAAAGCCGATCAGCACAAACCGCCACTCGGGGTGGGTCAGCGCCGCCCGCCTCATGGCCTCGGTGTCGAACCAGGAACTCAGTGCACCGACATAGCCCACGGTCTTCGCCGCCCCGTCTCTGGCGCGAGGCGCCCGGGCAACAGCCGCCGCAAAATCACGGTGGTTCACGGCATTGCGCACCAGAGCCGTCCTGGCGGACGTCAGCGGGTGCTGGGCCATCGTTTGCTCCATCAGCCACTGCGCGGAAAAAACCACCAGATCGCTGCTCGCCAACAGGTGTCCCTCCGCCTCAATGAGGTCGTTGGAGATATTCCCAAACCCTTGCAGCAGATCGTGACAGTCATAAACGATCCGGCAGCCCATTCGCTCGCGCAACTCCACGGCCACTTCCGTCCAGAGAGGGAAACTCACCACCAAAGTGGGACGCGATGAGCCTGCCGCCCGCAGCAGGTCCTCCACGGCCTGAACGATGCGCCGGTTCTCCTCGGGCCGCAGCAACCTGTGATGGAAAACCGGTTCACGCAGCAGGTGAACATGCAGTTCATGCACCCGGGGCTCAATCGTGGACACCAGGACCCGTTCGCTACCGAAGTAGGTCTGCGGGAACTCCCGCCCTAGGTTGGGGTTCAGGAAGAAACACCGGTGCCCCATCGACGCGAACGTGGACGCCAGGTGCTGGGAGCGCTGGATGCACGCGTGCCAGTCGGCCATCGGCAGGAAGACGACGTCCTGATGTTCGGGGTCACTCAGCTTCAGGCGTTCGGTGCTCGACTCAACCCGGACGGAAGGATACTTCCAGCAGTCGACAAAGGGCCGCGGGCAATTCGCCTCCTTGAGGCGAAAGTAGAGCCACTTCAGATAGTAAGGGCGGACTATCTCCTTCAGGCCGGACAGCCGGCGCGTGAGCGCCACTCCGGCGGCAAGCCTGCGTCCCTGTAAAGGCATTCCAAAACAATCCTCGAACGGATTAACAATCAGACTTCGGCATTTGGGCCGCCCAAAAGACCACTATACTATGGCGGCAAAGCTGGAGACTAACCTTCGCGCGGCAACGCCGCAGGATAACTAGTATCCCCGTTCGCAACCGGACCGGATCGCCATCATTCTATTGACTCACTTTTGTCAAGGCACGGCAGAAACGACCCGGCTCGAAGCGCTCCTCTTCATGCGCGGGCCTCACGCCATCGCGGGTTTGATGCGCCTTCCATGTGGTCTGCCATTTATCTTCGAAGATCTTGCGATTGCGCTCAAACAGGCGCATGTATGTGTCCGCGTCGAGTTTCGAGAAGGATCCCTGCCCGAAATGGTGAATGAAGCAGTCCTCGGCCGCAATCACACGGTAGCCGGCCGCGCGCACTCTCATCGAGAAATCATCATCTTCGAACATACCGATGGTGAAACTCTCGTCCAATCCTCCCGCCGCCTCCCAGACCCGTCTGGGGACCAAAGCACAGTACAGCGCCGCCACATCAATCTCAAAGCTACGTCCCTGGTTTCCTCGCGCCAACGCCGCTGCAAACTCCTCCATCTCCATCTGGTCTTCATAGTCCACGTTGACCTTGGCTTCGTTGCCCACGAAGTTAGTGACAGGTGTAACCAGCCCAACGCGGCCGTCTTGCCGGCAGTGCCGCAACAGGTATTCCAACCATCCCGTGGTCACGAGCGTGTCGGCATTCAGAAACACTAGATACTCACCCCCAGCGTGCTTGGCCGCCTCATTGTTTCCGCCCGCGAATCCAAGGTTCTCTCCTAGACAATGCGCCTGGACACAGCCGTGATCCGAGGCATAACGCCGCGCCACCGAGGGTGTCGCATCCCGGGAGGCATTGTCTACCACGACGATTTCGAAGTTCGCATAGGCCGTATTTCTCAGAATGGAATCCAGGCAAGGCGCCAGGAACTCGGCGCTGTTGTAGGTCACCACCAGGATGGAGACTAGGGGGAAAGTCCGGGCGACGGCTTGGTCCATGACAGCAGATCGGTGCGACCAGGTGTTCGCCTGGGCAAACTCCACCCGGTGCCGGGCCTGTTCACCGGTCTTCTCGTCAAGGGCCTGATCGAGCATCTGGGCGAACTCCGTGGCGTCGCTGGCGATGTAAACGACGTCCCGCAACGCCTCCAATTCCGCCAGGGCGGTGGCTACCACGGGTTTCCCGTGCGAGCAGTATTCATAGAGCTTCACGGGATCCGTAGCGTTCGTCACCTGGTTCACAAGGAATGGAATTGTGCAGACATCGAATGTCCGCAGATAAGCGGGGATCTCACTGTACTCCTTATGACCCAGCAAATGGACGTTTGAGAGCGATTCCAATCTCGAGGTGTCACGGTTGAACACTTTGCCCACCAGCACAAACGAATAGTCCGGGCGTGCAACGGCCACCTGGTAGACCAAGTCGAGATCCATCCATTCCGCAATCGCACCGAAGTAGCCGACAATCGGCTTCTGCAATTCGCGCAGCAGGTCTGGGTCAACTTCCGCCTTCGCGAACGACTCGTAGTCGGCGCCGTTCCTCACCAGTAAGGGCTTCAGGCCCCATTCCTCGAACTTCTCGACGAGTTTCTGCGCCGTCACTACCAGCACGTCGGACTCGGCAGCCAAGAGCCGCTCCTCGGAAATGTTGAAGGGGCCGATGCTGGGGAAAGTCTCCCAGTCATCCATGCAGTCATATAGAACGGCGGAACCAAACGCCGCGCGTAAGCCCAGTGCAAGTCGACGCCAGAACGGAAGCTGGATGAAGACACAGCTCTCTACGATCCCCGCATCGCGGTAGAACTCGCTGAGGCCGTCCAGCAGTTCCTTCGCCCGGTCCGCGTCCAGTGTCCCTTCGTAGATCGAGCTCTTGCGGCCGCGCAGGCGAACTTCCCAGAGGTTTTCGCGCAGGTCGAGCATTTCGTACGCCTCCGCGCAGGATGGGGGAACGTGGCGGCCTGGACTCACCCAGAAGACACGATGCCCTTCCTCCGCAAAACGGACAGCCAGTTGTTGTGGGCGCTGGAAGCGGAAATCGAATTCGATGATGCCTAGGATCACGACGTCATACTTTTTCGGCTGCGGCAGTATCAGCCGGACGGTGTCCGCCAGAGTGTCCTGAGACGCGGCCAAGTGGAAAAACTCGGTCCTTAACTGCATCGGCAGGTAATCCGAGAGCGACGGAAACGTCAGCTCCTGGTCTGCCACTCGTGCGCGTCCGAACAGAGAGGAGATGGCGAACCACAGAAGGCGTAGCTTCTTCAGACCGGGCGCCGCCCTTAGCAATGTGTAGGCTTTGCGGCACCACAACATCAACTGCCACGCACGCTGGCCGCGATACGCCGTCAGCTCACTGCCGAAGGTCGCTTCAAACTGCTCGCATCGTTTCAAGGTGAGTCTTCTGATCCGCTCGGCCTTCTGTAGGTCAGATCGCAGGACCGCCATCCGGCCGGCCTGTCCAACCACCATCTCCTGCAGCTGCTCCACCTGCGCCGCGAGTTCCTTGAGGCGAGCCTCCTTCGACTCCAGTTCGAGCCGCAACTCGGCCGCCACCATTCCTTGGCTCCCGTCCGCCTGCAGCAACGCCGAACTTAATTCTCTGCAGTCCACGATCGCTGACAACGGCGTCTGGCCCGCGTCTGCAGCCTGTTCTAGCCTGTCGTCCTCAAACTGCTTAGGCACAGGGAGTCCTTTGGTCCCACTTAGTTCCGTCACAGACCGTGCTCTCTGATCTTCTTTCGGAATCATCCTCAATGGCACCCTACAAAGTGGTCAGGATAAGTTCGATTCCGCAGTTCATATTTGGTTCGGAAACAGAGAGGATTTCATGGCATTCCCTTCCCCCTTTGTTCGAATCGTCAGGTTCGCCAATCAAACTGCAATGGTATCCGACTTGGCGGAACGTTGACTACTCCTAACTTCGACGCACTCCCAACTGTCGTGCTGATCAACTCATTCCTGACCAGCTGCAGTTGGATGGCGTGGGCACCGGCCGGGTCTTCTGGCCATCTGCGGGCGGACTCAGCAGCAACGCCTCACCCCTGGCTACGCCCAATGTTCGCCATGAATCCTTATGCATCTGAATGAAAACTAAATTGAATCTCGGCTCTGAAAAAAGTGCTACCATGCGCTTTCCTGGAGCATCGCGGGCCATGACGCACTCAAGCTTGGAACCGGCAGAGACCAGACCTCCGGGAACCTCGGCCAAACGAATTCTCGTCGGACTTCTCGCCGTCATCACCTTCGCCGTTGCATTTTCCGCCGCCACGCTCAGAAGTTACGAGGATCTCAACCTTCTACTGTTTAGTGCGCCGGCTCACATCGTGCCCGCTGGTCACGATCAACAAGTCAGACTCCTAAGGACTTTGGTGCCCGCCGGTTCCACGATCTTCTACTTGATGGACAACCCCGAGGCTTGGCAACTCGGACTATGGCAACGTTCTCTCTACCCGGACTATCGGGTCTATCCCATCAACGGGCTGAGTGAGCTAAGAGCCGCGCCGTCCGGACGATTGCGCCGGGAATATGGCACACGGTACGTTCTCTCGGCTGGCAATCCGCCCTTGAATCCCGGGTTTGAATGGCAACTGGTTCTCCCTGCCTACCCCAATGCAATTCCGACTACTTTGGGTAGGTTGCCTCTAGAATGATAGTCGCCGCAGCCACCCTCATCACAGTCCTCCTGGCGGTCTGTTTCGCGGGAATGGGCGGCCTGCTGGTACCTCGCCGGGGGAACAGTCTCCTCTCGTGGAATCAGTCCTTTCTCGTCGGAATATCGATCACTGCCGCCGCGTTCTTCCCTCTCTCTTTTCTGTTCCGCGGCGCGGCCTTACCTTTGGTGGGACTCTGCCTGGCCGCCGCCGGACTGTCCGTGCTCTTCCGCCATCCGCGTATCGGATTCCAGCCAATTCAGAAACTTCGAGGCGATCATGCTTCCCTTGCGCTCTGCTTGCTGATCGCCGCCATATTCGCTCAGTTCCTCGTGCAGAACTTCAAATTCAGCTACCTGTGGGACGGCTATCAGATCTGGGCCACCAAGGCCTATGTCCTTTTCCTGCATGGCGCCATGGGGAAGCAGTGGGTGCCGCCAGGATCTCAGGAGCGGCTGGCGGTCTATCCACAGATGATTCCGCTATACCAGGCTCTGATCGCGAGAATTGAGGGGCCTTTCCAGTGGGAGGCATTGAAACCCGTATTCAGCGTGTTCTTCTTGTCACTACTGCTCTCCACCTTCCAGGCCGCCCGCACTCTAGTCGACCGGCGCGTTGCACTGGCAGTCACCCTCTTGCTGGCTCTGTTGCCGGCCGTCTCCACGCGGTTCAGTGTGGGCGGATACGCCGACATGCCCCAAGCCGCGCTGGTCGCCGGCGCCTTGGCAGCGCTACTGGACAATAGTTCGACCTCTCAGGCCGATTGGCGAAGCCCTGCTCCATGGCTTATCGGGGGAATAATCCTCGTGAAGAATGAGGGTCTCCTGCTGGCGCTCATCCTGTGCACAATCGTGATCGCCTACGTGCTTTTGGAACGCTCGACCGGCGTTCTCGCCCGATTCAAGCAGCACCGGGGCGCCATCGCCGCGGCCACCCTCTGCTTCGCTTTGCGGATCCTCACAATACTCTGGCTCCACGTGGACGATCCCACGTACGGGCCGTTGGACAAGCAACACCTCGCGCACGCCTACGAAAACTTAGTCACTGTCCCGCGCCTGTGCCTACTTCACGCGCTGAATCTCCGAGAATGGGGCCTATTCTGGCCAGTATTCCTGCTGGCGGCGATCGCCATCGTCATAGTCGGCAACTGGCGCGAAAGAGCCGTCGCGGCTGGTGCCAGTCTGGCCGTGGTTACATACATATCGATCTTCTACTTCACAAACTGGGACATAACGCTCCACATCGACCAGGCCTTCGACCGCTTGATGGTTCAGGTGGCCCCAGCGGCCGCCTTGGTCATCGCTGCCGCTTTCGCCCGCCTACGCTCATGACGCCGTTTCTCGGGTAGAGTTGAGACCAATGAGCAAAATCGCGGTTAAGGGCAAAACACTGGGCGTGATCGGCGCCGGCGTCATGGGGCGTACCCTCATTCAGGGACTGGTCGATAGCGGAGTCATCGAACGCGACCGAATCTGGGCGTCGGCAAAGACCCAGGCAAGCTGCGCCAAGGTCTCGGCCGAACTCGGAATTCCCGTCGAAACGGATTATTCCGCACGAGTGCCGGAGGCCGACTTGCTGCTGCTGTGCGTCAAGCCGGCGCAGTCTGGCAAGGTACTGGAAAAGATTCGGCTGGCAGGCCTAAAGCCTGACACGTTAATGGTTTCCATCATGGCCGGGGTCGGCACGCCTCAGCTCGAAACAATGCTCGGGACACCCAACCCGTGGATCCGCGCCATGCCTAACACTCCGTGCGTCGTGCGCGAAGGGATGACCGTGATTTGCGCCGGTGCCCACGCTTCCGACGCACATCTGCCTCGCGCACAACGGATTTTCGAGGCCGTCGGACGCTGCGTCGCAGTGGATGAAAGCCACTTCAACGCGATTACGGCACTCAGCGGAAGCGGCCCGGCGTATCTTTACCTCGTAATGGAAGCCCTTGCGGATGCAGGGGTTAGGGTGGGACTGCCCAGGCAATTGGCGCTCACCCTGGTCGCCCAGACCATGCTGGGTTCTGCCCGGATGGTACAGGCAACCGGACGGCACCCGGCGGCGTTGCGTGACGATGTCACTACGCCGGCCGGGTGTACTATCGCCGGGCTACTGATGCTGGAGGACGGCAAGATCCGTTCCGTCCTCGCACGGGCTATCGAAGAAGCAGCGAAGACCGCTGCTCACCTCGCGCCCAGGAGTTAGTTGACCAAAGCAAGCAATATACTTGCCAGTGGCAACCAATTTTGGTGTGCAGTTCACCGTGTTTAGAACATCAGTTTGAGGCCAAATTGCATGATTCGCGGGTCGCGAGCCGACGTGATCACGCCAAAGGTTGAGCTGATGTTCAGACCGTTCGACCCAGGCGAGAAGCTGACGTTCGGATTGCCCAGATTCCGGTGGTTGAGGAAGTTGAACGCCTCGGCCCGGAACTGCAACCGGAGCCGCTCGGCGATGCGGGTGTCCTTGATCATCGACAGATCGAAGTTGATGATCCCGGGTCCGCGGACGTCGGGCATCGTCCGGCTGACGTTGCCATAGGTGAAGTTGGGCGGGTTGATGAAGGCGGTGGTGTCGAACCACCGGTCCGAGGTCGGGTTGTCGAGCTTGGCGCTGACACCGGTGGAGTTGGGGCGATTGGCGAGGAAGTTGTTCGCGCCGCGCACCGCCAACGGCAGGCCGCCCTGCATAGTCGAGATGACGTTCAGTTGCCAGCCACCCATGAGGCGCTCGGTGAAGCCATTGCTCGAATTCCATCGTTTTCCCTTGCCGAACGGCAACTCGTAGATGCCGCTGAGCACAAGGCGCTGGGAGACATCCGTCGGGTCGAGCGAGCGTTCGGCTTTGCGGTTGTACTTGCCGTTCTGATAGCCGTTATCGCTGCCCACCTCGACAGCTCCGAAGTTGGAGGGCACCACTTCGCTATCGCTGATGAGTTTGCCAAAGGTGTAGGACGCGAGGATGGCAAAGCCATTGTCCAGGCGCCTTTCCGCAGTCATCAGCAGAGCGTGGTAGTTCGAGCCGCCTAGGTGGGGCAGACGGACGCTGACGCCGGTGTAGTAAGGAAACGGCTTCAGCGACTGTGAACGGGTGATGGTGTTGCCGCCGAGGGAGCCGGAAACCTTACCCACATAGGGGTTGGGCACCTGATCCTGCAGGCTCAAGCCCAGTGAATTGTACTGCGGGTCGAGCTGGTTGTAGTCGTAAGCGCTGGCGTAGTAGTTCGTGCCCTTGTTGGCGGTATACGCAGCATCCACCATCCACTTGCCGGGCAACTGCTGCTGTAGCGAGATGGTCCACTGCTGGGACATGGGCACCTTCTGGCCGCCCTGATCCCAGCTCACACCTTGACCAAGAAACGCGCTGGGGCCGAGCTTCGGACCGAGGGGTTCGATGGCCGGCGTCGGGAAGCCGTCCTTGAACTGGAAGGCCGCCAGGTTGGAGTTGCCGTTGGCCGGGTTGTAAGCGGTGGACGTATTGGCGAAGCCCGCGGTGTTGCCGAACGAGTCGCGGTAGAACGTCTGCGGATAGAAAATGGCGTAGCCGCCGCGCACGACGGTCTTGCCGGTTCCGAACACATCGTAGGCAAAGCCGACGCGGGGTCCGAAGTTCGTGTAGATGGGGTCGAGGAACGTGCTGCCGTAGTCGACACCGGCATACTGAATGGCTCCGGGCAGACCGGTGAGCGAGTTGACGACAAACGGGTTGAAGTTGGACGTGCCGTTGTTGCGCTCGCGCGGCCACTGCTGGTAGTCGTAACGGAGGCCCAGATTCACGGTCAGCTTGCGCGACATCTTCCAATCATCCTGGAAGAAGAAACTGGTCGAGTAAGCCTTCTCCGACTCACCGCCGTAGCGGATGAGCGAAGCGCTGCTTACGCTGCCGAACAGGAACGTGGCAAAAGAGCTGCCGGTGCCGACGGGCGACTGCGGATTCTGCGTGAGGCCGGCGGCGAAGTTGAACTGGCCGGAGGGCACTTCCCGCTGGTAGTTGTTGGCCTGCTGCAGCCGGAAGTCGACGCCAAACTTCATCGTATGGCTGCCCATGATCTTGGTCAGCGAATCGACGAACTGCCAGGTGGTGGAGCCGCGAAGGCCGACGGTGAAGGCGCCGAAGCCAGGCAGGCCATTGTCGACACGGGGCAGTGTGTCACCAGGGACGCTGGCAGGCAAGCCGAGCTTGGAGGGCCAATCCTGACCGTAGCTGTACGCAGTGAAGGGGAACGCCTGGCGGGCGGCGCTGACGCGGAACTCATTCAACATCGTGGGTGTGAAGCTGTGGGTGTCGCTGATGACGCCGTTGTAGTTGAGGTAGTTGTCGAGGCGCTGGCGGACGTTGGGATCGGGTAGCGAGCCGGCGAAGCCGTTGTTGTTGAAGTGCTTGTAGTAAGCCCAGCGGCCGGAGAGCGTGTTCTTGTCGTTGAAGCGGTGGTCGCCTTTGGCGGTCCACTGATTCATGTGGCGCTCTTCCTGCACTTGTCCGATCCAGTTATTGGCGAAGGTGTAGGCGTTGGTGGGGGTGCGGTTGGGCAGGGGGTAGAA
The DNA here is from genome assembly GCF_963665245.1 of uncultured Paludibaculum sp. Lineage (NCBI taxonomy): Bacteria > Pseudomonadati > Acidobacteriota > Terriglobia > Bryobacterales > Bryobacteraceae > Paludibaculum > uncultured Paludibaculum sp. The sequence goes on from NZ_OY762267.1 coordinate 1,622,671, forward strand.
CTGCATCATCTTCTGCGAGACCGGATCGAGACGGCTGGTGGGGATGATGTTGTTGGCCAGCGGGTCCCGGACAAAGCCGGAACCGCTGGGGTTCGCCTTTGTCGTGCTGGGATCGTAGAGCTGGATGAGCTTGCCGCTGGCGTCGCGCAGGTTGGAGAAGTTGCCGTTGCGCTGCTCTTCGATGGGCACGGTGAGGATGTTGGAGGCGAAGCGGCGGTTCTGCCAGCCTTCGTAATTGAAGAAGAAGAAAGTCTTGTCTTTGCCGTTGTAGATCTTCGGCAACACGACGGGTCCGCCGATGGTGCCGCCGTACTGGTGATAGCGGAAGGGCGACTTGGTGGCGGCGAACGCGTTGCGCGCGTCGAAGGCGTCGTTGCGGGCGAAATAGTAAAGCGACCCGTGCGGATCGTTGGTGCCCGACTTGGTCACGATGTTCACCACGCCACCGGCGGTGAAACCGAATTCGGCGGACATGACGTTGGACTGCACCTTGAATTCCTGGACAGCGTCGACGGTGGGGTTGACGTTGATGTCGGCGAGGAAGGCGCTGTTGTTGTTGCCGCCATCGACGATGAAGCTGTTCATCGAACTGGGGCCGCCGTTGATGCTGATGGCCGAGAGGGCGGTGCCGCGATCGACGAACCCGCTGTTCGTGGGACCGGCCTGCGACTTCACGCCTGGCGTGAGCATCACCAAAGCGAGGGCGTTGCGCCCGTTGAGAGGCAGATCGGCAATGCGGCGGTTCTCCACCACCTTGCCGACAGTGGCGCTGCTGGTGTCGACCAGAGCAGCTTCCCCAACGACTTCGATGGACTCAGACGTCTGTCCGACTTCCAGGTGGATATCCACCTCGGCACGTTGGTCGACCTGCAGCGTGATGCCGCTGCGGACGCCCTTCTTGAAGCCCTGCTTTTCAGCCGTAACGGTGTAAGCGCCGACGGGAAGCGACGGCGCCGTGAACTGGCCCACCTCGTTGGTGGAGGTGGTGAAATCAGCGTTTGTCCCGGTATTGATGACATGGATGGAGGCGGCGGGTACCGCGGCGCCAGAGATATCCGTCACCGTTCCCAGGATGGAGCCTCGCCCCTGCTGGGCGGCCAGCGGAAGGGCAAGCGAAACAAGTAAAACCAAAGCGAGTCTAGACATGGAATCACCTCAAAAGACCTTTTGCGACGGGGCAGTCCCGAATTAGGAGTAGAAGAACGCGGCCGTGGCGCGGCAGTCGGCCTGCGGCTTGAGCCGGACCCAATGGGCCGAAAACCCTTCAGGAAAGATGTGTTTCTGATAGCCATCGGCGCCAACGCTGATGCGGCCATAGGGCATCCAGGAGCCGGTGCCCATGAAGTCGATTTCGATCTCGACGGTGACGGGCTTGTCGGCGCTGAGGTGGAGCATCTTGTGGTTGAAGCCGGTCATCAGGAACGGATCTGAAGGCGCGTCTTTCTTGATATCGGAGTTCCACCAGGGTCCGCCCCAACCAGCGGGCTTGCCCCACGACCAGAGGTCGTCGGTCTTGCCGAACCAGAGACCGGACTGGGGTTGGCCGGCGACGGCGTTGTTGTCCCGGTTGGGTGTGGTCTGGTTGCCGCCGACAGCGAACAAACCACGGAAGGCGCAGTAGTCGGGAATGATGCGCAGGTGCTGGCAGACGGGCTTTACGCCCCAGATGTGGCCGGTGAAGGCGATGGGCTGGAGCTCGTAGAACATACCTTGGATATCCATGAGGTAGTGTTCGGTTTCGACCTCGCGGATGCGCATCCACTCGGTCTGCCAGGCCTGTTCGAAGGAGTGGCTGGCCTTGGGCAGGCGGAACTTCTGCCATTGCCCCTTGACCAGAGCCCAGAACAAGACGGAGGACTCATCCCAACCGGTGGCAAACATCACTGAGCCCATGTCCTGGCGGGCAGCGACGTCCATGTGGGGTTTGTCGGAGAGGCGGTTCCAGGCCTTGCCATCGTACTCAAAGAGGCCGGCGCTGGTTTCGCCGTACTCGTAGAAGCCGTTGTTGGCGACGACGACGCGGCCCTGAGCGGTAAAGCCGCCTTTGAAGTGGGGGCGCTTGGCAAGACCCATCTGCTTGACAAGATCGACGATGGGACGCGGCTTGAGGTCGTTCACATCCATCTCACCGAAGACGCCTTCCATGGTCTGGAAGTAGACGCGGTTGGCGGGATCGGTGAGGTGCCGCATGGTGGACGTGATGCGGTGTTTGTCGAACTCAGGGATGTGTTTCCAGTTGCCCTTGGCGTCGATGACGTAAGGGCCGATGAAGCACTGGTTGGATTCCTTGTGGATGAGCCGGTTGGCGTGGGTCCCGTTGTGGATGTGGACGCGCTCGGACTTGAGGTTCTCGTCGATGCGGAACAGACCCAGGCCGTAGCCGGTGCCCTGCATGTGGCTGTTGTAGGTGACGGCCCAGAGGGAGTCGGCCCAGGGCATGAGGGCGCCGATGCCGCACTCCGAGCGCTCGGGCACGGTATCGGCTTTGAAGCCGATGTTGGCCGAGGCTGGGGTGAGGGATTGCGCGAAGGAGGCGCCGGCGCTGCCGGCCACAAGGGAGAGAAGAGAGCGTCTGGAGAATGACATCGTAGTCCGGTCCACCAGGGACCATGACAGTTATGCGCCTTTTCGGGGGTAGCGCGCGACTGGCTTTGGGCGGGGTTGTTTGTAGGACTTTCGGACTACATGAGCTCCCTGGGGGTGGGCAGGCCGCTTTCGGGATGGCTCGCGGGTGTCCTCGTGGAACGTGCACCGGAACAGGGTGGAACCACTATAGTCGTCCCCGTTGAAGACGCGCGAGTAGCCCCTCACTTACGGGGACTGGGATGGGGTGCGGCTTCACCCGCTTTGGCGGCCTGAAGGGCCATGGTTGACTCCATTGAAGACGCCGGGGCACGACGGGCTTCCGCTCCCTGACGGTCACGGCTCGGTCCGGTTGTGTCTTCCTGCCCACCGGCGGCCCGCGGGGCCACGCGGGACTCCCTCCTTCCCCTTTCCCCTACGCGACGGCACTCGAACACCACGACAGGGCAATCAGGTTCAGAATCACTTCGGGGCCGTGGCAGCTCGAGACAGGAAGGAGCGCTTGCTCCGAGTCGCAGAAAGGGTCGGATCATGCTGGCTTAGGCAAGGCCGCCGTTTCGATCCAGTGGCGAGAGAGAATTGAGGAATGGTTCGAATCCTGATAAGCGCCTGCCTGGCCGGAGAGCCGGTCCGCTACAATGGCGCCGACAAACGAGTGGAAGATGAGATCCTCGCCCGCTGGAGAGACGAGGGGCGGTTGGTGGTGGTGTGTCCCGAACTTGCAGGCGGGCTGGGCGTACCACGGCCCCCGTCGGAGATCATCGGCGAGGGAGGCGGGCTCGCAGTGCTGCAGGGCACTGCACAGGTGGAGGACCTCCATGGCCGCAACGTCACGCCGGCGCTCGTGGCCGGCGCCCATGAGGCCCTGGAGATGGCGCGGCGGAACAACGTTGGCGCAGCCGTACTGACTGATCGCAGTCCATCCTGTGGCAGCACAACCATTCACGACGGCACGTTCGGTAGCGGGATGAAGCCCGGGTTGATGGGCGTCGCAGCAGCGCTGCTCGGCAGTCACGGTATTGCGGTATTCAACGAGCACAGTCTGGCGGCGGCCGACCGGTTCGTTCGCGATCTCGAATCGAAGTAGACGGGGTACGACCGGACGCGCCCGGTGCCAGTCTCGTCTCCACGGTTCAAGGCAGGTGTTTGCTTTTGTGCCTGCTCTCCTGAGGACGCCGGGGCACGACCGGCTTCCGCTCCCTGACGGTCACGGCTCGGTCTGGGTCGTCCTGCCTACTGGCGGCCCGGGGCCACGCGGGACTCCGTTGAAGACGCGTTCTCAACTGGTCCGTTCGGGGACATAGGTGCCCGCTCCTTGCCAGTCGCGGTTCGCTACGGGCGGGGGACCACTCCCTCACGGTTGTGGTTCGTAACGCGGCGGCGGCGGCGGATTTGGCAACCCACACGGCCACTGCGGTTGTGACTCTTTTTGCGCGATCCCTTGGGCCGGGGCAATCCGAAGCGCCAGCCTGGAAGCTTGACGCATTCCGCGGTGCCTTCGGTTGCTGAAGATCGGGAAGTTGCCTGGCGGCTCAGTCCAGGTGGACGATGCCTCTTTGGATGGCGGTGATTGCAGCTTGCGTGCGATCGACTACCCCCAGCTTGTCGAGAAGGTGGCTGACATGGATTTTGGCCGTCTTCTCCGCGATGTGCAGACGGTCGGCAATCTCCCGATTGCTGAGGCCCTGCGTGATCAGGCGAAGCACATCCATCTCCCGTTCCGTCAGCTCAGAGCCGGAGAGACGCTCACTGAGCAGGCCGCAGATGACCGGGGGCAGGTAGCGTTTGCCGGATTTCACCGTCAGAATCGCGTTGATCAGATCGTCCGCGCTGGAGTCCTTGAGGAGATAGGCCATGGCCCCGGCTTGCAAGGCGCGGTGGACATCCTCGCTGCCTTCGTAGTTGGTCAGGACCACGATGCGCGCCTTCGGGTCGACCTTACGGATGGCGGCTATGGCGTCGAAGCCGGGCATGCCGGGCAGACGCAGGTCCATGATCGTGATGTCGGGTTGGTGCTGCGTGTAGAGACCGATGGCTTCGGAGCCCTTGTCCGTCTCGGCCACGATGCGCATGTCTTCTCGCGCGTCGATGACGGTGTGCAGCGCGAGGCGGGCAAAATACTGGTCTTCGACGAGCAGGATCTGGGTAATTTCACTCATTCGGACTTTGAGGCCTGAAGCGGCAGGTCTGCTTCGATGATCGTACCATTGCCGGGCGAACTGTCGATGCGGAGGACGCCGCCGAAGCGACGGGCGCGCTCCTGCATGACGATGAGGCCGAAGTGCCCGCCCGGGCTTTTCAGTGTGCGTTCGAGCTCGAAGCCGGCGCCATCGTCGTGGATGCGGAGTTTCAGCGCGGCTGGGGTGTACTCGATGCCGACACGGACGGTGGCCGCCTTGCCATGGCGCACGGCATTGGCGGTGGCTTCCTGGCAGATGCGCAGGGCGTTCTGGCGCAGATCGCTGGACATGGCGGAGGGCGAGCCGGAGACGTCGAGCTTCGTCGAGACGCCGGTGCCGGCGGTGATCTGCTCCATGGTGCGGGCGACGGCATCCTGCAGACTTTCGGAGATGGGTTCGTTCTCGCGCAGGTCCCAGATGACGCGGCGGGCTTCAGCGCGGTAGTGGTGGACCATCTGGCGGGCCACGTCGACGGCCTCGGCGGCGCGGGCGGGCTGCTCCCTGAGACGGGTGAGCGTGGCGTCGAGTTGCCAGGAGATGGCGGAGAAGCCCGCCAGGAGCGTGTCGTGCCATTCACGGGCGATGCGATTGCGTTCGGCCAAGACTGCTTTGTAGCGGCCGCGGACAACATACATGCGCCAGCGGTAGAAGGCCCAGGCAAGCAGGGCCAGCGCGAGCGCGACGACCGAAAAGAACCAAGCCGTCTGGTAGAAGTGCGGCAACTGGCGGATTTCGATGGCGACCGGGGCGCTCCAGGCGCCGCCGGGTTCACGGGCCTCGACGAGCAGACGATGGAGGCCCAGGGGCAGGCTGGTGTAGCGGGCCGAGCGTTCCGTGCCGCGCTGGATCCAATCGGGGTCGCTGTCTTCCAGGCGGTAGCGGAAGCGGACATGACCGGGGGAGGTGAAACGCAGAGCGGTGAAGTGCACCTCGAGATCACGGGCGCCAGGCTGGAGTTCCACAGGTTCGCCGAGAGGTTGAGAACCGGCCCGGATCTCCTCGATGCGGACAGGCGGAGGCCCAAGATGCTCCACCCTTTCCGGGCGAATGCGGACGAAGCCCTTGGCGGTGGGGAACCAGAGATCTCCGTTGGCGGCGCGCCAGCCGGCGGGCTGGGAGAGACCGTGGCATTCGATGGTACGGAGGCCGTCTTCCTGTTCGTACAGGGCCACGTCAAGCCTGGCTCGGCGTCCGGCGAGAAGGTCGTCCAATTGAACTTCGGGGATGCGCACAATGCCACGTGTCGTGCTGATCCAGAAACTGCCCTGCCCGTCATCGAGCAGCTTGAAGAGAGGGTGGCCGGGCAGACCCTGACCGATTCCGATGGATCTCGCCTTGCCATCGAGAATGACGGCCAAGGCGCCTGCGCGCGTCGAGGCCCAGACGCGGCCCTGAGCGTCTTCCGTCAGGGAGGTGACGAACTCGTCGGCCAAGCCCTGTTGCCTGTGGACCCAGGTGATGGAACGGCCGTCGATGATGGCCAGGCCGGAATCGGTGCCGGCCCAGATGCGGCCTTGGCGATCCTGCAGCAGGCAGTTGATGTTTGCCTGAGGCAGGCGTGGTTCGCCGGGGCTGGTGCCGGGGTCGGAGTGCGGAAAGTATAGCAGGGACGAACCGCCCACCCAGAGGCCGCCATTGCGGTCGGGAAGGATGGCCGCGCTCACCCCGCGGACGAGGATTCCTGGGCCATAGGCGCCGTGGGTGAAGTGGAACAGCCCCTCCCAGGTGCCCAACCAGAGCCCCCCATGACCGTCCTCGGCCAGGGAACGGATGCCCATGTCGATGGCCGGCACGGGCGTGGGCATGGCACGAAAGCGGCCGTCGCGCCATTGATAGAGTCCGCTGCGCCAGGTGCCCATCCAGAGACCACCGCCGCCGGCCGCGATGACGGTGGAGGCAAAGTTGCCCTGGAGTCCTTCGGGGACGCCGAAGGGCTCGATGAGGGGGTCCTTCCAACGGCTGAGTCCGCCGCTGCGGGAGCCGATCCAGAGGTTGCCGTCGCGGTCCTCGAAGAGGGTGCGGATGAAGTCGTCGGGCAGCCCATCGCGGGTGGACCAGTTCTCGGCGCCGTTCGGAGTGACACGAAAGAGCCCCTGACCCCAGGTGGCGGCCCAGAGCATGCCGTCGGAGTCGCGAAGGATCTTGACTACGGGCCCGCTAACACCCGGTTGGCGTTCGAGAGTCACGTGCCCAGGGGACTCCTTCACGCGGAAGAGACCGAGGGAGGTGCCGGCCCAAATGGCGCCGTCGGGCTCCGCCATGACGCTGAGCAGGGAGCCGTGGGCCGCGCCGTCCTTCACAGCGAGGCGGGCGTGGCCGGCCTCGTAGAGATGGAGACCGCCACCGGCCGCAATCCACACGCGGCGTTTCGAATCCTCGGCAAAGATGTGCCAGGCGTTGCCGGCGGAAGAGCCGATGCCGACCGCGGCAGCTGTCTCACTCTGCAGGCGAAAGACACCGTTGGCATTGATCCAGAGCGCTCCACTGGAGTCCTGGAAGAGGCCCATCAGGCTGGACTGGCCGTGAAACACGTGGCGCAGGGCACGACCGCGCAGAGTGTAGAGGTCGCGGTAGTAAGTGCTGATCCAATAGCTACCGTCCGGGCCGGGCGAGAGGGCGCTGATCCAATCGCGGGCGATACGGCCGGCCCCGGCCAGGGGCGTAAAGCGGACACCGTCGAAGCGCGCAAGACCCTCGCCCGTGCCCACCAGCAGGTAGCCATCGGGCGAGTAGTGGATGGCGTTGACATAGTTGTGGGGCAGGCCATCTTCGATCTGCCAGACCTGCTTGTGGTACTGGGAGAGTCGCAGGCTGGGGTCGAGGCCGAAGCAAGGGAGAGTGAACACCAGAAGGAGAAGGGGCCTCATGAGGCGTGCTCAGCTCCGGGCAAGGTGACGAGAAAGCGGGCACCACGTCCCTCGGCGACAGGACTTTCGACGCGGACCTCGCCGTGGAGATGATGGGCCGCCTTGCGGACGATGGAGAGGCCGAGGCCGGTGCCCTTGGCGCGGGTCGTGAAGAAGGGCTCGAAGATGCGCTCGTGCATTTCGGGGGGGACGCCGGGGCCGCAGTCGGTGACCGTCAGCAGCAACTCGGAGTCCTCACGCCGCAGTCCCACGACGACCGTGCCGCCGGGGGGCGAAGATTGGAGCGCGTTGAGGACAAGGTTCAAGAGGATCTGCGAGAGCAGGTCGGAGTTGCTCTTCAGGAGGCGGCAGCCGGGTTCCACTTGCGCCAAGAGGTGGACATTCATGCCGGCGGCCTGGCGCTGGAGCCCGCTGAGGGTGGTCATGACCAGGGCGGAGACATCGACGGCGGCTTCCATGGCTTCGATGGGTTTGGAGTAGCCGAGGAGCTGCTTGACGGAGGAGGCGAGGCGGTCGGTTTCGGAGAGGATGTAGCGGAGGTCACGCTCATACGGCCCCTGCAGACCTTCGTCCTGGAGCATGACTTGTGTGATGGACTTGATGGCGCTGAGCGGATTGCGGATTTCGTGGGCCACGGCGGCGGCCACTTTGCCGAGGCTGGCGAGGTGCTCCTGACGGAGGAGCTCGCGCTCGAGACCGAGCTTGTCGTCCAGTAGCCGAAGGGTGCTGAGGGAGTGTGCGATCTCGTGAGAGAGCGAGACGAGGAGAGGCTCGTCGTCGTCCAGGCGGCGGCGCGGCGTGGCATCGACGAGAAGCCAACCCCAGGCCCGGCCTTCCGACTCAAGGGGCCAGCGGTGGGTGAAGTGGGCGGGGCCAGGGTCGTCCGACTGCACGATGCGGACGGATTTCAGCTTGAGATGAGATTGCACGCGTTGTTCAAAGTAGCGGGCACGCTGGTCCCAATCGAAGAGGCCGGAAGCGTCGCGGGCGACCTCGCGGATCCATTCACGGCGGCTGGCGGCACGGCGGTTCTCGTAGGCGAGGACGGAGTTGTAGAGCGGGACGAAGACGATGAAGCCGGCGAGCAGGAGAATGGAACGCACGCCTTCCGGGAGGGCGCCGAAGCGGGACTCGATCAGGGTGGAAGCCAGGGGGACGGCAAGGAAGTAGACGGCAGCGGCTCCACCCAGAACGGCGGCGAGCAGGGCGCTGCGAGGTAGCAGGAGCCCGAAGATCTGGTCGCGATAGAGGCAGGCGATGATGAGCAGCGGGACGGGCAGGGTGGCGAGTACGGTTTGCAGACTGCCCAGCGGCCAGACGCCGGAGGCGATGCCGGAGACCGCGCCGGCGGCGAGGAGGGCCCAGAAAAAGAAGATCTCGCGCTGGGCCCAGGCAAACCAGGCGACGGCGAGACCGGCAGGCCAGGCGGCCCATCCGCCGGCATGGGCGAGCCAGGTGATGGCGGCTATAAGGGTGGAATCGCCTTGGCCGGTGGTGAGGCGGAGGTAGAAGACGGCGAGCCAGCCGAGGTACCAGAGTCCGGAGCAGGCGACAAGGGCCAGCAGCACGCGAGCGGCCGCGGCGCCACGGCCCTGGGAGCTGAGGACGGCGAAGAGGTAGACGTAGAGCGCGGTTCCGAAGACGAGAGCCAGGGCGTGAATCAAGCTGGTGACCATGCGATTGCGACGTGCTCCGCCGGGCTTGCGTAGAGTGAGGCGGCCCGCGTGTTTATTGTATGACCCCCACGAATCGATACAATCTTTCACTATGAGCAATCGGTTTGGAGTTTGGGTAGGCGTTGTGTTGGCGGTGGTCGGAGCCTTCTGCCTGGCGGGCATCGCGCTGAAGCAGGGCGAGTCGATCAACAGCGCCTGGCTGGTGACGGCGGCAGTATGCACATACCTCGCGGCGTACCGGCTGTATGGGGCATTTATCGCGGCCAAGGTGATGGCCCTGGATGGGCAGCGCGCGACTCCGGCGGAGCGGCTGCGCAATGGCCACGACTTCGAACCGACCAATAAGTGGATTCTGTTTGGGCATCATTTCGCGGCGATCGCGGGACCGGGTCCGCTGGTGGGGCCGACGCTGGCGGCGCAGTTCGGGTATCTGCCGGGGACGCTTTGGATCATTCTCGGCGTGGTGCTGGGCGGGGCGGTGCAGGACTTCATCATCCTGTTCTGCAGCGTGCGGCGAGACGGCAAGTCGCTGGGCCAGATGGCTCGGGAGGAGATCGGCAAGATCGGCGGTGGGACAGCGCTGTTGACCGTGCTGCTGATCATGGTGATTCTGCTGGCGGTGATCGGGCTGGTGGTGGTGAACGCGCTGAAAGGCAGCCCGTGGGGCACCTTCACGATTGCGGCGACGATGCCCATCGCGGTGTTCATGGGCCTGTATCTGCGGTATTGGCGGCCCGGCCGGGTGCTGGAAGTTTCCGTCATCGGCTTCCTGCTGGTGGTGGCGAGCATCTTCGGGGGCGAATGGGTGGCGCATCATGCCACATTCGGGCCGATGTTCACGCTGGGCGGGATGGCGCTGGCGATCGCTGTGATCGTCTACGGATTCCTGGCCAGTGCGCTGCCGGTGTGGCTGCTGCTGGCTCCGCGGGACTACCTGAGCACGTTTGTGAAGCTGGGGGTTGTTCTGATGCTGGGGGTGGGCATCCTGTTCGTGCGGCCGGAACTGCATATGCCGGCGTTCACGCGGTTCACGGACGGCACGGGGCCGATCTTCGCCGGCAAGATCTTCCCGTTCTGCTTCATCACGATTGCGTGCGGAGCGATTTCGGGGTTTCATGCGCTGATCTCCTCAGGCACGACACCGAAGATGATCGCCAGCGAGCGGCATGTGCTGCCAGTGGGGTATGGGTCGATGTTGCTGGAGAGCTTCGTGGCTCTGATGGCGATGGTGGCCGCCTGCGCACTGCCTCCGGGCGTGTTCTTCGCGGTGAATTCGCCGGCCGGCATTGTGGGTACGACTCCGGCGGCGGCCACGGCGATGATTTCGAGTTGGGGCTTTCCCGTGACTCCGGACCAGATGGCGACGCTGGCAAAGCACGTGGGCGAGGAGTCGCTGTTCTACCGGACGGGCGGGGCGCCCTCATTGGCGTTGGGCATGGCAGGGATCTTCTCGCGGATCGCGGGTAACGAGACGGTGCTGCGGTTCTGGTATCACTTCGCGATTATGTTCGAAGCGCTGTTCATCCTGACAGTGATCGACGCGGGCACTCGCGTGGGGCGATTTATGCTGCAGGACTTCCTGGGGCATCTATATAAGCCCCTGGGACGGACATCGTGGATGCCAGGCGTCCTGTTGACCAGCGTGCTGGTGGTAGGCGGGTGGGGCTATTTTCTGGTGCAGGGCGTGCTGGATCCGCTGGGCGGGATCAATTCGCTGTGGCCGCTGTTTGGTATTGCGAACCAGTTATTGGCGGCGGTGGCGCTATGCGTGGGCACGACGATTCTGATCAAAATGCACCGGATGAAATATGCCTGGATCACGCTGCTGCCATTGTCGTGGCTGGTGATTGTGACGTATACGGCGGCGTGGGAGAAGATCTTCAGCGACGCTCCGCGGATTGGATTCCTGGCACAGGCAACGCTGCTGGAGGCGGGTCCGGCGACGGCGGCGACACGGCAACTGGTGTTCAACAACCGGCTGGACGCGGCGTTGTGCGGCATCTTTCTGGTGCTGGTGACGACGATTCTGGTGGATTCGATCCGGGTGTGGCTGGGCGTCCTGAACGGGTCGCGCAGCGCGACGAGCCGCGAGGCGGCGTTTGTGCAGACCAAACTGCTGGCGGAGGAGCTATGAGAGGACTGAAAGAGCTTTACCGCATTGTCATGGGCATTCTGCGCGAGATCGGCGATGAGAGCGCGTATGCGCGGCACTTGGCGGCGCACGGGCGGCCACACTGCGGGGCGGAGTGGCGGCGGTTCTCCGAGGAGCGCTTGCGGGCGAAGTACCAACGGGCGAAGTGCTGCTGAGGCCAGGTCTAGCCCTTCGCTCACGCTCGGGGACTGGCGGTCAGTAGTCGCGCATGGCGATCCAGTAGAGGCAACACGTCAGGGCGTTGCCCATACCCGATCCTCCCAGAGGCATTGATGCACGATTCGTCTCAAAAGGACTAACGCAATTATCAGCAGCAGGCACCAGGCTCCGACGGCCCAGGGCTGGAGGGCTCCGAAGCGAAGTCCGAGTTGGAAGGGCAGGAGGTTCAACTGCTGCCATTCCGTCGGAAGCGGTCCGCGGTAGGGGATGCTGGCGCCCTGGCCGGTGATGGAGAGCCAGATATTGACGAAGCGGCGGGGGATGCTCCAGATCAAGCCGAGGTGGCGGCCCTGGGTGACTTCGATGGAGGGGATGAGCAGAATGGAGGCGATCTGCTGGATGACGCTCCAGGAGAGGACCGCGGCGGCGAGACCGCGCCAGGCGGCAGCCATTTGCGCGCGGCGGGTCCAGAGGATGGGCACGGCCAGCAGGCACAGCAGCAGGACGGGGGTCTCAGTGTAGCGGTCGCCCCAGGAGACCTCACCGGTGGGCGACATGTAGGTGGCGTAGAAGAAAACGTAGACCGTGAGGGTGGCTGTGGCGCCTAGCGCGAGGGCACGAACGCGGGGCTCCAGCCGGCGCCAGAAGATGGCCAGGGCGACCAGGGCGATGACCAGCAGGGGATCGAAGAGGAAGATGGAGTTCTGCGGCGACAAGAGGGCGTCCTGGAGTCCTGATATCAGCGGGTAGTTGAACATGCCGCCGCTGTTGCTGGTGGAGGGCGCCGGCTCCAGGAACGGGGTGTAGTAGGTGCCGCGGAACGTCCAGAAACGGTGGTACTGGTAGAGGCGCTCGATCGCCACGAACACGGCGAAGGCCAGCGCGCAGCCTTTCGCGTAGGCGAGCAGGGCGGCGGCCGCGGTCTTCCCACTCCCGTATTTCCAGAGCAGGAGCAGCAGCAGGCAGAGCACGATGCCTGCCGAGTCGGCGAGGGTCGTGAGACGTGCGAGGAGGCTAACACCAAAGGCCGAGCCGGCCCAGGCGGCGTCGCGCCAGCGGCGGTGGTCGAGCCAGCGCAGGGTAAAGAAGGCTCCGGCCAGCGCCATGGCCAGCATCAGGCTGTTCTCCTGGCAGTTCTGGATGTAGTGGAGGAACGTTGTGGCGAGCAGGAGGCTGAGGGTGCCCAGCGTGGCCGGGGCGTGAGCGAAGTTGAGTTGGCGCAGGAGCAGGTAAGCGAAGCAGGCCGCGGCTCCGCAGAGCAGGGTTTGCGAGAGGAAGGCGATGAGGATAATGCGGAGGCCGTCGAGGACGTGCTGGGAGACTGGCAGATGCGGGCGGGCGAGGTCGAGGGTGGTGGTGACCGCGATGTCGAAGGGGAGGAAGACGAGCGGTTGGCCGAGTCCGTAGTAGGCGTGGCGCTTGCCGTCATAGCCGAGAGTGCCGAGCAGGTGGGATTCCTCGGGGCCGACATCGGGCTCGGACGTCCAGAGAGCGCGGGCTTGCTGCAGGCGGCGGATGGGGTCGACGCTCACCATGCCGCCGGCATTGACCAGGGCGGCGAGCAGCGCGACCAGCAGCCAGAGGCGAGGGAGGAAGCCGCGCGGCACAGACAGATCGAACACAGCGGTGGTGGGAGACGGGTCCATTGGCTTTCCCATGATAGTAGCGATTGCGGGCAAGGCGGGTGCGTGGAATCGCTCAGGACAGTGTATGGGGTGGGACACAGGAAAGAGGCTGTGCCGGGCGATCTTGCGGCAAAGTGTAGAAGAGTTCAACATCTGAAATTGGCCGTGTGATTGCATAGACCTTTTCGTCAAGGAGGGGCTCGATGCCAAAAGGCTCCGTTGCCGTAACGGCCGAACGCTGTAAGGGGTGTGGGTTCTGCGTGGAGTTCTGTCCCACGCACGTGCTGGAACTCTCGAATGCCTTCAACGCCAAGGGCTATCACCCGCCACACATGATAAATGCCGAGAAATGTTCGGGTTGCAATCTGTGTGGGATGTACTGTCCGGACTTCGCCATCTTCGGTTACCGGTTCCCGGACGCGAAGAGCCAGAAGAAGGAAGCATGATGCACGCCGATCCAAACTGTGTGCTGACGGGCACGCACTTCATGAATGGGGATGCCGCCTGCTGCGAGGGTGCTCTTGCCGCAGGTGCGCGATTTGCCGCAGGATACCCGATTACCCCCTCCACCGAGGTGGTGGAGCGGTTTGCCTCCCGGGCGCCGAAGGTGGGTGGCATATTCATCCAGATGGAAGATGAACTGGCCGCGTCGATCACCTTGCAGGGCATGGTGTGGGCGGGCGCCAAGTCGTTTACGGTGACCTCCGGGCCGGGCTACTCGCTGATGATGGAGCATATCGGTTTTGCCGCGATGACCGAGACGCCGTGTGTGTTCGTCAACGTGCAGCGGGGCGGGCCCTCGACGGGCTTACCGACTTTGCCGGCGCAGGGCGACATGATGCAGGCGCGGTTTGGGTCGCACGGCGACTATTCGACGATCTCGCTGGTGCCGAACTCGCCCCAGGAGTGCTTCAACCTGACGGTGAAGGCCTTCAATCTGGCCGAACAGTTCCGGGTACCGGTGATGTTCATGATGGACGAGTGCGTGGGCCACATGACGGAGAAGGTGGTCATCCCGGAAGCCAAGGAGATTGAAGTGACACCGCGGCGGCGCGCCTCCAAGCCGCCGGAGGAGTTCCTGCTGTTCGAGCCGGGCGAGGACCTGGTACCCGAGATGGCCCATGCGGGCGAAGGGTACAAGGTCTACGTGACCGGTTTGACGCACGACAAGCGCGGCTATCCGCTGATGAATCCGGCGTCGCAGAAGGAGCTCATTCCAAGGCTCTTCGAGAAGATTAGCCGGGCGGCCGACGAGTTGACGATTGTGGAAGCCGAGGGGCTGGAAGACGCCGATGTGGTGGTGGTGAGCTACGGGATCACGTCTCGCGTAGCGCAGCGGGCGATCCAGATGGCCCGGGACAAGGGTTTGAAGGTCGGCAAACTGAGGCTGATCTGCGTATGGCCGTTCCCGGAGAAGCTGATTCGTGAGCTGGCCCCCAAGGTGAAGGCCCTGGTAATGCCGGAGTTGAACATGGGCCAAGTGGTGATCGAACTGGAGCGTTGCGCGGGCGGCCAATGCAAAGTGATCGGTGTGCCGCACCCCGGCGGCACGGTGCACAAACCGGCGGACATTCTGGCGGCAATTGAAAGAGGTGCGCAATGAGCACGGCGGCGGACCTGCACATCCACAATCCGGTCGAGGACGTTCTGCGCAAAGACCGCATTCCCACTATATGGTGCCCGGGCTGCGGCATCGGCACTACGGTGAACAGCTTCGCGGCCGCGCTGCTGGGTCAGAACATCGACCTGCAAAAGACGGTGGTCGTCAGCGGCATCGGGTGCTCGGGCCGCGTGAGCGGCTATATGGCCCTGGATTCGTTCCACACGACGCATGGACGCGCAATCCCGTTCGCCACGGGTCTGAAGCTGGCGAATCCGGAGCTCACGGTGATCGTCTATTCCGGCGACGGCGATCTGACGTCCATCGGCGGCAATCACCTGATCCACGCGGCACGGCGCAACATGGATCTCATGGTGGTCTGCGTGAATAACATGATCTACGCCATGACCGGCGGGCAGGCGGCGGCGACAACGCCGGGCAACTCGATTACGACCACGAGTCCGTTCGGCAGCTTCGAGCCGGAGATCTGTCTGCCGCAACTGGTGGACGCGGCCGGCGCGGTATTTGTGGCGCGGTGGACGGCTTTCCATGTGAAGCAATTGGAACGCACGATGGCCAAGGCTCTCAAGAAGAAGGGTTTCCGGTTCATCGAAGTGCTGACGCCGTGCCCGACGCTGTACCAGCGGCGGAACAACATGGGCGACGGGCTGGCGGCCATGGTCGACTATAAGAACCGCAGCAAGATCAAGAACGGCGCTCCGACCTATGAAGTAGCACTGGTGCCGGGCGGCGAGATCATCGTGGGTGAGTTTGTCGATCGGGAACGCGAAGACTACCTCACGCGGATGAAACGGCAACTGGGCACGAACTACAGCGAGCTGCCGCCGCAACCCGAGGAAGAAGAACAGGAGGGGTGCTGCTCATCATGCTGAAAGAGATCCGTATTGCAGGTTTTGGCGGACAGGGTGTCATCCTTTCCGCGCATATTCTGGGCCGGGCGGTGGCCATCCATGAATGCGGCTTCGCTACGATGACGCAGAACTATGGACCGGAAGCGCGGGGCGGAGCGGCGAGTGCCGCCCTCGTCATCAGCGACCAGCCGGTTCTGTTTCCCTACGTCTCGAACCCGGAGATCCTGGTGGTGATGTCGCAGGAAGCGTTCACACGGTACACGCCGGATCTGAAGGAGGGCGGCGTCCTGATTGTGGAAGAGGACCTGGTGCGGCTGGAGAATGTTCCGCAGCACATCAAGGTCTACAGCATTCCGGCCACGCGCTTCGCCGAGGAACTCGGCAAGAAGATGGTGCTGAATGTGGTGATGGTCGGGTTCTTCTGCGCGATTACGGAGGCGGTGAGCTACGACTCGTGCCGCAAAGCCGTCATCGACAGCGTGCCGGAGAAGTTCCGGAAGCTGAATCTGGACGCGTTCGAGAACGGCTATGGGTTCGGCAAGAACCTGCTGGCGAAAGGCCCGAGCAAGGAAGAAGACACCGAGCCGTTGAGCGTACTGGAGTCGGCGAACTAGGCCCTATTTCTGCCCCAACTTCTGCGTCAGCGACTGAGCCTGCGTGTTCAGGCTGAGGAGCTGGCGCAGTTCGTCTTCCGTGGACTGCACAGCCGTCTGGATACGCGAAATATCGGGGGCGGCCATGACGGGGCTATCGCGTTGGGTATCGAGACGGACGGCCAGCGCCCGCAACTGGTCTGTCAGATCACGATAACGGCGCTGCAGGCTGTTTACCACGGCCTCGCGGCGCCGGTTCACTTCGAGCAGGCTGTTGGCGGTATCGCCGGAGGTCCCAAACTTCTTCTGCAAAGCCGCCAGCTCTTCACGGGTACGGCGCAGGTTGGTTTCGAGCTGGGCGACGCGCTCGTTCTTCGTCTTCAGCTCGGCCTCCATCGCCTGGACGATGCGGCGGGTGGACTCGAAGTCATCGCGCACGCCGGCCTCGTTGGCCGCCAGTTTCTTGTTCTCCAGAGTGAGTGACTCACGAGCAGCCTCCAGGTCGCGCACGCGATTCTGGAGGTCGGTGATGGACGCTGCGGCCGTGGCGAGCTTGCTCTGGGCCTGGGCCAGGTCGCGGATCGCCTCCAGGCGGCGAGCTTCGCCATCGGATCTGCGAGCGGGTGTGGCGCTGGCAGCGGGCTCGATGCCGCGTTCGGTCAACTGGGCGCGCAGCGCTTCATTCTCCTTCGACAGTTTTTCGACACGGCCGGTGAGTTCCTGGCCGGCCTTCCTGGACGAGTCGAGTTCGGCCTGGATGGCAGCCACGGGTCGTTGCCGGGTGGCAAACAGCCAGGCGCACAGAGTCAGGGCGATCAACAGCAGGCCTAGCAGCACGGCTTGGACGCGGTTGTGCATGACGGGATCTTACTCCTTTCCTCCGGCGCGCATCGAGAAGCGAGTCCGGTATTGCAGGTCGGCGCCGTCGGCGGAGAGATGCATGGTGAAGTTTCGCGGCGTACCTTGCGGAATTTCGACATCGACGGCCCACATGGACCGGATCTTTTCAAATGCCTGAGTGATTGTAATCGCAATGTCGGCCTGAGTGCGGCAGAACATCGCCTGGCCTCCGGTGGCCTCGGCCATCTGCTGCAGTCCTGTCTGGTAGGCGTCGTTGAGGCGGTCGCGCAGAAAGGCCAGGTGGGTGATGAAGACGGGGGCATCGGTTCCGGCGAGAGTGGCTGTGAGTTTGGCGGTCTTTTCGCGGATCAGAGCCTCAGGGAAACGGCGGCTGAGGTCGCGGGAGTCGCTCATATTGATAACCGGGTTGGTGTAGTCTTCGCGGTAGTTGTAGATGTTGGAATCGGAGACGTAAAGGATGGCAGTGCGCACCGGAGCTTTGTGGATCAGCCGCGTGGCGAGGTACTCCACCGGCTCGATGGTCTCGAGCAGGCCGGCGCGGCCGGTGACGGGCGACTGCTGGATGGAGGAGGTCACAGACTCGCGATCGACGGTGGGATCGACGAGAACCCGAAGGCCGTCCTGAGCGCGCAGAACCCCCAGCCACACGGCGGCCGGCAGTTTCGCGATCTCGGCGGCCATGGCGGCGCGAGCGGCATCAATGAGGGTGAGATCGCCAGTAACATCGAGCACGACGAGGAGGATGAGGCCATCCTGAGGGCTTTTGATGCGGACAATGCGAACGTCTTTCGCCTCCGCCTTGGCGACAAGGCCCTTCAGCTCCGCCGCAGCGGTCCAGGCGGTCACGCGGCGAATGTGGACCGGGGCGGCGGCCGTGGCGGCTGCGCGCAGGGTAGAGGGAATTGCGGCCAGCAGCGGTATGAGTTGGCGGCGTGTCATGCTCAGAAGCTGAACCTGAGGCCGAGCTGAATGACGCGGCCGCCTCGCGAGCCGATAATTTTGCCGGCGTTCACATTGGGGGAGCTTTCGGTACCGATGACCACGTCGGGGTCGTTCCAGTTGGCATTGTTGATGAAGTTGAAGCCAGACGCGGTGAACTCCATGCTGCGCTCCTGATCGATGGTGAAGCGCTTGGAGACCGATAGGTCGTGGTTCTGGCTCATGGGGTTGCGAAGCGTCGGGTGGGTGCGCGGTCCGCTGCCCATCTCAAAGTCGTCAGGATGGCTGAAGGCCGCCGGGTTGAACCACATGTCGGGCCCCTGCTTGGCGGGAAGCGGGTCCACGCCAGGCACCACGTTAACACGAACGGTCTGCAGAACCCCACCGGTGTTGTTGAATTGCGCGCGGAGAGACAGCGGGTCTCCGCTGGAGACGCTGGAAATGCCGCTGATGGACCAACCGTCGGTGAGGTAACGCCGCCAATCGGGGAACACGAGATAGGGCTTGTTGTTGCCGATAGGCAGCTCGTACATGTAGGTGAGGGAAAGGCGCTGCGGATTGTTGCCGGCGGTAAGGCCCCATTCGTTGTGACGATTGAAGAAATCCTGCTTGCCGTACGGACCGGAGTAGTCGTCGTACTGCCGCGAGTACTCGTATGTGGCGGAGAGCGAAAGGCCCTGCGCGGTCCGCTTCTCGACGCGGATGGAAGCGGCTTCGCGACGATAGCGGCCGTCTGGCCACTGGCTGAAGACATCGGTAGCGACGAACTGCGGGTAGGGCCGGAGCGAGCGATTGAAGGCCTGATCGTTGAGCCGGTCGCGATAGGACATGATTTCGGGTCGGAGAGCATCCGGGTTCACGCCGGAGTTCCCCAGGAAGAGGTCCTTGCCCCAGGAGATGCCAAGCGAGCCGGTAAGAACAAAACCGCCGGTGATCTCGCGCTCGTAGGACGCGCCCACTGACTGGTAGCGCGGCAGGTGTCCGCCGGTTTCGAGGATTGTCGCGTTGGTGTCATCGGCGGCCGTGGGCGTGAGGTCCGGGATGGGTCGAGCGGCCGGAGGCACGCCCTGCTGGAGCGTGAAGGCGGGAACGAGCTGAGAGTTCGCCGAGTAGTAGTTGGGATGGCCGGTGAAGCCGCGGGTGCCCCATTGGCCGTTGTAGATGGGGTATCCCTGATAGCTCATGGCGTATGAGAGGCGCAGCACGGACTTGCGATTGCCGCGTGGGTTCCAAGCCAGTGAGAAGTTGGGCTGAGGCTTCATCGTTATGGGCTGAAAGGCCTTGCCGTAGCCGCCCTGGCCAGCAAAGACAAGGGCGCCGAGCCGGTTGTTCGACGGATTGAGCACCGAGAGGTCGACGGTGGACTGGCGATTGTAGCGTTCCGTGCGGGGCGCGGCGGTGAGCATGTTCAGGCCGAAACTGAAGGTGAGCCCGGTCCGATATTCCCAAGTGTCCTGCACCGCGGCGACCAGGGTCCAGTTCCTGAAGTAGGAGGGCGACGGCACGTCGCTGTAGTCCGACGTATCAACCCCGCCGAGGAGGAAGCTGGCAAACTCCTGCCCGGTGTTGACGATGCCGGGCAGGCTGGTGAGGGCGGAGGTGAAGTAGTAGGCGCCAGAGGGGAGACCAGGATTGTAGGTATTCACCTGATAGCGGGCGAACTGGCCCACCATGCGGAGGTTGTGTTTGCCCACGCGGAGCGAGTGGGCGTCGGTCAGGAAGAATGTGTTGCGGGCATTGCGGGCTCGGGGGCTGCCGCGGCCCATAGCCAGGTAACCGCCGAGGTCGATGCGGGGAAACGCCCGGCCAGGGACACCAGTGAGTCCCAGTTGGGAGGGCCAGTCCGAGTCGTCGCTGACGTTTTCGTTGACGTCGCTCTGGGTGTCAAACGTAAGGGTATTTACACTTTGCGGGGACGCGGTGTAGACGTACTCGACGGAGGCGCGGCGGTTGACGAAGTTGCGATCGGGCGCGGCGGAGTCGGCGGCGTTCGGAATGAACGTGGCGCTGCCGGCAAAGCCGTTGGTGAAGGCGTAACTGACAGCCAGGCGGTTCTTGGTGAGGAAGGAGTGGTCGACCTTGGCGATCATGCCGCTAGCGGTGTTGGTCTCGGGTGCGACGGCAAAATAGTTGTTGCGAAAGAAGGGGCCGGCATCGGTGTTGGGCAGAGGATAGAAGTCGAGGATCTTGCGGGCGACAGAGTCCTGCCGGTTCACGGGGATGCGGTTATTGGGGTAAGGGTCCTTGATGTACTGGAGATTGTCGCGGGAGACGGCCTGCGAGGCGTCGTAGTTGGGATTGAGCCGTGTCGTGGAGGGGTCGTAGATTTCCAAGGGCTCGCCGGCGCTGTCGACGACCTGCGTATAGTCGCCCTGGCGTTCCGTGAGGATGGGCACGGTGCGAAGGGAACTGCGGCCGATGCGTTCGCGCACGCCTTCGTAGCTGAGCGAGAAGAACGTCCGGCGGCCACCGTTGTAGATTTTGGGCAGGATGACGGGTCCACTGACATTGAAGCCCCATTGATTGCGACGCAGGAGGTTCTTGCCGCCGCCGCGCTGGGCGATCTCGTGGGGCACCGCGTCGAGGACGTCGTTGCGGAAGTTCTCAGAAAGCCGGCCGTGGAACTGGGGGCGGCTGCTTCCGTTTTGAGATGCCTTTTTCGGGCTGTCTTCGCGCAGGCCGAGGTCGCGAGAGAGGACCTTGAACTCCTCGGCGGCTTTCTGCAGCTCGCTGGCGGGCTTCGCGGGCGGCGCGCTTTGGGCTGGCAGCAAAGCTGTAGACACAGCTAGGGCTACGAACCACGAACTGTTCCGTCTAAGTACCAAATACCAGTTTAGCGTGTGAGACGCCCGCTCACAGATTGACTCGTTTGAGCAGGCGACGCAGGCCCTCGCCGCCGATGCCCCCTTCGACGTCTGCTTTCAATCGCGAGTCGGCGTCCAGCAGGACATAATGCGGAAACGCCCTGGCCCCAAAGATAGCCGGGAGGTTTGTTGTCTCGCTCAGCACGATCTGGCCTTTGCGCGGCGAGTTCGCCAGATATTTGCGGACGGCGCGTTCCGATTCGTTCACGCTGACGGCGAGAACGGTGAGACGATCGCCGTATTCTTCGACCAAGGCGTCTACCGCAGGCTGGTCGCGGCGGCAGACTCCGCACCATGTGGCCCAGAACTGGATGAGCACCGGAGTGCCCTTCAGAGAGGCTCTGGTGAATTTCCGGCCGCCGATTGTGGCGCCCCGGAATTCGGGCACTTCTTCCACGGGGAATGCTCGCAGTCCCGCGCCCAATGGGCCGAGGAATGCAAAGAAAGCGCGGCGGTACAGCATGACTTCTTTACGTTACTACTACACCGCAGGCTGTATTGGAGCTGGTGCGAAGCGTTCCGACCACTTCACGCGGCCGGTCCATTGCATGACCGCGAACAGGGTGCAGATGGAGCCGATGGTGATGGCGAGGCCGGTGTAGCCAGGGAAGAAGAAGGCGTAGGAGAAGAGCACCAGATAGGCGAATTGGGCGAGTCCGGCCTCCACCAGGGCGAAGCGCAGGCCCACCACGATGCGGAGGTAGCTGACCACGAGAAGGACTGAGACGGCGGAACTGATGAAGAACGCCACGTGGATGGAGATGTGATCGACGAGATAGGCCAGCAGCAGGTGAAAGGCGAAGAAGGCGCAGGCCAGGAAGAAGTAGTTCATGGGATGCAGGTCGATGCGCTTCATGGTGGTGATGACCAGCATGAGGAAGAAGAAAAAGAAGAGGGAGACCGGGGCAAAGGTACTAATCTCACCGGCCAGGGGGCCGGGTTGGGCTTTGACAGGCATGGTCACCGCGATGGGCACGCCCGAGACGAGGCTCGAATAGTTCCATTGGAGATCCCAGCCGGCTGGGGCGTCGCGCTTGGCGGTGGGGGCGAGGGTGTTGTCGGGGAAGTCGATGTCGCGGAAGTCGGTGATCACCTTGCACTGAAAGTTGCGGATCTGCCCGGTGGCTTCACCAAAGCGGTATTGCCAGCTATCGAGGCCTTGGGAACGGTAGGAGACCTGGAGGTTCAGTGCTTGGCCGAGGTCGAGATTCAGGTACGCCAGCAAGGCGCCGTCGCGATTCTCGGTGGAGATGGGCTGGCCGTCCCGCAGGATGGTGAGGCCGTCGTAGACCGCCTGTTTGGCAGGCAAGGGGAAGGCGAGCCGGACCTGCACGGCGCGGCCGGTGTCGTTGGCCAGGGAGTAAACGCCTTCGAAGTTCACGCTGTAGGTGCTGAACCAGAGAAGCCCTTTCTGTCGCGGTCGCAGGGCCAGTTTCACGCGGAGATCACTGCGCATCAGCGGGAGGACGTGGGTCTCGACGACACCGGCGGCGTTCAAGGAGTCAACGGCGGCGACTGGCGGCCGTTGGGTGAGTTCCGAGCCCCAGACGGATTCAACGCGTCCGCGGAGGCTGGAACCGGAGGCGCTGGTGCGGCTGTAGATGGTGGCGGCGAGGATGGCCCAGGCGATGGAGGTGCAGACGAAGATGAAGCCGATGGCGGCGAGGCGTTTGAACATGGTGGGACCAGTATGCCGGCTCTTCGCCGCAATGTAAAGTACTTTTTATTTTAAAGTTATTGCTGGTACCAACGTATGAATCGTAACGCATTGTGCAACGCTGGCGCGCTGCCCATTGCGCTACTCTGAGGCTGAATGAAGCTACAGGAACTGGCGGAACAGTTAGGCTGCGACCTGCGTGGAGAAGGCAGTGTGGAGATCAGCGGCGTAGCCGGCATGGAGCATGCCGGTCCCTCGCAGATCACGTTTCTTGCGAACCCGAAGTATGCGCACAAGGTGAAGGACACGCGGGCCGGGGCGATTATCGCTGCGGCGTCGGTGCCGGAGTTACCCATTCCGGTCGTGGTGAGCGAGAACCCTTATCTGGATTTCGCACGGGCACTGGCGCTGTTCTATCAGCCGCCGCGGCCCTCCCCGGGGATTCATCCAACCGCAGTGATCGCAGCGACGGCGCGTATCGGCGAGAATGCTTCGATCGGCGCCGGAGCTGTGATCGGCGACCACGTAAAGATTGGGCGAAACGCGGTGATCCATCCGCTCGTGGTCATCTATGAAGGCGCGGAGATCGGCGATGACTTTCTGGGCCATGCACATTGCGTCGTGCGGGAACACTGCAAGATAGGGAACCGGGTGATTCTGCAGAACGGCGTGATCATCGGCGGCGACGGTTTCGGGTTTGCGAAGCGTAAGGACGGCACGCACTCCAAGATCGTGCAGTCGGGCCCGGTGGTGATCGAAGACGATGTGGAGATCCAGACGCTGACATCGGTGGATCGGGCCACAGTGGGCGAGACCCGGGTCCGGCGAGGCACGAAGATCGATTCGCTGGTGCAGATCGGGCATGCCTGCGAGGTGGGGGAAGACAATATCATCTGCTCGCAGACGGGTCTGGCGGGGTCGACGATTCTGAAGAACAACGTGCTGCTGGCCGGCCAAGTCGGGGTTTCGGGGCATCTGACGATCCACGACAACGCCATTGTCTACGCGCAGAGCGGGATTGGGCACGACGTTCCGGCGGGTAGCATCGTCTCGGGATCTCCGGCCTTTGACGCAGGCGACTGGAGGCGTGCCATCACGGCCTATCCCAAACTGCCGGAACTGCTCAAGACAGTGAGACAATTGGAGAAACGCGTCAAGGAACTTGAAGCCCGACTAAGCGGAAAGCCGGAATGAAGAAGAGCGCACATCAAAACAGGGCTCCGTTTGCCTACAAAAACGATGCCTTCCTCGATAGCTGGAATGGCCGCTCGCTGCGGATTCTCTCAGAGTATCTGGAGCCGTTGGACCGCTTCAGCCACGAGAAGATCCGGGACACCGTTGTGTTCTTCGGGTCGGCCCGGATCCAGGAAGAGGGTCCGCTGGCGAAGTACTACAGCGGTGCGCGGGAGTTCGCGCGGCTGATCACACAGTGGTCGGATGCGCTGCAGCCGCCGACGCGGCGATTTGTCGTGTGCACGGGCGGGGGTCCGGGCATAATGGAGGCGGCAAACCGGGGCGCGCGCGACGCCGGCGGGAAGACGATTGGCCTGAATATCGCGCTGCCGCATGAGCAGTATCCGAATCCCTACCTGTCGCCGGAACTGAACTTCCAGTTCAACTACTTCTTCATGCGCAAGTTCTGGTTCGCCTACCTGGCGAAGGCCCTGGTGGTATTTCCCGGCGGCTTCGGCACACTGGACGAGCTGACCGAGATTCTGACGCTCGTCCAAACGCAGAAGCTCGAGAAGAAGATCATGATCATGCTATATGGGAGTGACTTTTGGCGAGAGGTGATCAACTTCGACGCGCTGGCCAAGTACGGAGTGATCTCGCAGGACGATATCAAGCTGATGGATTTTGTAGACGATCCGCACACGGCGCTGGACCACCTGAAAGACTTCCTGGCGCGCAACTACCTGCAACCGCAGCAAGTCCAGGCGGTAGAGGAGTTGCCGGATATCGCCAAGTCGCGCATTTGAGACCGTTGCATAGCATAAAGACCTCAGGCTGGAAATCTAGTAATCTGATACCCGAATGGCCTTTTCAGGCTGGTTGAACACCATCCGATCGCTTGGCTGGATCGAGAGGCTCTTTGCCGTATTCTTTACCCTGTCCGCCATCCTCTACTGGCGGGGCGGTCTCGATTCGCTGCCGGGCCTCATTCTGCTGCTTACCACCGTGTTCTTCGGCTTCGCCACGATGTGGAGGGTGGGCATACGCGTGGTGCGGCGAGCCATCTGGCGGCTGCGCAACCGGCTGATTGTCGCCTATCTGTTCATTGCCGTGGTGCCGATTCTGCTGCTCGCCGTCCTCACAGTGACGGGCGCGTGGATGATCTCGGGTCAGATCGCGGCCTATCTGTTGAACATGGAGATGGACCGCCGGGTGAATTCCCTGCGGCAGACAGCGGCCTCGCTGGCGCGGGTGGCGGCGCAGTCGCGGGCAGAGGCGGTGCGGCGTTCGGGTTTCATCTTCCACGACCGTTTTCCGGGCCTGGAGATCCTGGTACACGACCAGGACGGGAGAGAGATTCACTATCCCGAGGAGTCGACGCTGCAGGTACCTCCGGGCGGACACCAGGATACGGCCGGCCTCGTGGTGAGGAACAAGACCTTCTTCCTTTGGGCGCACACAGGCGGGCCCAAGGCCGAGGTCGTGATGCTGGTGCCGGTGACACGCACGTTCCTGCAGTCGCTGGTCCCGCAGTTGGGCGATATCCAACTGGCGCCGATTGGACTGACGGCCGAGGAGGCGCGCGAACTGGACTACCGCCTGCATCCGCCGATATCAGGCGAAGCAGTCAATGCGGCCACCTCGAACGGAACTGGCGTACCGGTGGCCACAAGTTTTCTCGACTTCCGCCTGAAGTGGGGCGTGCGGCTGGGTGTGCCGGTGTGGGAGAAACCCGGCGTCAGCAGGACCAACTTCCTGGGCGTGGTGACGCGCATCTCAGGCCCGATGAAAATCGTCTTCAGTGCCGATACCGGGACCGACGTGCCCTCGCTGCTGGTGTTTTTCACGTTCTGCGGCATCGTCTTCCTGGTGGTGGAGGTGATCTCGTTCTACATCGGCGTATCGTTGTCACGGACGATGACGTCGGCCGTCCACGAGTTGTACGAGGCCACGGTCCACATCCGGGAAGGGGACCTGACGCACCGCATCCAGGTGAACGGCAACGACCAACTGGCGGAGCTTGGCACCTCGTTCAATATCATGGCGGGAAATCTGGAACGGCTTCTGCAATCGGAGAAGGAACGGCAGAAGATGCAGGCGGAGCTGGAGATCGCGCGGGAGGTGCAGGACCAACTGCATCCGAAACCGATGCCAGGGCTGGGCTCGCTACGGGTGACATCGTTCTGCACGGCGGCCCGCATGGTTTCCGGCGACTACTTCGATTACCAGGTGATCGGCGATACGCAACTGGCGCTGGTGGTGGGCGATGTGGCGGGCAAAGGTATTTCGGCCGCCTTGCTGATGGCCACACTGCAGTCGGCGCTGCGGAGCGAACTGCGGCATTCGACGGAACTGGCACAGGCCGCGTCGGTGGGGTTGGGCGAAGGGTATGCGGTGCCGCGGGTCTCGCCGTCGCAACTGGTGTCGAACCTGAATCAGCACCTTTACCTGTCGACGGCGCCGGAGAAGTACGCAACGTTTTTCTTCAGCGTGTATGACGATGCGGCCAGCACACTGAGCTACACAAACGGCGGGCATCTGTCGCCGATTCTGGTCCGAGGCGGCAAGGCAACGTTCCTGGACTCGAATGGGATGGTGGTGGGCGCGTTTCCGTTCGCAGAGTACAGTGAGAGCCGGCTGAGGCTGGAACCGGGGGACCTGCTGGTCTGCTATACGGACGGGATTACGGAGCCGGAGAACGCCTATGGCGAGCAGTTCGGAGAGGACCGGCTGATTGCCTTGCTGCTGGCGCATGCGGACCGGGATGGGGCCGAGATCGCGGCCAAGATCGTGGAAGAGGTCACCAAGTGGACCGCCTCGTCGGAGTTGCAGGACGATATGACGCTGTTGCTGGCGAGAAAGGTCTGAAGTCGTGACCCCGCAGTTTCGCCGCATCCGCAACGTCGGCCTCGCTATCGCCGGTACGATCACTCTGGGCACGTTTGGTTTCGCGTTGATCGCCGATTTCCCGTGGCTGGATGCGGTGTACATGGCCGTGATGACCATGACGACCGTGGGCTATGGCGAGATCCGGCCCATGAGCCAGGCCGCTCGGGTGTTCAACACGTTGTACATGCTGCTGAGCGTCAGCATGCTGCTGCTGGCGTTGGGAGTGATGACACAGACCATCATCGAGGCCCAACTGGGCAACCTGTTGGGGAAGAGGCGCATGAAGAAGATGATCGACAAACTGGACAATCACTACATCATCTGCGGATTCGGCCGCGTGGGCCGCGGCGCGGCCTCGGAATTGCGGCAGGCCGGCGTACCCCACGTAATCATTGACCGACGGGAGGACCGGGTCGAATGGGCGATGCGTTCCGGCTACATGGCGTGCCTGGGCGATTCCACGCGGGATGAAACCCTGAACGAAGTCCGCGTGACGCGCGCCAAGGGACTGATCGCAGCCCTGGCCACGGACGCCGATAATCTGTTCGCGGTGATTTCGGCCAAGACCCTGAATCCGAAGATTCGCGTGGCCGCGCGCGCGGCCGAGGAAGAGGCGGAACGGAAGATGCGACAGGTGGGGGCGGACGCGGTGTTCGCGCCCTATGTGATGACTGGCACGCGGCTCGCGCAGTCACTGTTGAAGCCGCATGTGCGGCAGTTCCTCGATTTCGCCACGACCAACATCGGGCTCGACGTCGGCATCGAGCAACTGGAGGTGGGACCGGCGAGCGACCTGGTGGGCAAGTCTCTGGCGGACCTGCGCATCCGCAGTGAGCTGAAGGTGATCGTGCTGGCCATCCGGCGAGCGGACGGTAAGATGGTGTTCAATCCCCCAGCGGACGCGGTGATCCAGTCGCAGGACTATCTCATTGTGATGGGCGAGAATGAGCCGCTGCGGCGTTTGGAGAGCCGGGTGACGGGGGCGGCCTGATAAGGCGGGGGCTGAGATGAAGATTCTTACCGGCGAACAGATGCGAGCGGTGGACCGCCTGACAATGGAGGCGGGCATCCCCGGCCTCGTGCTGATGGAGAACGCGGGCTGCCGCTTTGTGGAGTTTCTGGAGAGGCACTACGCGCCACTGGAGCAGCATCGCATCGTCGTGATCTGCGGCAAGGGCAACAACGGCGGCGACGGCTTGGTGATTGCACGGCAGTTGAGCCTCCGGCACAGTCCGCGGTCGCTGGATGTGGCGCTGGCCTATCCGGCTGAGGAGTTCAAGGCTGACGCGGCCGCGAACTGGCGGATGTTGCAGGTGGCGGGCGTCCGCGTTACCCAGACGATTGAGCCGAAGATGCGGGCCGCCACGCTGGTGATTGATGCGCTCCTGGGCACGGGTTTGGAAGGTCCGGCGCGCGGCCCGGCCCTGGAGTGGATCCGCGAGATGAACAGCGGATTTCCGGGCGCCGTGGTGGTGAGTGTCGACGTTCCCTCAGGTCTGTTTGACGGCGGAGAATCGGTGCGGGCAGCGGACACGGTCACCTTCACGGCGCCCAAAGTGGAGCAGGCAATGCCTCCCACGTGCGACCGCGTGGGCCGGTTGCATGTCGCGCAGATTGGTACTCCGATCTCCATGCTGGAGAAGAACCCGGAGTACTGGCTGAACCTCGTGGAGCCGCGGCAATTCCGGCGCTTGTTCGAGCCGCGTCCGCCCGGGGCGCACAAAGGCGACTTTGGGCATGTGCTGGTGATCGGCGGGGCGCCGGGCAAGGGCGGAGCGGCCGCAATGTCCGGGCTGGCGGCATTGAAGATGGGCGCGGGCCTAGTGACGGTGGCGACATCGGAAGAGGAGCGGCGGACGGTGACCGCGCTGGCTCCGGAGTTGATGACGCAGTCTCTGGATGAGGATCCGGGCCAGAAGGATGTTCTGGCTATCGGTCCCGGGTTGGGCCGCGAGCCCGAATTGGCGGGCCTGGCACAACGGCTCTTTGCACAGTCGGCGCTGCCCCTGGTGATGGATGCCGATGGCCTGAATGCGCTCGCCGGAACGGCATTTCACGGTCCTGGGCCGTGGCGGGTGCTCACACCGCATCCGGGAGAGATGTCGAGGCTGGCCGGATGTAAGACCACGGACATTCAGGCAGACCGTGTGGGCGTGGCGCGCGGGTTTGCGATGGAGCGCAACGTCGTGCTGGTCTTGAAGGGCCAACGCACGATCACCGCGTTTCCCGACGGGCGGGTGTATGTGAACCCGAGCGGGACTCCGGCGATGGCCAGCGCGGGCAGCGGCGACATCCTCACCGGCTTGATCGCCGGTCTGATGGCGCAGTGGCCCGACCGAAGGGATCTGGCAGTGCTGGCAGCGGTCTGGCTGCACGGGCGCGCCGGGGAACTTGGGGCGGCGGCCGTTACCGAGCAGTCGCTGACGGCCACGGACCTGATCCGGTATCTGCCGGCTGCCATTCGCGAAGTGCAGGCATGAAGATCACGAACTACACGACGGCGAACGAGGAAGACACCATCGAACTCGGCCGGCTGTTGGCGGCGGGTTGGACGCGTCCGTGTGTCGTGCTGCTGATCGGCAATCTGGGGGCGGGCAAAACGACGCTGGCGAAAGGCATCGCGGAGGGATTGGGATCGGCCAAGGCGGACGACGTGTCGAGCCCAACTTTCCCGCTGATCCACGAGTATGGGGAAGAGGGCGACCTGTACCACATCGATCTCTACCGGTTGGACACCGTGGCGGAGGTGGAGACACTGGGTCTGGATGAGGTGTTCTCGAGGAGGGCGGTGGTGCTGCTGGAGTGGGCGGAGCGTTTCCCTACCCTGCTGCCGGCGGAACGGATCGAAATCCGCATCGAAGCCCGCGAGGACGAGACGCGTGAGCTGACTGTTACTGAGCTACCCTGAAGCAGATGATCGACCCATCCGGCCCCCGCCGATCCCTGATAGTGCTTTCTGTTCTGGCCATCGCGGCAGTCGCCTTCGTCGTCCTGCTGGTGCTGCCGTTCCTGCATCCCATCTTCTTCGCGCTGGTTCTGGCCATTGCGGCGCAACCGCTGTTTCAGGCAATCTCCAAACGGGTAAAGCGTCCGGCGCTCTCTGCGTTGCTCACGACTTTGCTGATGGTCGTCGCAGTTCTTGTCCCTCTGGCTATGTTGACCGTGACCATCATCAACGAGGCGACGACGACTTACGGCATGATCGCTCAGCAGAGCGCGGACAAGGGCGGCTGGGGGCAGTATTTGAACGATCTTCTGGACCCGCCCGTGCAATGGGTGGCGGCGCGAACGGGCGTGCCCGCTCCGAACGTGGAGGCCGCTCTTCTGCAGCGGATGCAGACCATGAGCGCGTCTCTGCTCCGCTGGAGTGGCTCACTGCTGGGCAACCTGACCAGCACACTCGGCGATCTGGTGCTGAGCCTGTTCGTGATGTTCTTTCTGTTCCTGGAAGGCAACGCAATCTCAAAGGGAGTTCTGCTTTGGATGCCGCTACCGGAAGCACGAACAAAGGAACTGCTGGCCACCATTTCCGACGCGATTGTGGCCAATGTCTACGGATTCGTGGCGGTGGGCTTCGCGCAGGGTGTGTTCACCGGGCTTGCGTTCTGGTTCACCGGGCTGCACGCGCCGTTTCTCTGGGGCTCCGTGGCCGCCATCTGTTCGCTGGTGCCGATCGCTGGAACAGCCATCGTTTGGGCTCCGGCGGCCTTGATCCTACTGGCCCAGGGCGCTTGGGGCAAAGCCCTATTCATGACCCTGTGGGGTGTTCTCGTCGTGGGCATGTCGGACAACATCATCCGGCCCGCCGTGCTCAGCGGCCGGACGGAGATGAATACGCTTGTTGTGTTTTTCGCACTGATGGGCGGCTTGCAGGCCTTTGGGTTCATTGGCTTGTTCGCCGGGCCGGTGATCTTCTCGGTCGCGATCGCCATCTTCCGAATGCTGCGTGAGGAATACACGCAGCCGTTTATCCAGTTGGAGACGGGGTCCCAGTAGCGGGCACGGAACGCAGGGGTGCGGATTGGATCCAGTTTGCGCTGGATCTGCCGGGCGCGGGTTTCCGGCCTGTGAGCGACGACACTCGGTATGGCCATTTGTGGTGGCTGAAGACGTTCTCCATTGGATCGAAGTCGTACGACGCCTTTCTGATGCAGGGCGCAGGCGGAAACAAGGTTGCCGTGTTCCCCTCGCTGGACATGGTGGTGGTGATCACCACGACAGACTTCCAAGTGCGCGGTTCCCACCAGTTGAGCGACCGGCTGCTGACGGAGCACATATTGAAGTCGGTGGAGCCGTAGAGTGCGTGGCCCAAAGGGTCACTTCTTCTTGGAGTCCTTGTCGTCCTTCGAGGTCTTCGCGTCGGGCAGGCTTTCGCCGAGCTTCTCGCCCGGCCGCAATAGAGAAGGCTTCTTCTTGCCCGCCGGGACTCCGGTTTTTTCGGCGGCGACGCGGGTGGCCTGCTTTTGCGCCTCTTCCTTGCCCTGTGGGGTCAGCAACTCTTCCTGCTCCTTCTTGAGTTGTGCTTCCCGCATTTCCACGTCGTGGGTGCGGGTGCGCAAGTCCTGTTCGTTGACCTCGACACTGTCCTTGGTGGTTTCGATGGCTTGGTCGAGGGCGAACTGATAGCGGCCCTTGTCGGGTGGGTCGAGCTCAGCGAACTTCTCGAGGCTGGCCACCATCTCCTTCTGGGCCTTGGCAACGACAGGTAGAGAAGTCGGAGGTTTTTGCTTGTGGATGCTGTTGTCGATGTAGGAATCGATGGCGTCAATAATCTCGGTGTACTGTTCGAGCGTCTCGTGAATGAGCCCGCTGCGCCCGGTCTTCTGCTTGGCGAAGAGCTGATCGAGGAGAGAGATGCGCTGCTGCGCGAACTTGATGTACAACGCGAGCCGCTCATCCGGGTCCTGCACCAGGCGGACCTGGTCGGTTTCATCGGCAGTGAGAAAGTCCTTCTGGGCGGCCAGGGGGGCAGCCAGCAACAGCAGTGCCAACAGAATCCTCATGACTCGACTCTCCTTACTTTCCGGTCATGACGCCGAGGAGAAACTCTTCGTGCGTCACCACGACCTCATCCCTCACCTTTTCAGCCGCCGGCCTGTCTTCGAAGCCCAGGGCCAGGACCAGGTCCTTGAGTTGGCGAACGATGGCCTGTGTCTTCTGTTCGCCCTTCTTGTATTGCCGGGACAGCTTCGCGGGCTTCCTGCCCGTTTCCCTGAGCGACTCCAGGGCCAGCTTGGTGGCGTCACCGATCTCGGCCAGGGCGCGCATCAGTTCGGTGCGGCTGCCATTGTCTTTGATGAGATCACGGGCGGTCCTGGCGTCCTCTTCAGCCAGGAGAATGGCCTTCTCGAAGCGCTTGACGAGGTCAGGCTCCTTCCTGACTTCCTCGATGTCGGCCCGTAACAGACCAGGCGTCGCGAGGACGAGCATCGCCAGGCACAACCGTCCGTTCATCGATTCACCACCCTCTTGAGTGCATCGGACCGCTGCCGGGCCTTCCACTCCTCATCGGGAAACTTGCCGCCGCTGACCGATAGAAATTTAAGATAGCTATCCAGAGCCGCCTTGTTCTCGTGCATGGCATCGAACATTGTCGCGCGGAAGTAGTGGTACGCGGGCGTTTCGCCGTTCATCGACTTCACCTGCTCCAGCGCGGTCAGCGCCGCATCGTACTTCTTGAGAAGGATGAGCATGGCGGTGAATTCGTTCCATGCTTCGCGGGAGTCTTTTCTGATGTTGACGGCGGCGTAGAACTGTTTGACGGCATCGTCGTAGCGCTTCTGATCACGCAACATTCGGCCGTAGAACATGAGCATGTCGAAGTTCTTCGGTTCGGCGGCGACAATCTGCTCGGCCAGCGGAATACTCTTCTCGGGTTTCTTGTCGCGCAGGTAGGCGGTGGCGAGCGCGTAAAGGACAGCAGTGGTGGGGCTCTTCGTGCGGGCCGCTTCCAGGCTTTGGATGGCGCCGGCCAGGTCGCCACTGGTCAGCAGGAGGACGCCACGGCGCTCCTGCGCGGCCGCATCGCCGGGCAACTTGGCGTAGAGAGCGGCGGCCTTTTCGGGCTGTTTGGCGCGTTCATAGACGTCGGCCAATTCGAGTAGGGTGGGCGTATCGTTGGGGTCCAGCTCGATCGCTTTCTCAAAGGCAGGCGTGGATCTGGCCCAGTCGCCCAGGGCGGCGTAGCAGCGGCCCAGAAGGTAGTGGGGTTTGGGATCGGCCAGGCGTTTAGGGGCGATGTCCTCCAGCAGAGGCACGGCCTCCTGGCAGGCGTTGGTTTTCACTAGCAGGATCGCCAGGTTCATGCGGGCAGGTAACAGGTCGACCTTGGGCGGATCCTTCGAGGCCAGAGCCTTCTTATAGGCGTCAATGGCTTCCTTGTCCTGGCCGTTCATGGTGTAGGCGTACGCCAGGTTGAACAGCCAGCCGACGTTCTCGGGGTCCTTGGCCAGGGCTGCTTGTATGACTTCGATCGCCTGCGGATACCGTCCGGCATCCAGATGGGCCTTCATTTGCGCCTGGGGGCTTGCCGGAGATTGAGCGAGCAGAGAGAGACAGAAGACGGCAGCCAGGAGTGAAGGGGACCAGGACATCACACCCTCATTCTAGGTCCTGCGGCGGGGTGGGTGTTTCGAGACGCAAAAAAGGCCACCCACCAGGGCGGCCTTCTTTGGGTTGCGGAGGAAACGTCGAAGAAAGCCGACTAGACCTTGGCTTCCTTAAAGTCAACGTGCTTGCGGATCTTGGGGTCGAATTTCTTGATGAGCATCTTCTCGGTCTTGGTCTTCGGGTTCTTCGTGGTGGTGTAGAAGCTGCCCGTGCCAGCCGTCGAAACGAGTTTAATGATGATGCGCGCCATGGAACTCTCCTAGAACTTGATACCCTGGCTCTTCATAGTGGCCAGGACGGCGTCCACGCCAAGCTTGTCGATCGTCCTCAAACCACGGGCGCTCACCCGCAGCCGGACGAAACGGCCCAAGGAAGGCGCCCAAAGGCGCTTTTCGTGCATGTTCGGTTCAAACACGCGCTTGGTCTTGTTGTTAGCGTGAGACACCCTGTTCCCACTGACGGGCTTCTTACCTGTGACAGGGCAATACTTGGACATTTCGATCTCCGGTTACGATGTGGCGGGGAATGCAGGGAATCCCTTCCAAGAATTATACACTGATAAGACCCGTTATGCTAATCCGTACCCTGACCGTCGCCCTGATTGCGGCATCAACCCTTTTACCCGCACAGAGTTACAACGATTCCAAGAGCCACCTGGAGGTGCGGGAGTTCTCCGCTCCGGGCGTGCTGTCGATGAACCTCTACTACCATTTCTCCAACTTCACCGCCGATGACGCGAATGTCATCTTCGCGGGCGGAAGCCAGATTTTTCGCTACGAGATCAAGACCGGGACCGTCCACCAAGTAACTTCCGGCGACGGCGTGGCCCCCTACACGGCATGCCCACATCCGAAAAGCGCCAATCTTATCTATTACATGCGCGGATCGCAGGTCACCGAGATCGACCTGGCCACCAAGCGTGAGCGCTCCATCGGGACTATCCCGATGCCACACGTCGGCGGCCATCAACAGCCGAGTTTCTCGGCCGATCTGAAGTCTCTGGTAGTGAGCAAGCAACGCGACGCGAGTACCTGGGAGATCGGGATGATGGACCTCGCCACGGGCTCCTACCGTACGGTGGTCACGCAGGGCTTTCGCCTCGGGCACATCCAGCACCACCCCACTCTGCCGCTGATCTTTTATGTCTGGGAGACCGGCGGTTATGCTCCGCAGCGGAGTTGGCTAGTCAAGGAAGATGGCTCCGGCAACCGGCCCTTCTACGCAGCCACCGACCCCAAGCAGTGGGTGACTCCGCTGAAGGAATGGATGACGCATGAGTCGTGGATCCCCGAGACCGGACAGATGACCATGATCATGGATAAGATCGGCATTCTGATCGTGGACGTAGACGGCAAGAGCCGGCTGCTGCCAGGCGACTACTGGCACGTGCACGCACGGCCGGACGGGCAGTTTCTGGTGGCGGACGACAGCAAGGGGAATCTGTGGCTGATCGAGAGCGCGACGGACAACCGGCGCCTGCTAGCCTCGGGACTGCGGGACGGGGTGCGAGCCAGCCACGCACATGCTTCGTTCGATCACTCGGGCCAGTATGTGTTGTTCAATACGGGCCATACCAAACAGGTGATCGCGTTGATCGACCTGAAGGCGGCCGGACTCTTCTAGGCGGACTGGGCCGGAGAATCGTCCAGAATGCTGGCGATTCCCGGCCCCTATCGGACCGCTTAGCTACACTCGAGGGAAGGAGTTTCCATGCGTCTTGTTACCTATATGAGCCCCGGTGAGGTGGCGCGGGCTGGGGTGGTTGTTGGGGAACAGGTGTTCAGCCTGCAGCCCCTGGGGTTCGGCGATGTGCTGAGTGTGATCGCCGGTGGCGCCGCCGCCAGGACCGCGATCGACCGCTACCTCGCCTCGCTGCCCGCGAACAGCGGGAAGCCGTTGAATAATGTAGTGCTGCTGGCGCCGGTTCCGCGCCCGCCCAAGTTCATCTGCGTGGGTTTGAACTACCGGGACCACGCGGCCGAATCGAAGATGGAGATCCCGTCGGTTCCAACGATCTTCAGCAAGTTCTCCAACTGCGTCACCGGGCCGGGCGCGCCCATCATTCTGCCGGCCAATTCGACGAAACCGGACTATGAAGCGGAGTTCGCCTTTGTGATCGGTGTCGGAGGGCGCCACATTCCGGCCGACCGATGGCGCGACCACGTATACGGCTACATGTGCGTGAACGATGTGAGCGCGCGCGACTTCCAGATGGCCACATCGCAATGGCTGATGGGCAAGACCTTTGATTCCTTTGCGCCCACCGGTCCCTGGCTGACCACGGCGGACGAGATCGAGGATCCACACAATCTCGACATCCGCATGGAGATTAACGGCGAGACGCTGCAGAGTTCCAACACCAGCAACCTCATCTTCAACATTCCGCAGTTGATTGAGTACCTGTCCAGCGTGTTTACGCTGGAACCGGGCGATGTGGTTACGACCGGGACTCCGGCCGGCGTCGGCTTCGGCCACAAGCCCCCGCGTTGGCTCAAAGCGGGCGACGAAACCGTGGTGACGGTGCAGGGCCTGGGTTCGCTGCGCAATCCCGTAGTAGCGGAAGGCTGACCTTGTTCTCCAGGCGAACCCCCGCCAGTCTGGCTCCTAACCGTCTCAGCCTTCTGCTGGCCGAGCGAAAGGCGGCGGGTGCGCCCGTTATTGACCTGACGGTCTCAAATCCGACGGGGGTGGGGCTCGACTACCCCCGCGAGGAGATCCTTGCGGCGCTGCGGGATGCGCGGTCACTCAGTTATGAACCCACCGCACGGGGCCTGCTGGAGGCGCGTGAGGCGATCGCCGAATGGCATGCCGGGCAAGGCGCCCCAGCGCTTCCAGACAGCCTGATTCTCGCCGGCAGCACCAGCGAGGCTTACGGCTGGCTCTTCAAGCTGCTGTGCGAGCCGGGGGATGAGGTTCTGGCCCCACGCCCGTCTTACCCGTTGTTCGAATGCCTGGCGGATCTGGACGCCGTCCGAATGGTACAGTACGCGCTGGTGGAGGAGTTCGCCTGGGGCATCGACTTGGCGGAACTGGAGAGCCGGGTGC
This sequence comes from uncultured Paludibaculum sp., assembly GCF_963665245.1. Classification (NCBI taxonomy): domain Bacteria; kingdom Pseudomonadati; phylum Acidobacteriota; class Terriglobia; order Bryobacterales; family Bryobacteraceae; genus Paludibaculum; species uncultured Paludibaculum sp. Next base: position 1,659,015 of record NZ_OY762267.1, read on the forward strand.
GGCCCAACACGCGAGCCATCATCCTTGTGAATCCCAACAACCCCACAGGAACCTACGTCAAGCGCGATATATGGTTGAAACTGCAGGAATTCGCCGCGTACCGGGGCCTCGCCATCGTCTCCGACGAAGTGTTCTTCGATTATGCCTGGGGACCGGACCCACGGAGAGTTTCGTCGTTGCAGGGGCCGCATCTGGCACTGACGTTCACGCTCAGTGGCCTTTCCAAGATTGCCGGACTGCCGCAGATGAAGCTCGGATGGATCCACGTAGCGGGCCCTGAACCGTTGAAGCGTGAGGCGTTGGACCGCCTGGAGTGGATCGCGGACAGCTACCTGCCGGTAAGCGCCCCCATCCAGCATGCGGCGGCACGCTGGCTGGAACTGACCCCACGGATCCAACACTCCATCCGTTTGCGGACGGGGGAGAACCTCGACAGCCTGCAGCAGGCGGTGGGTCTGGAGAGCGGCTGCCGGGTAAGAACTCCGGAAGGCGGCTGGTGCGCCATGCTGGAGGTGCCGCGCATCCATAGCGATGAGGAGTGGGCGCTGATGCTGCTGGAGAATCACTCCATCTGGATGCAGCCAGGCTACTTCTATGACTTCCAACGGGAGGGGTTTCTGGTCGCTAGCCTGCTTCCGGAGCCAGAGTCATTCCGCACTGCGTTGGATCGATTAAGCGTGATATTCGGGCCTCATTGACTTATTTGGACACTAAGAGATAGACTGCCAACAGAGACAGTCATGACCACCGCAACGGAATCCCTCACCCAAGCTCCCGCGACGACGCGGATTCTTCTTCTGCTGGGACCGCCCGGCTGTGGCAAGGGCACGCAGGCGGAGCGCCTCGCGAAGCACTTCGAGATTCCCGCCATCTCAACGGGCGAGATGATCCGCGCCGAGATCAAGGCGGGATCGGAGTTGGGCAAAATTGCGGCGGGCGTCACAATTACCGGTGGCCTTTTGAGCGACGATCTGGTGAACAAGATCGTGCGTTCCCGCCTGGGTCAAGAAGACTGCAAGCACGGATTCATGCTGGACGGTTACCCGCGTACGGTGGAACAGGCTAAGTATCTCGGCGCCCTGCTTTCGGAAATGGGTTTCCCCCAACCGACCGTTGTCCATATCGACGTGCCGGCCGAGCACCTGATCGCGCGGACCTGCAACCGGCGTTATTGTCCCCAATGTCACGCGATCTACAACATCCAAAGTCATCCGCCGAAGGATCCCGGCAAGTGTGACAACTGCCATATTGACCTCCAGCAACGGTCCGATGATTGTGAGGATACGGTAAAAAACCGGCTCGCTGCCTACGTGCGGAGCACCTCTCCCTTGATCGATTTTTACAGTACTAGTACATACTATAAAGTGCAGGGATTGGGCGCACCGGACGAGGTGTTTCAGACGATCCAGAGCCACCTTTCGTAGACTACAAATAAGCGCATTAGATTCAGGCACATGGAGTCGATTAACAAGGCTCCATGTGCCTGTTGTGTTTCATTTTTCATCTCCCTACTCAGCGCGGTACTAGTACCCCCTCATTTTGAGGGTATGCTACCCCCCTCTCATGATCCCGGCACCCCCCACTCCTGTCGGCTATTAGTAGGTCCGCTCCTCAGGTATTTATAAAGAGTCCCGTTTACATTGACGGACAAATCAAAGCCAAGCGCGACGAAGATCGCGCGGAGCTTCAGGAATGCTTTTTGGGGAGAAGACGAAATGCCTGTGGGGAGACCGAGGGCCGACCGACAACTGTCACACTGCAAAGAAGTGGATTTGTCGTGCCGGACCTGCATCCAGCAATCCAGCCAGAACCTGCTTCAGATTGCCGCCACGCTAGACAGCGCCATGGTTCGCCAATTGTTCGCCGCCATGTACCCGAACTCCAACTGTCAGAGTAATGCGCCTGCATTCGTGCAGATCGTCATGCGGGGTCAAGCAGCAAAGGAACTGCGAATCAGACCAGAATCCATCCGCCGCCATGCTGCGGTGGCCTAACCAGACGGGCGCCGAGCGCCGGCCAAGCCTGGCTGAGTTTCAGTGAGGCAACCTCGGGCCCGCGCATGCAGCGCACGCTGACTGAACGTACCGCGCCTCGGGACTCATGGATCCGCCGTGGGTCCCGAGGCGTACAATCCCGCCACAAGTACACCGGCGCGTAATGCGCACCAGCACCGGCACGACGCCCAGGTTCGACCGGACTCTACCGGCCACGCAGTAGAGCTACGGCGAGATAGAGCCAAGCCGCGATGAAGGCGATGCCTCCGAACGGCGTCACGACCCCCAAGGTGCGCACGCCCGTCAGGGCAAGGACGTACAGGCTGCCGCTGAACAACAGGACGCCGGCAAAAAGAAGCAGACTGATGCGATCTGCCGCCGAATCGGGCAGGAGACCCTGTTTGGCGAAGAGGGGCACGGCTAGCAACCCGAGGGCGTGGAAGAAGTGGTAGAGAACCGCGCGTTCCCAGATGCCCATGCGATAGGCGTCGAGATGGTCTTTGAGACCGTGGGCTCCGAAGGCGCCGAGGCCAACGGCCAGGGCTAAAAGAAACGCGGCGATAGCGGACCAGGGCATGTCTTCATGGTACGCAGAGCCCGGAGGCCGGCGCGGCGTATTAGAATGCGGTCATGCAGTTCGGCTGGGCTTATCTGGGACTGGGCTTGTGTTATGCGCTTTCGGCGCAGACCGTCGATTTCGCAAGACAGGTGCATCCGGTGTTGGTTGAGAAGTGCCTGCCGTGCCACAACGGCGCGGGCGGACAGGGTGGATTGTCGCTGGCGGCGCGGGCCGAAATCCTGCGCGGGGGGGCAGGCGGTCCGGCGATTGCGCCCGGCGAGAGCGGCAAGTCTCTGCTGGTGCGGCGGATTGACGGGTCGCAACCACCTCGCATGCCCATGGGTGGCGAACCACTGAGCGAACGCGAGATCGCCACGATTCGACGGTGGATCGACGAAGGGGCTCGGGGCGAGGTAAACGCGGCACCTACCGCGAGATTTTCCCTTAGTCTGAAGCCGCCCAAAGCGAGCGGTATCGATGCCCTGATGGCCAGCTACTATCAGAACCGCAAAGTCGCGCCTCCGCCACAGGCAGAGGATGCCGTGTTCGCGCGCCGGGTGTATCTCGACCTATGGGGCTTGTTGCCGCCTGCCGAGGACCTGCGGCGCTTCCTGGCGGACACGCGGCCCGATAAACGGACGCGGCTGGTGGACGAGTTACTGGCTAACCAGAAGAACTACGCCGAACACTGGATCAGCTTCTGGAACGACCTGCTGCATAACGATGAAGGTGTCGTCTACCACGGCGACAGGGCCTCGATCTCACCCTGGCTGCTCAAGGCCCTGGAGGAGAACAAGCGCTACGACGAGTTCGTCCGAACGCTGCTGGCTCCAGCGGAGAAGGACGGCCCGGCCGGATTTGTCCGAGGCGTGACGTGGCGCGGCACGGTGAACGCCTCGCAAACCCCGGCCATGCAGGCCGCCCAGAACTCCGCCCAAGTCTTCCTGGGCATCAACCTAAAGTGCAATTCGTGCCACGACAGCTTCATCAGCCACTGGAAGCTCAGAGAAGCCTATGCATTGGCCAGCTTCTTCACGAACGAGCCTCTGGAGATCGTGAAATGCGACAAAGGCACGGGCAAGATGGCGGACACGATGTTCCTTTTCCCGGAGTTGGGCGGCATCGATGCCAAAGCCGCCGTGGAAGAGAAGCGAGCCGCCGCGGCTCGAATGTTCACGACCAAGGAAAATGGCCTGTTTGCTCGCACGATCGTGAACCGCACCTGGCGACTGCTGCTCGGCCGGGGGTTGGTGGAGCCGCTGGACGAGATGGAAGGGCCGTCGTGGTATCCGGAGCTTTTGGAGTGGCTGGCCGCCGATTTCGTCGAGCATGGGTACGACATGAAGTACCTGCTGCGCACAATCGTGACCTCCAAGGCCTACCAGAGCGCGAGCGTACCGGCAGGCAACGCACACGACCAGACGTATGTGTTCCATGGACCATGGCCCCGGCGCATCACTGCGGAAGAGTTTGCTGACGGCGTGGCTTCCCTCACGGGGGAGTGGAGAATCCGGGTGGATAATCGTCCGGTGCCGGGGATGTACGCCCGCGAGTGGCGGTTCAAAGCCAGTTCGATGACACGGGCACTGGGGCGGCCGACGCGGGATGGCGCCGTGACGGAGCGGCAGGAGGACTCCACCACCCTGCAGGCCCTGGAGCTAACCAATGGCTTGATGCTAAACGACTGGCTGAGCGAAGGAGCCAGGCGGTTGACGGGCCATCCCGATACGGCCGCGGTGAGTCTGTTTGACAGCGGGACTCTACGAGGAACGGGCAAAGCGAAGGTCGACGTCGACGTGACCGGGCGCAAGGAACTGAGGCTGCTGGTCACGGACGTCGATTCCTACGACCCTTCCCGCGTCAAGGTGGGCTGGCGGGATGCGCGCCTGATGGGTCCGAGTGGAGAGGAGCCGGTGGCTGGCGAAGTCGCCCTGGGCAAGGAGATCGTAATCAACCTGGAGGGGAAGGGGTACACCCGCTTCCAGGCTCTGCTGGCGGTGGACCCGAGTTCGAATCAGTCGGACATCTCACCGGCGGTACGAGGCTTCCTGTTCGACCGGGCGCCGAACATGCAGAAGCTCGTGGCAGCGGCCGGCGATCCGCCGCTCCCCAGGCCAAAGCCCTCCGACTCACCGGCCAGCCTGATCGACCAGGTCTACCGGCATGCCTACGGCCGGCCTCCGGCACCCACGGAGAAGCAGATTGCGATGGGCCTGGTGGCGAAGGGCTCAAAGGTCGACCGCGAAGGCCTACAGGACCTGTTGTGGACCGTGGTAATGTCGCCGGAATTCCAGTTCATCCGTTAGGGGATCCAACCATGATGACGAGAAGAGAATGGCTGGCGAGCGCAACCGCTGCTGCCGCGGCGGCTCCGGTGTTGGCGCAATCAGGTGGCAAGTTGCTGCCCGCCAAAGCAGACAGCGTGATCCTTCTGTGGATGGCCGGAGGCATGGCGCAAACAGAGACCTTTGACCCGAAACGGAAGACGGAATTCGCGCCCGGCGTGCCATCCAGTGCGGTGTTGAGCACGTTCGACTCGATCCCAACCAGCGTTGATGGCCTGCGCATCTCGCAGGGATTGGAGCGGATGGCCAAGGTGATGGATCGGGGCACGGTGGTGCGGTCGCACCGGGTGGGGGATCTCGGGTTCATTCTGCACTCGAAGCATCAATACCACTGGCACACGGGCTACGCTCCGCCACAACCAGTGCCGGTACCGCACATGGGTTCATGGATCGCGAAGATCCTGGGACCCAAACGGCCGGACGTGCCGGCTTTCGTGAACATCGGGCAGAACCTGGAAATCGGCGCTGAGAGTGACGCGGTCAAGGCGTACACCACGTCGGGGTTCCTGGGCAGCGAGTTCGCGCCGTTCAATATCCCGGATCCATCCGACGCCGTCTCGGCGGTGCGCCCCCCGAAAGAGTTCAGTGAACTGCGCTTCAAACGCCGCTTTGAGACCTATCAGCATCTGATGAAGAGTAACCCGCTCATGGTGGCGGGCACGGATGCGCAACGGGCGTCGCTTCTGCGCTCGGTGGAGAATGCGCACCGTCTGCTGATGTCGCCGGCGGCGAAAGCGTTCGATCTCGACCTCGAGCCGAAGGCCAAGTACGAGGTGTACAACACGGGCCGGTTCGGCCAAGGTTGCCTGCTGGCGCGGCGTCTGGTGGAGGCTGGCGTCCGGTTTGTCGAGGTGTCCACGGAGTACATTCCCTTCCGTTATTGGGACACGCACGAGAACGGCCACACACGGGCGCAAGACATGAAGGAGACGATCGACCGGCCGGTGTCGCAGTTGATTCTGGACCTGGAGGAACGCGGGTTGCTGGACCGCACTCTAATCGTCCTGGCCAGCGAGTTCGGCCGCGACATGGTGACCGAGGGTAAGCCTGGGAACACGGTGAAGGAGCAGGTGAAGCAGCCGGAAGTGATGACCGAACTGAAGCACTACGGTATGCACCGCCACTTTACCGAAGCCTCGAGCGTGCTGCTGTTTGGTGGCGGCATAAAGAAGGGGTCTGTATACGGTGAGACCGCTGACGAACGGCCCTGCAAGGTGGTGAAGGATCCGGTGACGATCGAAGACATGCACGCCACCATCTACAAGGCGCTGGGCATTCCCCACGATTGGGCCGAGGTTTTCGAGCGGCGGCCGTTCTACGTGACCAAGGACGCTAAAGGCCACGCGGTGGACGCGCTGTTCGCGTAACACAAGTCAGGAGAGCTGAGCAGGCTGTGTCAACACCTCACGAACGGCGCTGAGCAGAGCACTGGCGGTGAAGGGCTTAGGTAGGACGCGAACAGCGGCGTACTGCGACGACTCGGAGGCGTTGATGAAGCCGGAGTAGCCGGAGACGAGCAGGATTCTGAGTCGCGGCAGTAGCATCGACAATCGCTCGGCCAAAGCATAACCAGACATGCCTGGCATGACGACGTCGGAGAGCAGCAGGTCGGGACGGCACCCTTCGCGGCTGGCCACGGCAATGGCCTCCTGGCCTCCACCAGCTTCCAACACTCGATATCCATTGGCACTGAGAATCCCGGCGGTCACGCGGCGTACCGCGGGGTCATCCTCCACCAGCAGGATGGTTTCATGGCCGGTGACAGGCGGAAGCGGTTGTTCCGGACCCTCCGCTCGCACGGGTGCGACGTCCAGTGTTGGGAAATAGACTGTGAATTTCGAGCCACGGCCCACCTCGCTATTCACCTCGATCTTTCCACCGCACCGTTTCACTACTCCGTAGACGATGGCAAGGCCCATGCCCGTACCCTTTCCGACAGGCTTGGTGGTAAAGAACGGCTCGAAAGCATGACGGAGTGTCTCTCTGTCCATGCCCGTCCCACTGTCCTCAACGCTCAACGCGACATAGGCTCCGGGCTTCAAGTCCGGATTGGAGGCAAGATCGGAAGCAGACAACTGGGCCGCGGATGTGCGGATGACAATCTTCCCGCCGTTTGGCATCGCGTCGCGAGCATTCACCACGAGATTCAGCAGCAGTTGCCCCAACTGAGAACTGTCCCCCTTGATGGTGCCGGGGTTCTCGTCCAGGTGGAGTTCCAGGTAGACGGTTTCGCCAACCATCCTTTGCAGTAGCGTGGCAGTGTCGCGAACAGCGGAGTTGACCTCCATTGCGGCGAAGCTGACCGGCTGGCTGCGGCTGAACGAAAGCAGCTGCCGCGTCAGTTCAGCGGCGCGCTGGCCGGCACTGCGAATACTCTCCACATGACCACGCATCGGGTTATTCGGAGGCAGCTCAAGCAGTAGGATTTCGGAGTAGCCGTTCACGATGGTGAGGAGATTGTTGAAGTCGTGCGCCACTCCGCCGGCCAAACGACCGATGCTCTCCATGCGAGTCGACTGCAGAAGCCGGGCTTCGGCTTCTGCCCGTTGCTTGTCCCTGGAGAGTTCGCGCATCTGATTGCGGGTGTAGCGGCGCGAGCCGTAGAAAGCAAGGCCGATGATGCCGCTCAGTGTCAGCAGCGCCAGGCCCGTGCGAAACCACGCAGTCTCCCACGGGTGCGCCTCCATGACCAATGGAAGATCCAAGGTAGTGGCGTTCCAGAAGCCATCCGAACTCCTCACTCTGAGCGCCAGGCTGTAGTCCCCCGGAGCAAGTTGCGCGAAGGAAATCTCCCGTTCGGAACGCTCGGCTTGGACAATCACCCGGCCTGCTTGATGAAGCGCGTACGCGAACACGACCTTGTTCTGATTGGACAGATCGAGAGCCGTGTAGGAGACGCGGATATCGAGGCTCCCTGGTGGGAAGTGCACAGTCTGGTTGTCGCTCACGGAGATGCGGTGCTGAGCGCCGTCCCCCGAGAGGTAGGAAACTGCTTCCATACGGACCGGAACGGGCTCGGGGTGTAGGCCCAACCGGTTTGGGTCGACCAGGGCCGCGCCTTTCAATGTCGCGATCCAGATGCGGCCATCCCGGTCGAACTGGATGATGGGCTGATGATCCAGTGAGCATTCCACACTCGGCAGGCCATCGTCACGGTCGAAGTGCTGCCACTCAACCTGACGGGACCACTGCGGGGCGGCCTGCAGGAGGTCGGACTTGCGGAAGCGCCAAACGCCGCGATTCGTAGCCATCCAGGTGTTGCCGCGCTCTTCGACAATGCCGCCAACGATCGCCGGCGGCGTCCGCGCGGAGTTGATCGGCAGCGCCCTGCCATTGCGCCACAGCAACAGACCGCCCGTGGCCGGAGCCAGCCAAAGGTCGCCTCGGTCCAGTGGAAAGATGGTGATGAGCGGCGGCAACCGATGGCCATCCACATCGTTGACGCGCCGGAACCCCTTGCCATCGAAGCGCAAGAGGCCAGCGTCGCCGGCAGCCCAGATCTGCCCTGTCTCTCGTGACTCAGCAAAACAACGAATCGGCACGCCTCCACCCTTATCGGGCGCGGCGTAGGTTTGCAGGGACGAGCCTTCAAAACGGGCGGTCCTGCCGGTGGTCTCCGAAAGCCATATGGCCCCTTTTGAGTCCTCAAAAAGAGTCTCGATGCTGGACCATCCATCTGATTCCTTCAGCGGGTGGAGAAAGGACTGACCCCGCAGTTGAAACAGTCCGGCGCCGAAGGTGCCGATCCACAAGAGGCCACTGTGGTCGATGAGAAGCGACTGCGGATATAGGCCCCAGCGGTCGGGGATCGGGATGTTCGTGATGCGCCCACCCCTCAGCGAGAAGAGGCCCGCGCCGTAGGTCCCGATATAGACAGTCCCGTCGTGGGCCGGGGCCACGGCCTTCACCGGGAAACCGGGCAGCCCATTCTCGCTGCCGACAGTCTGAAAGCGCTTTTCCCGGATGCGCAGCAATCCGCCGCCGTCGGTCCCGATCCAGCGATTGCCCCGGTGGTCCGCATAAACGAATCGGACCCCATTGCTGGGCAGGTCGGTTGCGGTGGAGTAACGGTTCACTTCTCCAGTGGGCTGGATGCGGTACAGACCGAACCGGTAGGACGGGGCCCATAGCAAACCCGCGGCGTCCTCGGTCAGAGTCCATACGTTCGACGTCGACTGGGTCAGACGCACGGTGGAGACAACCCGGTTGCGGTCCAGTTTGTAAAGTCTGCCGCCCCGCAGAGACCACAAGAGGCCATCCTTGGCGAGTCCCCAGGCCGGCAGGGGATCCAGCCCGATCTCGGTTGGCAGCTTGAGGCTCTGCCAGCCGCTCGTGGTCCAGGTGCTGTAGTAGTCTCGATTGACCGCCACCACTCGGCCCTGGCGGTCCGGAAAGAGGAAGGTGGGATCCGCGCGGCCTGGCTGTGCTGGCAGTTCGACGAACTTGCCCGATGAAAAGCGAAAGATCCGGTGGTCAAACGTGGATAGGAAAAGTGAGCCGTCCGCGGCATCGGCGAAGTGCCGTACGTACTTTCCCGTCCAGCCATCCCCGGCTCCGACCGAAACCCAGCTATTCTCGTGGCCGTACACAAGCCCGGCAAGTGTACTGATCCACATCTGGCCCGCTCGATCCTGGTGCACGCTGACGATGCCCGGGTCCGGCAGGACCGGGATCCGGCGCTGGTCGAAAACCGTGAACTTGTGGCCATCGAATCGGACGAGTCCACGAAACGTACCGAACCACAGGAACCCGTCCGGCGAGTGTACAACGGAGGTTGCGGAATTTTCCGGCAATCCCTGTTCGGTCTGCCAGTTGGTCACGACGTAGTCTCTGGAGAGCGGAACGTCCTGCGCGGCGCACAGGCTGGCAAGGTGGGCCGCCGTCAGGATCAATGCCGGCGATCGACGTCCAACCGGCAAGAATGCCATCCGCACGCAGCGGCAAATCTGCGCCAGAAAACGGCCCAGCGGAACGCTGAACACTCCGAAGGGTTCCAGAATAGCCACCCTTACCTTCCTCGGAAGTTCCATCGTGACCGGAGACAGCGACCTATCTCACCTCGGAAGTCTACTCCGCTTTGTGATGTCAGTCCAACGCCTTTTCAACTGGCCGCAACCAGGGGAGAAGGGGCGTCCAATAGCGAACGGGCGCCTCCACCAGGTGGCGGAAGGCGCCCGTTTGTCGATGACTGGATTGTTGACAACGCCCAACCGGCGCTCTGGCTAGTACTCGCGGTCCTTCTTGATGCCTGGCTCGGGCACCGGGTACTTGCCGTCAGGGCCGAGGGTGAGCGGCGGTGGACCGTCCATTGTCAGCTTGTCCACATCAGGCGCGAACTCGTGGGGACAGTTCAGCATCTGGTCAAACGTGATGACCTGGCCGGTATGCGCCGCCATGCGTCCCATCGACGCAACAAGGCTGGCTTCGGCTCCGCGCTTCACTTCGTTGTAGGGCTTATTGTTCCGGATCGCGTCCGTCAGATCGTCCCATTCCCATTGGTAGGGGCTCTTCTCCGGTTGTGGATAAGCCCATATCAGGTTGGAATCCTCGGGCAGAGGCAGATCCTTTCTGGATGTGACCGAAGGTATCTTCTGCCCTTTGTAGATCCTGGTCATGCCGGGCGTATGCGACAACGTCGTGATGACCGCCGAGCCCTTGGAGCCGTGCGCGTAGCTGGCAAACTCGTCCCGAGCGCCCGCCATATTCCGGCCATCGAAAAACAGCCTGGTGCCATCGGGGAAGGTGTACTGAACGGAGTAGACGTCGAAGTTCTGATCGAGTGAATCGCCACGATAGTGGCGGCCACCGACGGCGACAGCCTCCACGGGCCACGCGCCTTTCATCCAGCTGCATTCGTCGATCTGGTGGATGTAGTAGTCGCTGAATACTCCGCCGCTCGCCCACAGGAAGGCGTGGAAGCGGGAGATCTGGTAGGTGAGCTCGCTGATCCCTTCGGGCTTGGGCGGAGCCGTGCCGCCACCTTGCCCCATACGGTAGCCGCGCATGGCGACGATCTCGCCGATCTGGCCCGCGCGGATGCGGTCCAGCAATTCGTACCGCGCCCGGCAGTGGCGGACCATCAGGCCCACGCCCACCTTGAGGTTCTTCTCCGTGGCGAGTTCGGCCAACTTCAGCATGCGGCGCGTGGTGGGGCCGTCCACGGTGACTGGCTTCTCCATGAAGGTGTTCAGTCCGCGATTGATAGCGTGCGTGAACTGGACCCAGCGAAAAGCGGGCGGCGTACCAAGGATCACGACGTCTCCGGGCTTCATCGCATCCATGGCCTGTTTATAGGCGTCAAATCCGAGGAAGCGGCGCTCCGGCGGTACATCCACCTGGCCCGCGAACTGGGTCTTCAGCTTGTCGTAGCTGTCGCTCATCTTCTTGGGCACGACATCGGCCATGGCCACAAGTTTGGTGGGGCCATTGGTGACCGAGAGCGCGTTGACCGCCGCGCCGGTGCCTCTGCCTCCGCAGCCGACCAGGGCGATCTGGATCGTATTATTTTCCGCCGCATGAACGTGCGGCAGGGCGATGCCGGCCAGGGCGGAAACGCCGGCCGTACGACCGGTGTTGCTCAGGAACTGACGGCGTGAGGGGGTGGGTGTGGGTTGTTCACTCATGGCGATTCCTCGCTTCTTGCCCCGTAAGCTTATCTCAAGTCGAGGGTGGACGGGAGAACAGGATATCCGACAAACAAGATCTCCGGCCGCAGGCAGCAGCAAGTATCCCGAAGAGCCCCCCGGAGACGCAACTGCGCGCGCTATTCGCAGCGCAGGGCGCGAGCGGGATCCACCGAGGTCGCACGGCGCGCTGGCAGGTAGCAGGCCAGCAGCGCAGCAACGGCCAGTCCGGCGGACACAACCGCGTACGTTCCAGCATCCATTGGCTTCACGCCGAACAGCAACGTCGACAACGTGCGTGTGACGGCGGCCGAAACCGCCAACCCTAGGACGAGGCCAATGGCGATCAGCACGGCTCCATCGCGGACAAACAAGCCCTGCACTTGGCCCTGCTGTGCTCCGAGAGCGATCCGGATGCCGATCTCACGGGTCCGCCTGGACACCGCATAGGAGATCACCCCGTAGATGCCCACGACGCCGAGAATCAACGCCACCCCGCCCGCCAGAGCAAGCATCAACAGCGTGAACGTGGTGCGCACCATCGACCGGTCATAGATAGACTGCAGCGTCCGCACATTCGCCGTCGGGAGGGCCGGGTTCACCGCCCACACAGCGGCCTGGACTTCCTTCAGGAACGCCGTCGAGCCGACACGCGGGCTGCGGACGATGAAAGTCATCGAGCGCCGCACGTTCATCTTTTCGCCCCAGAAGCGCGGGATCAGACTGGGCCAGTACACGATCTTCGGCGCTTCTTTGTGAACACCGTTGTCGTATTCGGTTCCCACCACTCCGATGATCTCGCGCCAGTCGGACGTGGGCGTTTCGCGGATCCGCCGGCCAAGGGCCTTCGCGGGATCCTTCCAGTACTCGCGCGCCAGGTTCTCGCTGATCAGCACCACGGGCGCCATCCGGTACATGTCGCTCCAGGTGAGATCCCGGCCGGCTATGAGTGGGTTGCCCATCGTTTTGAAGGCGTCCGGCGCGATGTGCTTGAACCGCCGGATTGGGGGCAGTTTCCCTTCGGCCGACGGGAAGTCTTCCACGAAGATCGGATCGTTGCTGTTGCTTCCGTCCATGGTGACGCTGTTCGACATGCTGGCCGACACGACGCCCGGCACGCCATGGATCCTCTGAATCAGGCGCTGTTGCAGTTGCAGCACCTGGACGGAATCCTTCACCTGCGCTTCAGGGATGGTAATCCGCATTGTCAGCACCTGCACGGGGTTCTGGAAGCCCGGCTGCACGTCTCGCATACTCTGGAACGTCCGGATCATCAGGCCGGAACTGATTAGCAGCACCAGTGCCAGCGCGACCTGGGAAACGACCAGGATCTTGCGCGTCCGATGATGCTCACGGCCCTCGCTGGAGCCTCGTCCACCATCGCGAAGAGTGAGCGAAAGGTGCGGTGTGGCGTACTTGAAGACGGGAATCAAACCGAACAGCAGCCCTGACAACAGCGCGACACCCAGCGTATAGAGCAGCACGAACCCATCAACAGAAATCTGGTCGAGCCGCGGTAGGTTTGCCGGACCTTTGCTTATCAGAAGCTTCACGCCACCCCAAGCGACCGCCAGTCCCAGCACTCCGCCGATAATGCCGAGCGTCATGCTCTCTACCAGCAGTTTTCTGGCAATCTGGGCCCAATGGGCACCCAGTGCGGTACGCAAAGCGAGTTCCTGCTGGCGTCCTTCGGCGCGCACAAGAAGCAGATTGGCAACATTGGCGCAGGCAATCGCCAGGACCACGCCGGCCACGCCCATCAGCACCCACAGTACATTGCCGGCGTCGCCCACGACGTCCTCTTTGAGAGGCCGGACCTTCGGCCCGAACTTCGCGTCGACGAACATCTGCTTGGAGATGCCCGGAGCCATGGGAAACTTCTCCATCATCAGGGGCAGCATGCGCGCCACGTCGGCGTTCGCCTGCTCGATCGTCACCCCCGGCTTCAGCCGCGCCAGTGACTCGTAACTGAAATTGCCCACGAAGACCGACTCCCGCTTGAACTGCAGCGGAGTGAACAGGTCGGCCCGTTCGTCCAGGAAGCGGAAGTTCTGTGGCAGAATCCCGATGATCTCGAACGGTCGCCCGTTGACGGTTAACGTCCGGCCCACCGTGTCCGGTGCTCCACCGAAGCGGCGCTGCCAGTAAGAGTAGGACATCATCACGGTATCCGGGCTGCCCACCTGCATATCCTTCGCGGTGAAGGCGCGCCCCAGCGCGGGCGCCACTCGCAGAACCTGCAGCACGCCCTCGGTCCACTCCATGGCGTCCACCTGCTCGGGTTCGCCCCGACCTGTCACGGTCAACGAGTCGTTGTCATAGAGCCCGATCTGTTCAAAAACCCGGCCTTCCTCGCGGTAGGTGAAATAGGTGGAAGGCGATGCATTCAGCAGGGGGAAGTTCAAACCCGGCGCGGTGTGCCACACGCCGACCAGTCGCTCGGTTTCGCTGTAAGGCAGAGGCTTCAGCAGGACTCCATTCACGACACTGAAGATCGCACTGTTGGCGCCGATAGCCAAGGCAAGGGTAAAGATCGCGATGGCTGCAAATCCGGGTGACTTCCGCAACATCCTCAGCGCGAACCGAAGGTCTTCAAGCATGGCTACTCTCCTCGGTGAATGGCGCCTGGTCGGCGCATGCACCTAATAACGAACAGCCCAGGCAATTGTTCTGCAAAATTTCCACGAAGATGGCTATGCTCTTCTTCGCCGTTCGTTCGGTACAGCAAAACCACGACGGAAAAAAGTACCAGCGCAACGGCTCCACGGGTAGATGCTACCGGTTACATGAGGGTGTAACATCGGCGAAACCGATTTGTTTTCTGCAATCTGCGGGTTTGGATGCCTTCCTGCATTCACATTGAGCAGGAGCAGACCGATGAAACAAAAACTGACATTGGTATTCGCATCCTCGTTGCTGATCCTAATGGCCATGATAGGCGGCAGTGCCTCCGCGAGCGTCTTTGACCCTCAGTCGGAGCCAGGTGCCAAGCCTTCCGACCAGCAATCTCCCGCTACCGAAAAGCAGGAGGTGGCTGGAAAGATCGAGGCCGTGGACGCGGACAGGAACGTTGTCCAAGTCGAAGGAACCAGCGTGCCGATCGTTGCAACGAACTCCACCCGCTATTCGCGGGGTCTGAGCTTCAGCAGTCTGAAGCCGGGCATGCAGGTGAGAATCGTCGCGGTGCTCCGCAGCGATGGAAGACTTGAGGCACTGGAGGTGCGTAGCGCATAACCTGACAGACCGATCACCTCAGTAGAAGGGGGCGCGCGGGTTTCCTCGGGGGGACCCGCGTGCTTTGTTGTTTCATCCCACCGGCGGCTCGCCGCCGGATCTGACATTCTTCATACCCATATAGGAGTTGCCGTTGCAGTTGACTACCGAGGCCGGCCCCATGGCCTTTTTCCACAGCGTAAAATCCATCGCCGCAAGTGTGTCCGCCAAAGTGATTGTCGAGTTTCCGGGACTCAAGGACTCGCTCGGGCAAAACCGCAAGGAGCGGGAATCCCCGAGCATCCACATCAACAGCATGGCCACCGACCACACAGCGCCCGCCCTGCCCGTCGAGTGGAATGGACGCACGTTCACCGTCAGCGGAAGGATCCGTGGGAATGGAGGGCGCAGTCGCTCCATTTTCATGTCCGGCACTCTCTCCGAGGACTTCACCACTCTCGATCAGATTCGCGTGCAGGAGGTATTGGAGAACGGCAAGCAAACCACGATTTCGGAATTCGAGGTTTCTTCGCTGGAGATTCACGATCAATCTGTGCTCGACCGGTTGCCCCAGGCGATTCCCAACTCCTATTGCCGTTATCAGGATCGGGTCGGCCAGGCAGTGATCTCGATTCGTCGCACCGTCGTCATCAACGGACAGACCTTCAGCCAGGTGGCAAGCATCGCCGGTAGGGCAATCACCGACCTGTCGTTCTATAACTAAGGGTCTGGAACATCAAAGCAGCATGTAGGTCACCAGCGCGGTAGCGATGGCGTGGCCGTGTGAGTCGTGTACGTCGACGCTGCCCACGGCCAGAGTACGTCCCACCTTCAGCAGTCGAGCCCTCGCGCGCACTTTGCCGAATTTCGCCGGGCGCAGGTAGTTCACCTTCATCTCCACCGTAGTCGCCGGCGCTCCTCCGCGTGCCCCAAAGACAGCAATGCCCACGGCCGCATCGATCAATGTGGCCGTGACACCCCCGTGCAAGGTGCCCAGCAGGTTCGCCAACTCCGGGCGGGCTTCACACTCCAGCGTTAGCCCGTCCTTGTAGACACGCGTCACACGGAAGCCCAAATGGTGGTTGAATGGCATCTTGAGGATGAGCTCGTTGAGCTCTTTGAGGTTCAGCGGCTGCGGTTTCAAACTCTTAGTTTAGGACACCCGAATGAGCGATCTCGTTTTGACCTCCAGACAGGGCTCCGTCCTGGTAGTCACCATCCACAATCCGCCGGTGAACGCCTTGAGCCCCGGGGTTCCGGAAGGCATCGTCGAAGCCGTGCGCGCGGCCGCGAACGATGGAAGTGTCCAGGCAGTGGTGGTGATCGGGGACGGGCGCACATTCATCGCCGGCGCCGACATCCGCGAGTTCGGCCGCATCGTCTCGGGCGAAGCGCCGCCACTCAACCTGAACGAATTGTTGGCCGAGATTGAGAGCTCACCCAAGCCCGTCATCATGGCGATTCACGGCACGGCATTGGGCGGAGGCCTGGAGACCGCCATGGCGGGCCACTACCGGGTCGCCGTCGCGTCCGCCAAGGCCGGGCAGCCGGAGGTAAAGCTGGGCCTGATCCCGGGCGCCGGGGGCACGCAGAGGCTGCCACGGCTGGTGGGCGTTGAACCCGCCATGCGGATGTGCGCCTTCGGCGAACCCATTGATGCGGCTGAAGCGCTGGCCCTGGGATTGTTCGACCGTATCGTGGAAGGCGACCTGCTCGCCGGCGCGGTGGCGTTCGCCAATGAGAATCCA
Source organism: uncultured Paludibaculum sp. (assembly GCF_963665245.1). Classification (NCBI taxonomy): domain Bacteria; kingdom Pseudomonadati; phylum Acidobacteriota; class Terriglobia; order Bryobacterales; family Bryobacteraceae; genus Paludibaculum; species uncultured Paludibaculum sp. The sequence goes on from NZ_OY762267.1 coordinate 1,675,497, forward strand.
CCTGTGCGGCGAACCCGTGACCTAACCGCGAAACTGGTCGATGGCGCCGCGGCGGAGTCGCTGAAATCGCTGTTCCAGGACTCGTGCCGAAAGAAGTTGAAAGGCCAGTCCGCGCCCCTGGCCGCGCTCGAATCCATCGCCGCCACCGCCTACCTGAACTTTGACGCCGGGCTGGAACAGGAACGCAAGCTCTTCAACGACTGTCTCTTCGGAACTCAGTCAAAGGCGCTGATCCACGTGTTCTTTGGGGAACGAACCGTCGCCCGCATTCCCGGACTGCCTGCACACACTCAGCCCCTGCCGCTGCATCGCGCCGCCGTTGTCGGGGCCGGTACCATGGGCGGGGGCATCGCCATGTGCTTCGCCAACGCAGGCGTCCCGGTTGTCCTGAAAGACACAACGGAGAGCGCCCTGGAGCGCGGCATGGCCACCATCCGGCGCAACTACGAAGGGGCCGTGAAACGCGGCCGGCTCGGCGCCGAAGCCGCCCAGCAGCGCCTGGCGCTGATCCGGCCGGTGCTGCACTACGACGGTTTTGACGACGCCGATATCGTGGTCGAGGCTGTCTTCGAGGAATTGGCGCTCAAGAAGCACGTCTTTTCCGACCTCGATGCCGTGGTCCGCGATGGTGCCATCCTCGCTACGAATACCTCGACCCTCGACATCGACGAGATCGCGTCGGTCACCGGCCGTCCCGAGTGGGTGGTGGGCACACACTTCTTCAGCCCGGCCAACGTCATGCGATTGCTGGAAGTGGTGCGCGGCCGTGCGACATCGCCGGAAGTCATCGCCACGGCCATGGCGCTCGCCAAGACACTGAAGAAGGTCGGCGTCCTCTCCGGTAACGCGTTCGGCTTCATCGGAAACCGCATGTTCGGCCCCTATCGCCACGAGGCGATCCGGCTGGTGGAGGAAGGGGCGGGCGTTCCGCAGGTCGATCAGGCCCTAACCGGCTGGGGCATGGCCATGGGGCCCCTCGCCGTGGGCGATCTGGCTGGTGTCGATGTGAGTTGGCTGGTGCGGCAGGAGGCGTTGCGCCTTGGCATTCCGCACGTCGAGGCCGCTTCCTTCGAGGACGAACTTTACCGTTTGGGACGCTTCGGCCAGAAGACAGGAGCCGGCTGGTATCTCTACGACGAAGATCGCAAAGCGACGCCAGATCCGGAGGTCGAGCGCCTGGTTCGTGAATATGCTGCCTGCCAGGGTATCCCCCAACGGACATTCACCCACAGCGAGATCCTCGAGCGCACGCTCTTCGCACTCATCAACGAGGGTGCCCGTCTGTTGGAAGAAGGTATCGCCCTGCGAGCCGTGGATGTCGACATCGTATATGTCAACGGCTATGGATTCCCCGCCTGGCGGGGCGGCCCCATGCACTATGCCGAAACGATCGGACTCCAGCGAGTGACCGATCGGATGCGCGCGCTCTACGACGAGTTCGGCCCATTCTGGAAGCCCGCCGCATTGTTGGAGGACGCCGCCAAGGCCGGCCGCTGGACATAGAGACAACAGTCGCACGACGGCGCGCGGCCTCTCGGCAGCACAGCACACGGGCACCCGGGTACACTGTGGGGTAAGATGCCGTACGCTTCGATCCCCTCCCTCTCCCGCCGCACGTTTGCGCTCGCCATGGCCGGCGCGGGCGCGTCGCTGCTACGCTCGGCCGAACCGGAGATGCATTGGGCGTTGATCTCGGATACGCACATCCCGGCCGACGCTTCGGACTCCTACCGCGGCTTCAATCCCGTGGCCAATCTGAAGAAGGTGGTCGCCGAGATTGAGGCGGCAAAGCCCGAGGCGGTACTGCACTGCGGAGACGTCGCGCGGCTGCAAGGCCTGCCGCAGGACTACCAGGCTGTCCAGGCTCTGCTGCAACCCCTTTCGGCAAAGGTGCCGATGGCGATGGCCCTGGGCAACCACGATCACCGCAAGAACTTCCTTGATGTCTTCGGGAAGAGCCAAACGGGCATCCAGAGCGTGCAGCACAAGCACGTATTGGTTGTCGAAGGGCCGACGGTCCGGGTGATCGTACTCGACTCCCTCATCGAGGCCAATTCAACGCCCGGCCTGTTGGGCAAGGGGCAGCGCACCTGGCTGGCGGAGTATCTTAAAGCCTCCAGCGATTTGCCCACTCTCCTCTTCGTCCACCATACCCTGGACGACGGCGATACTTCGCTGCTGGATGCGCCCCGCCTGTTCGAAATCGTCAAGCCGCACCGCAAGGTGAAGGCGATCCTCTACGGCCACTCCCACGCCTACAAATACGAAGCCTGGGAAGGCGTCCACCTGCTGAATCTTCCGGCCGTTGGCTACAATTTCGACGACAAAGAGCCCGTGGGGTGGGTAGAAAGCCGCCTCGGCAAGGACGGCGGTGCATTTACCCTGCATGCCTTCGGCGGCAATACAGAGAAGAACGGCAAGACGATTCTCCTGCCGTGGCGATCTTAGGTGCGCGGGGTCAGATGGGCGTCGCGAATCGCAGGCCCAGTCCATCTGGTGAGACGACCGTGAAGTCCCGCAGGCCGTAGTAGCGGTCTTCCACGGGCTTGATCACGCGCAGACCGAGTTCCTGGCAAAGCGACCAATACCGGTCGACGTCCGGCACCAGAATCCGTATATTCGCCACCACAGTGGACGGCGGCTCGGGCTGTCCAGGAATCTCCTCCAACAGCAACCGCGACCGCTCCCAGGTCAGCGCGACGAAGTGCTCCTCGGTTCGTTCCACAAAGAAGCCGAGCCGCTGGTAGAACTTCGACGAAGCGCGCACATCGCGGACGTATAGCTCGACCACCAGTTGCTGCGATGTCTCCGTGAAGTGCGCCAACGACGAGCCGATCGCCTGGAGGTAGCGTTCGGCCGACCGCCGCACGGCGCCCTTGGCATCTTCCCTGATCGTCTTGCCTACGAATGCGCCATACAGCGTTTCAAACTCAAAGGGCTCCAGACTACGCACGATTCTCTTCACCGCCTCGGCTCCCAGCGGCACCATGTTCGGGTAGCTGTATAGGAAACTCGTCCAGCGGCGGTCCATGGCCACCTGCGGCTGGTCGCCGGCGAAAAGCTTGCCTGCGTAGTGCATCGCCTGGTATCCGTCGAAGTGCCGCCGCCGCGAATCAGGGTCGCCCCGCCGGGCAAGCCGTGGGTGTCGCCTGTCCAGAAACGCACTGCGTCGCTACGCCGCCGCACCCACTCGCGCTCGGCCTCGTGAATCCAGATCGGCACGCCGCCGAAGGCCTCGCTCCACTCGATCATCGACGAGTAGTAGTGAGGGTGCGAGATGGCCATGACGTCGATGCCACCCAGATCGCGCACGGCCCGGACCGTTCCGTCGTCCAGCAACGAGATGCAGTCCCAGAGGATGTTGCCCTCGCTGGTGCGGACGAGAAACGCCCGTTGGCCGATGCCGAATGTAGGCTCGGTGACAATCGACCAGACGCCCGGCTCCTCTTCCCTGATCGCGTTGCGGTGCCGCGTCCTCAGCCCGTCCAACGTAGTCCAGTGCTGCCCCTCCCAGCCCACATACTGGCGGGAATCGTCGCAAATGGGGCACCGCCGCGGAGGCTGCGGCGTATCTTCCTGCTGTGTTCCGCAGGTGGAACAAATCCAATGCATACTTGCTCTTCAAGAGATGAGCGGATGGGCTCGCCGGATTCCGTGAGTGGTGCAACATCCTCCCGGATGGCATACGATGTTGAGGGTTGATACCAACTACTCTCTGAGAGGCGATCATGTCACAAATAAAAGGACCCGCCATTTTTCTGGCCCAATTCATGGGCGACGAAGCGCCGTTCAACAACCTGCCCAATATCACCGCGTGGGCCAAGGATCTCGGCTACCTTGGCGTTCAGATCCCGGCATGGGACAGCCGGTTGATCGACTTGAAGAAGGCGGCCGAGTCGAAGACCTACTGCCACGATCTGAAGGGCCAGATGAACGGCCTCGAGATTACGGAACTCGCTTCGCACCTGCTGGGCCAGCTCGTCGCCGTGCATCCGGCCTACGATGATCTCTTCGACGGCTTCGCGGCACCGGAAGTGCGCGGCAATCCCAAGGCACGCACAAAGTGGGCGGTCGAGCAGTTGAAGCTGGTCATCAAGGCCTCGAAGAACCTCGGCCTCAGCGTCACTCCTTCCTTTACCGGCGCCCTGCTCTGGCCCACGATGTACCCCTGGCCGCAGCGGCCCGGCGGCCTGGTGGAAGAAGGCTTCAAGGAACTCGCCAAGCGCTGGAAGCCCATCTTTGACTTCGCTGACAAGCATGGCGTCGACTTCGCCTTCGAACTGCACCCCGGGGAAGACCTGCACGACGGCCTCACATTTGAACGGCTGTTGGAAGCCACCGGCAACCATCCGCGCCTGGGCATCAACTACGATCCGTCGCACTTCGTCCTGCAATGCATGGACTACGTCGGCTTCATCGACACCTACGGCCCTCACATCAAGGCCTTCCACGTGAAGGACGCCGAATTCGTCCCTTCGCCCAAGGCCGGTGTCTACGGCGGTTATGCCGACTGGAAGACGCGCCCCGGCCGCTTCCGGTCTCTCGGCGACGGCCAGGTGGACTTCAGTCAGGTGTTCACGCGACTCACCGCCGCCGGCTACAGCAGTTGGGCGGTTCTCGAATGGGAGTGCTGCTTCAAGGATGCCGCCCAGGGCGCGGCCGAGGGCGCTCCGTTCATTGAAGCTCACCTCATTGATGTACCGACAAAGGCTTTCGACGATTTCGCCGGCGGCGCCTCGGACACAAAGCGCAACCGCCGTATTCTCGGCCTGGAGTAGTTACCCGGCCAATGGCCAATGGCGGGAGGCGGCATCGACAGTCCTCTCCCGCCACTCCCCAGAATTCCGCCTCACCCGGCGTCGGTCGCCGCTGACCACCGTGGAAGCTGCTGCTACTTCCTGCCCCGGTCCAGCCCGAACGAAGGCTTGTCCCGCGTCCCCGTGATCTTGATCTTCGCCACCGTCCCGTAGCCATCCTTGGCGAAGAACGGGTCCACCGCCTTCAGCGCCAGCCGCTTCCAGCGCGACTTCATCATCTCCGACAGCCGCGCCTGCATCTTCGCCGTTCCATGAAAATCCAACACCTGCGTATGAAAGATATAGTCGCCGGCCAGGTCCACCTGGGCGCCCGGAATCTCGAAGCCGAGCTTCGAGAACTGGATCCGGCCGGCCGCCATTTCAAATGCCCCGGCCATCTGTGAAGGAATCTCCCCGATGTCCCGATTGCCCGGTTGCCCCTGCGCGCGCCTGCTGAGAGAGTCCAGCCCCTCCTGAACATCCGGCGTCGTGAACAACGCATCGATAAGTTCGAACGTGCCCTTCAGCCGCAGACGGTCCGCGATCTCGCCCTGCCCGGGTGGCAGCACAACCCGGCAATCCAGCTTGATGCCGCCCTTCATGAACGGCTTGTCGCCCTTCATCGCCAGCAGCAGCACGTTCTCCAACTGGCCCTGGGGCATCATGGCGTGCAGGTCCACCGTCTTCCCCTTGGCCCCCGCATTGCGGACGACCCCGCCCCGCACGGTAAACGCCGTTGCGCCCAGTTGCGCCCGCACCGGTTCGAGACGCGTATTTCCATTCGTCCCATCGACAATCGCGTGATATTTCGTCGTCAGGGGCATGCGGTTACCGCTCATGGTGAGACGGAAATCCGGCACACGGGTCTCGCCATCCACCGTGATCTCATCCAGCGTGCCTTGAAACGCACCGGTCGAGAACAAGGTTCCGCTGATGCCCTTGAACACGCCCAGATTCGCGTTGTCGAACGTGTACTTGCCCGTCAGCGGCGTGTCCGAGGGGCTACCCGACACCCACGGCCCGAACGTTCCATCACAATGAATCAAACCCGGAGGCGTGGCATTCGTCAGCTGGGCCTGATACTTCATCGCCTTCCCCGAGCCGGCGGACTCCAACCGGAGTTGGTGAATCTGGAACACCAGCGCAGCCTTGGACGCGTCCTTCGGCAGAATCGTCAGCGTGCTGTCGCTGGCAACCACCTCTTCGATCAGAACGTCCATCTTGGTCTGGCCTGCCGACCCTGCTTCCGGTTCCGGTTCGTGCAGACTATCGGCAACCTTTGGCCTGTCGGCCTTCGGTGGCACGTTCACCTCGAACCCCTCCAGAACGACATGGTTCACCAGCGCGTTCCCCTGTAGCAGCGCATCCAGATCCACTTCGAAGCGGAATTTCCGCATCTTGAGAATCGACGGGGCCGAAGGCATGGTCTTCAGCCGAACATCCAGCGCCTCGCCGTTCACCCGCACCTTGATCATCTTGCCTTTGTGGAAGACGAGGTCCAGCGGCGATTTCAGCGGCAGACGCACCTTGAGTCCGCCTAGCGCGACGTCGGCATTGAAGCGGTTCTTAAGATAGACGATAGTCTGCTCGCGCAGAAATGGTTCGAATTTCCGCGACAGTACAAATCCAGCCACAAACAACCCAGCCAGAATCAGCAGAACCGCGGCAGCGGACCATACGATCCACTTCGTGCGCCTGGACATGTTGAGAGTTTAGCTGGAAATGGACACCTGCTCCTTAAGCCAGGCTGAGCGGAGAGTGAACTTCCGCGGATACGGACGCAGGACCACTCGACTCTCTCACCATCAATTCAGGCCGGATTACGGTCTCGCGGATCTCAGCCAGACGTGCGGCATCAGCCGTAAAACTCTCAAAAATCCGATGGCCAATCAGGTCTCTCGGGATACGCGCCGTCGTCAGGGCCGGCGACACCACCTCGGCCAGGTCCAGCCCATCAAAGCCGGTCACCGACACATCATCCGGAACGCGCAGACCCAAATCGCGCAACTGCCGCAGCACACCCAGCGCCATGAAGTCGTTCACACACACAATCGCAGTGGGTCTGAAGCCCGACCGGTACAACTGCAACACTGCATTTCGCCCGCCCAAGAGGCCGTCCAGGTCGGCGACAGTCCGAAACTCGACCTGCGGCGCGAAGTTCTCCATCACGTCAACAAAGGTCTGACGCCTGTCATTCAAGGGCCCCAGAGTCGTGTGGTGCCCGATGAACGCGAATCGCCGGTGGCCCAGCCCGAAGAGATACTCGGCAATCTGCTGCACCGCAGTCCGGTAGTTCACCGTGATGCTGATGATGCTCTCCCGCGGCGTACCCACGTCATAGACGACAGTGGGCACCTTGCGCTCCGCCAACTCCTCCAGCAAAGCTTCATCCATCTCAGATACCACCAGCGCCAGTCCACCTAACCGCCGCCCGATCATGAGCCGGACATTCGCCTTGAGCCGGTCGACCTGATAGTCAGTGTTCGCGACCAGTACTTCGTACCCGCTTCGGTTCGCCTCCGCTTCCAGGCTCCGGAACACATCGAGAAAAAACGGGTTTTCCAGATTCGAGACAATAATACCTATCGTCCGATTGCTACCAGCGGCCAGTGCCCTGGCGTGCATATTTGGGTAATACTTGAGCTCTTCGACGGCTTTTAGTACGCGCTCGCGGGTGGCGTCCCTCACCACTCCGATATTGTTGAGCACGCGGGAGACAGTTGCGGTTGAGACACCTGCTCGTTCTGCGACATCCTCAAGATTCATCCCAGGAATCTCCTTCAACTCACGCGCCGCCACCCAGCGCATGAAGCACGGGTGTATCACTTGTCAGGGGCTGGCGTCAAATCGGCCGGTGTCCCTTCGGATCGCCGGCCGATCTGGTGGCGGTTACCAAAGCTTACACTGCGACTCGGCCGGACGCACCATCGGGTCGCCCTGTTTGCAGTTAAATGCCTTGTGGAACGCGGGCATATTCATCAACGTACCGTTCGCTCTGAATTTCGGAAGCGGGTGCGGATTCGTGTTCAATTGCAGCCGCATGGCCTCCGGCCGGTACTGCGAACCCCAGACACGCGCAAACGCGAGGAAGAAGCGCTGATCAGCCGTGAAGCCGTCAATCACCGGACCTTCCTTGCCTTTCAGCGTCCGTTTGTATGCCTGATAGGCCAGCGTCAGTCCGCCGAGATCGCCCATTGCCTCGCCCACCACCAGCTTGCCGGTGTGGTGCAGCCCTTCTCCAACATCCATCGTGTCGAACTGGTTGATTACGCAGCCGGCCCGCGCATCGAACTTCTTACGGTCCTCTGCCGTCCACCAATCCTTCCGGTTCCCTTCCGCGTCAAACTTGGAACCTTGATCGTCGAATCCATGGCCCATCTCGTGGCCAATCACCGCCGCAATTGCCCCGTAGTTCACCGCGTCGTCCGCCTGCAGATCGAACATCGGTGCCTGCAGGATCCCCGCCGGAAAGACGATTTCGTTCATCAACGGGCTGTAGTAGGCATTCACCGTCGGCGGCGTCATGCCCCAGTCGTTGCGGTTCACGGGTTTGCCGATCTTTGACAGCTGATACAGCCGGTTGTTCATGCTGGCGGCGTGCATGTTCTCGAAGTAGGACTTCGGGTCAACCTTGACCGCTGAGTAGTCGCGCCACTTGTCCGGATACCCGACCTTCGGGACAAAGGCGTTCAATTTCGCCACCGCGTTCTTGCGCGTCTCCGGCTGCAGCCAGTCGGCCCCTTCCAACTCCGCCCGCAGCGCCATGCGCAGGTTCTCCACAAGCTCATTCATCCTGCGCTTGGCCTCGGGCGGGAAGTGCTTCTTCACGAATACCTCGCCCAAAGCCTCACCGAGATTGCGGTCCACGGAACCCGTGCATGTCTGCCAGCGCGGCTGCTGTTCCTTTACGCCCGACAAGACAGTCCGGCTGAAGTGAAAGTCCTCGTCCGCAAAAGCCTTCGGCAGCATGTCCGCCGCGCCGCTCAGCGTCCGCCAGCGCGCCCACGTCTTCCAGTCCGCCAGCGGAGCCTCGGTCAACTGCGCATTCAGCTTCTTCAGAATCTCCGGCTCGGGCACGTTGATCGGCGTCGATTCCGGAATGTGGAACTGCTTGAACAAGCCGGTCCAGTCAAACCCGGGGCTGAGCGCCTTCAACCCGGCCAGATCCATCTTGTGATACCGGGCATCGGGATCGCGCCGCTGGACGTTGGTCATCATCGAACCGGCAATCGCGGTCTCGAACGCCAGTACGGTCTTCGCCTCGGCGGCCGCCGCTTCCGGCGAATCGCCCAACAGAGCCATCATCTTCGTCACGTGCGCCACGAACTCGTCGCGGATCTTCTGCGAGCGCTCGTCCGTCTTGAAGTAGTAGTCGCGGTCCGGCAGCGAAATGCCGCTGGCGGCGACGTTGGCAATCACTTCCTTTGAGTTCCGCTGATCCTGGCCGCTCATCACGAAATACGGCCCGATGGGGGACTGCTGCTGAAAGTCATTCAAGGCAGCTCGCAGCCCAGCCACATCCTTCACCGCCGCGATGCGGTCCAACTGCCCCTGGATCGGCTTCAGCCCGAGCGCCTCGATGCCCGCGGTGTCCATGCAGCTCGCGTAAAAATCGCCGATCTTGCGCTCATTGGAGTTCGCCGCAGCGGTCTTGTTGGCGGCCGCAGCCTCCAGAATCGTCCGCAGCCGCTCGCGGTTTCCTTCATTCATCACGGACATCGTGCCCCAGGACGGGTACCGGCCGGGAATCGGGTTCTTATCCAGCCAGCCGCCATTGGCGTAGCGCCAGAAGTCGTCACAAGGCTTACAGGATGTGTCAAGATTCGAGCGATCGATGCCGCTGCCGCCGGTTTGCTGCGCGGATACGATCGAGGCCAGGCTTGCGCCCAGCAGTAGGATTTCGTGGAGCTTCATAGGGGTTCTCCCAAGTTCAGTACCCAATCTACCGTCTTTCGGCCCCTTTCCGCCCGGTCGCCGGCCCTTCATTCCGTACAAAGTGGATCTGTTAGGACGCGCCATCCAAGCGTAGATTGGGAATACCGATGACCTCCACAACCGCACCCCGATTCTCCTCTGTGCTCGAGACTCCGGCGGCCGACCCGGAGATAGCCCGCGCCCACTTTGCTTCGAAACTGTCTGTGGAGACGGATCCTTCCGACGTCTTCGCCGACATGGAAAAGGGGATTCCCGGGTTCGTCGTGGTGGACGTCCGCAGTCCCCAACGCTATGCCGAAGGGCACGTTCCCGGCTCGTTGAACATTCCGCACCGAACCCTGCGCGAGGAGACCACGGCGGGAATTCCCAGAGACACAGTTGTCATTACCTACTGCGACGGTCCGGGCTGCAATGGCTCCACGAAAGGGGCTTTGCGGTTTGCTTCGTTGGGCTACCGTGTGAAGGAGATGATCGGCGGGCTGGAATGGTGGGTGAACGACGGATACGCGGTAGAGAGAGACGGCCACTGACGACCGTCTCCCTTTGGACGCGTTACTGCTTGGGAGCTGGTGGTCGACCGCCGCCCTGCGCCGGTGGCTCCGGCAGCGTGATGTGCGCCTCACCGCGATGGCACGTCCAGCAGGCGATCTTCGCTGTGCGGCCTTCCGGAGCGAACTTGTCGCCGTTCTCTTTGATGTTCATCACCATCTTCAGCATGGCGCGAGCCACCTGCTTCTCTTCCTTGTCGTCCTTGGCAAACTCCCGCGGCACGTGGCAGAAGTCGCACTGTACGCCCAGCGCTTGATTGAACGCGCGCATCGTACCCATCAGTTCCTGCCGCGGCATGTCCTTAGGCAACACCTGCAGGTTGCTGGGGGCGGGCGGCTGCGCATATAGGCTCGCGGCGGCCAGACACGCCGCGAACAGAAGTCCCCTGGAGCACTTGACCAGTAGGGTCCTAGTTGTCATCTTTACTCCTTGAATTCAGCCCTCTCGTCGGATCACACGGATCCAATATGGAGATACTAGCGGAGTTCGAGCCCTTCCGGTTACGCTCAACCGGACATTTCTGCCAACCGCCCGCGATTGTCAAGAACGTTAAGCCAGAACTTGACTATGCTTCACAGAAAGTCTTCGCGGATGGGATGGAACGTATCCACCAGCCGCGCGGTAGGCGAAAGGAGCTGGATGGAATGCGGCACGCCCGATGCCACGGCGAACAGATCGCCGGCACGCAGGTGCTTCGGTGGCTGCCCTTCGCTAAGAAACAGCACTTCGCCCGAGGCGACGTACGAGATCTGTTCGTGGGAGTGGGCGTGCATCGGATCAGGCTCGGTCCAGGGCCCGCCCTCGATGTCGATGACAACGGTCATCAGATCCGCGGTGCGGATGATCTTGCGGGCGAAGCCAGGGCGAAAAGTCTGCGCTTCCGTCTCGGCATCGACCAACACCAAGGCGGAGTGTTCAGCATGGATCATGCCCTAGTTTCTCACCGGCGCAGACAACACCTGGATGTCGATCGACCGGAAGCACGCCTGCGATTCGTGATGCTGGAAGGCAATCGCGGTCTTGCGGTGTTCCAACCGCTCCAGCATCCGCGCGCTGTTGATCCGCTTGGCTGCCAACGCCGCCTTCAATGCCGGTGAGGAGAACGAATATGCCAGCACCCGCTTGCCATTCAACCAGTGTTCAACATCCTCGCCCAGCACCTTCAACCGGCCCGTATTCCACTCGCCAGCCGGCTTGGCCGCCCGCTCCGTCGGCGGCAGATAGTTATACAGCGCGCCCGAAACATGCGCGGGCTGATCGGACCCAGCCGTCGACTGATCGTCCACCAATTGGAACTCGAACCCCAGCGACGTCTCGTGCAGAAACTCGCCCTGGGCATCGTGGAGCTTGTCCGTGGCCTTGGCCTGGATCAGATACTTGATGCCCGAGTTCCCGCCCGGCGCTACCTTCCACTCGAAGCGGAGGTCGAAGTTGTCGTACTCAGCGGCTGTCCAAAGGTCGCACTGCCGTCGCGCATCCGGGATAGTGGCCAGCACTCCATCCTCGATCCGCCAACTCACCTCGGGGCCCGTCAGTCCCGAAGGCGTGCGGAAGTTCCGAAAGCTGGAGCCGTCAAATAGAGAGGCAGGCTTGGCCTTGGCGGCGGCAAGAAGTAGAAGGGCGAAACGGCGGGTCACTTGCCTGATTGTAGCCGCATTGCCCCCGCCGGCATCACTGCGCGGATCAGACCTCCGCCCGTTGCGTCGACTTGTGTATAGAACAGCCACCGCGCGTCGGGCCCCAGAGCAATGCCATCTTTCGTCACCGCGCCCGGCGTCTTCATCGGCAGGAACTCCATTCCCCTTGTCGACAACCGGTAGAAGCAGGCCTGCGCCTCACGAGGGTTCTCACTCTCGCCGCTCGTCGCATCCAGCAGCAGCAGCCCATCGTTGAGAACAACGAAGTTGCGGTTGCGGACATCCGGATGCACCAGCTCCGGCGCGCCTCCCCCTGCGGGCATACGCCACAACTGCCCGGCCTGCCGGCTCTTGAGGTAGTACAAATACCGCCCATCCGGCGAGAACCGCACGGCGTACCCGGCACCAGCCAGCACCGCCTGCGGAGCGCCACCATCCCGGGTGGCCCGCCAGATGCCCGGCCGTCCGGCCTCCTCAGCGGCGAAATAGATCCAGGCGCCGTCCGGAGACCACACCGGAAGCAAGCCGCCGGTGAACCCGGACGCCACGACTTTTCCTCGACCGCTGACGGCGTCGGCGACACAGACGCCGGACCTCGCCCCATCGAAGCGATCAAAAGCCAAGCGCTCGCCATCCGGTGACCACGCCGGATGCGTCTCCTCTTCAGCCTCATCCGTCAGACGCCGTGCACTGCCCACGCCGACTGGCTGGATATAGACGTGAAACCGCCCATCTCCACCTCCGTTCCAGGCAAAGGCCACCAACCGTCCATCGGGCGAAACCGCCGGAGCGCATTCCCTCCCCGGCAAGTTGGTAAACGGCACAGTCTCATCCACCGCCCGACGAGTCACGGCGTACCAACCAACCGCAACGATCACCACGGCGACCGTCGCCCACACAATCCACGTTCTCCGGCGCCGCGGTTCCACCACAACGTGGGGCCAAGGTAGCGGCTCGGGCGGCCTCTGCAGCCGGTCCAGTTCCGCAATCACTTCCGTCATCGACTGCGGCCGCCCTCTAGCATCCTTGGCCATGCACTTCGCGGCCAACACCGCCAGCCCCGGCACGATGTCCGGCCTTACCGACTCCAACGGCTCAGGATCCTCGCGAATCAGCGCAGTGAGACTCCGCAGCGCCGTCTCCCGCCGGAACGCCTGCCGTCCCGACGCCATCTCGTACAACACCACGCCAAAGGAGAAGATGTCCGACCGTGCATCGGCGGTCCGTCCCTCGGCCTGCTCGGGCGACATATACGGAATACTGCCAAGAATCGCCCCTTCAGTCGTGCGCAGCGAGAGAGCGGAGCGCGTCCGCGTCTCCTCCTCATCACCCAGATCGCGCCGCGCCAGCCCAAAATCCAGCAGCTTCACCGTCCCGCCGGGCAAGACCATGATGTTCCCGGGCTTGAGATCCCGATGGACGATACCCTTCTCGTGGGCCGCCTGCAGGGCGGACGCGATCTGCCGGGCCATCGCGAACACCTCGGGCATCTCCAGAGGCTGCCCTTTCTGATGCGCGGCCAGAGTCTGGCCGTTGACGAACTCCAACACCAGCACCGCCGCCCCGTCGCCAGCTTCGTAGCCCAACAATGCCCCAATGTTCGGATGATGGAGCGAGCCCAGCAGCCGCGCCTCCCGCAGGAAGCGTGCCATGTAGGCCGGATCCTCGGCCAGCACCGGGTGCAGCACCTTCAGGGCGACATCACGTTGCAGCCGCTCGTCCCGGGCCCGGTAGACCTGCCCCATGCCGCCGGCCCCCAGACGCTCAACAATCGTGTAGTGGCTCAGCCTGGCGCCCTCCGCCAGCACAGCGGCCACGCGCCCGCGGTCACCACTCGCGTCGAGGTTCGCCCAGGCTGGCTTCTCCAGCAGCGAGTCGCCCCGCCCCTCGAATCTCAACAGCGACTCTACCTCGCGCAGCAGGCTCTCGTCCCCCTCACACGCGGCCTTCAGAAACTCCGCCCGCTGCGCCGCCGGGCACTCCAGCGCAGCATGGAACAGCAGTTCCACCCGGCGCCAGCGATCGCCCTCACTCATTGGCATCCTGGCTCATGTGGCGCAGCAGCCACGCCTTCGCCAGTTTCCAGTCGCGCAGCACGGTCTGCGTCGAGACCTCCAGGACAGACGCCGTCTCCTCCACGCTCAGCCCGGCAAAGAACCGCAGTTCGACAATTCGCGCCTTCCGAGCGTCCACCTTAGCCAACTCCGTCAGTGCGTCGTCCAACTGAACCACTTCCGATTCCCTGCCCGGCGTCATCACCATCGACTCTTCCAGAGGCACGTGTTTGGCGCCCCCACCACGCTTCTGATAGGCGCGCGCCCGGGCATGGTCCACCAGCACTCGCCGCATCATCTGCGCGGCCAGGGCGAAGAAGTGGACCCGGTCCTGATACTCCATCTGCCGCGCGCCCAGCAGCCGCAGGTACGCCTCGTTCACCAGATCCGTCGTCTGAAACGTGTGGCCCGCGCGCTCCAGCCGCATGTAGTGCCGGGCCGTACGGCGCAGCTCCTCATACAGCATCGGCATCAGCCGTTCCAGTGCCGCCTGGTCGCCGGCCCGCCAGGCGTTTAATAAACCCGTGACATTGATCGTGGGTTCCATGCCGCGCCTCCGGAGTGCCGATTATAGCATCGCGGCCAACCCTCGCCGGACCGCCTGTTTTGCAGGGTTTCAGACCTGTATAGTGGAAACCGATGACCTCGCGCGAACGCGTCCTGACAGCTTTCCAGCATCGCCAGCCGGATCGCATTCCCATCGACCTCTCCGGCCACCGCTCCTCCGGCATCGCCGCCCGTGCCTACCCTGCCCTGCGCGCCGCGCTCGGCCTGCCGCCCAAGCCTGTCTACGTCTACGACCCCGTCCAGCAGCTCGCCATCGTTCATGACGACGTCCTCGACCGCTTCCACGTCGACACGCTCGAACTCGGCCGCGGCTTCTGCCATGGCGAGCAATGGTGGGCCGATTGGACCCTGCCCGGTGGCCAGCCCTGCAAAATGCCCGTCTGGGCGCTACCGGAACGCCATCAGGACAACTGGGTGATCCGCGCACCCTCCGGCCGCGTCATCGCACGCATGCCCGAAGGGTCCGAGCACTTCGATCAGACCTGGTGGCCCTTCCTCGATGGCCCCGAGGACCTCACCCGCATCGAGGAACTCTACCCCGAACACATGTGGACCGGCATCGCCTCGCCGCCCGGCCCCTCCATCCAGTCGATGGGGCCACTCTCCGCCGGAGCGGCCGGCCTCCGCGCCTCCACCCCACGCGCCATCATCGGCCTGTTCGGCGGCAATCTCCTCGAGATGGGCCAGTTCTACTACCGCATGGATCAATTCCTGATGATGTTGGGCGACGAACCTGCGCGTGTCCACCGCTTCCTCGATGCCTTGGTCGAGATCCACCTGAAGAACCTCCAGCGCTACCTCGCGGCCGTCGGCCCCTACATCGACATCATCAGCTTTGGCGACGACCTGGGCTCGCAAAACGGCCCGCAGATCTCCCCTCGCATGTACAAGGAGTTCTTCCAGCCGCGCCACCAGCTCATGTGGGCGCGAGCCCGTCAACTCGCCCCCGTGAAAGTGATGCTGCACTGCTGCGGCGGCGTCCGGCCGCTACTACCGCTGCTGATCGAAGCCGGGCTCGACGCCATCAACCCCGTCCAGATCAGCGCCCGCGGCATGGAAGCCCAGGCCTTGAAGCGCGACTTCGGCCGCGACCTCGTCTTCTGGGGCGGTGGCTGCGACACGCAACGCGTCTTGCCCCAAGCCACGCCCGATCAGGTCCGCGCCCATGTCCTGGAGCAGTGCCAAGCCCTGTCCACCGAGGGCGGCTTCGTCTTCCAGCAGGTTCACAACATCCTGGGCAACGTGCCGCCCGCCAACATCATCGCCATGTACGACGCCGTCGCGTCCTACTCGTAGATCTTGCCTTCAAAGCCGTCGATTGTGAAGTTCGGCCCGCGCACGTAGTCCATGATCTTCCGCTCGCGGTCGCGCACGGAATTGACGGCGGTTTTGATCCGCTCCGGATCGACGAACGGCACCGTGATCAACCCGTTCTCATCTCCATGCAGCAGCTCGCCCTGCGTCACCGGCATTCCACACACCGTCACCGGCATCCCACAGCGCACAATCCGGAAATTCGCGTGCGACGCGCAGACGCCCCGCGCAAAGTAGTGGAAGCCCATCGCCCGCACCTCGGGGATGTCGCGTACGGCCGAGTCCGACACCAACCCCACGGCACCCAGCTTCGTGAAGAACGTGGCCATCACTTCGCCGCAATGCGCCGCGTAGTCCGGAAACCCGCCAATCTCCTGCAGCACGATCACCGCCGGCTTCGGCATCTGCTCCAGTTGCCGGTAGAGCTCGATGTGCCCCTCAGGGCCGCCCGGACCTGTTTGCGTCACCGTCTCCACCTGCGCCGTAACGGCGTAGCCGACCATCCGCCCGAACTCCGGGAACAGGCAGCGCACCTGCAGCGGCGTGAAGCCCTGCGCGCGCGGCCGGACGTCCAACACTTCAATCGCGTTTGAAAGCGTGGGCGTGTCCACGGTCTTCAGATATTCAATCCAGTCCTGCATGTGCCTCTTTCCTCCTATTCAGAATACCTGCGAATCGTCCAGCCGCCCGCCGTCAGGTCGACACCGGCGATCAGCTCCGAGCCTAGCCGCACCATCTCCGCCCCGCCGCTCGCCGGCACAAGCCGGTAGAGCGTGTTCTCGTCCACCGTGAACCACTCCGGAAACTCGTTCAACCGTACGTAGTTTTTCTGGAAGTTCAACACCCGTCGGTGCCGCGCGAAATCAAACTCCACCTTGGCCGCCCCGCTTACATAGAGCGCCAGCACGCCATCCCGTTCCGCCGCACCCACCTGCAGCCCCGGAACCCACTGCGCCGCCCGCACACCCCGCGACTTCATCAGGGCATGCAGCAGCACCGTCCGGTTGAAGTTGCCCTCGCCATACCAGTCTTCCACCAGCCCGTCCGGCCGCTGCATCGCCAGCATCACCTTCATCTCCGAGTCGATCCACTCCAGCGCCGCCGCCACCGGCTCGCGATTCACCAGATAAATCGCACTCTCAATGCTGTCCGCATACCCGTCGAACGAACCCAGCTTCGAATCCTTGGCCACTCCGGAGGGCTCCCAGCACCAGCTCCGGTACTTGCCGAGATTCGACAACACGCGCCGCACCGCATCGCGGTACTTGGTCTCACCCGTGATCTGGTAGTAGTCGTAAACAGCCCCGTAGACATACCCCCAGTTGTCGCTCAGCCTCCGGTCGGCCGGCTCCAGCGTGCGTGTGTCGATGGCGTTGTAGAGCAACCCGTCCGGATTGGCGGACTCGAGCACCCGGTCCAGCATGCGCGCCAACACGGGCTGGTAACGCGAGGCCTGCGGCGAGCCCAACTGCGTCTCCAGCGCGAACTGCAGCAGCAGTCCCACAATCATCTCGTTGCCGTGATCCCGCAGCTTCAGCTTGCTGTCGCCTGTATGCTTCTGGAAATCCCACGCCATGCTCGGCAGACCGTTGTTGCCCGGCAGCACCTCGTGAATGTAGGCATCTGCGATCCGCCGGCCCCAATCCAGGAACCGCGCATCGCCCGTCATCAGGTAGAGCCGCGGCATCACCTGCAGATAGTCGCCGTTCAGTTCGCTATCCGCCGCGGGCAGCGGACCGAAGTCGGATGCCACGTTGGCCTGACCCATGGCGTCGGCCATCATATCGATCATGCGGTCCGTCCAGGCGGTCCGCCCCAGATACTCGGTCACCGTGATCAGGCCGTCCTTGGCGTACTCCCCCGCCCCAAACAAACTGGGAGCACCCAGCTTGCCGGTGTTCAGATCCAGATTGCCGGGGACTCCAGCCTTTGCGTTGGTATACCGAACCTCGTTGCGCAGCATCTCCATCATGCGGCCCCGGTACAAGGCCGCATCCGTCAGGCGGGAAGTCAGGATGAGATACGGATACAGGTCGGCGCCGGAATTGTGGGGCGTATACACGCGTTCCGGCCGGTTCAGGCGATCGGGCAGTAGCAGGGTTTTGGGGTCCGCCTGCTTCAACCATGCATGCAGCAACCGCTGCGCGGCCGTCAGGTCCCGATCATAGTCAACGGCGTGCGCCCGGGCGCGAGCGAGCAACTCTTCCGTTCCATCCGCCGGGCAACGGCTGGCCAGCAGGATCAGCAGACAAACCACATTCCGCATAGCCTAAAGGCATATCACACCGCAACGAACCACGGCCGTGACGGAGTGGTCCCCGCCCGTTGCGAACCGCGCACGTCAGTAAGCGGGCACCCGTCGCCAGCGCGTCTTCAACGGTCTTCCTCTGCCTCACGAACCGCGCGCGTCAGCAAACTGGCCCCCATCACACCCGCAATCGTCACTAAGCCCCGCAAACATCAAACGGCCGGGACCATAAGCCTCGGCCGCAAAATCACAAGGGCCACCGGAAACCAGGCAGACCCTAGTCCGCCGCGTCCCTACACCTTGGCCGCTTCAATCACCGAGGCAGCCGCATGCAGCGTCGAAGCAATCCGCACGCTCGCCACCACGGCTTCCGCCGTGACGCCCTTCTCGCGCACCACTGCCTCGTGCGACCGTACACAAGCCTCGCAGCCGTTGATGGTCGACACCGCCAGACACGCCAGTTCGAAGTCCACCGGATCCCCGCCATGTGTCCGGATGGTCTGCATTCGCAGCCGCGCCGGAATATTGGCGTAATCGTCCTTGCCCACCATATGCCGGAAGCGATAGAA
This sequence comes from uncultured Paludibaculum sp., assembly GCF_963665245.1. Taxonomy (NCBI): domain Bacteria; kingdom Pseudomonadati; phylum Acidobacteriota; class Terriglobia; order Bryobacterales; family Bryobacteraceae; genus Paludibaculum; species uncultured Paludibaculum sp. Next base: position 1,694,166 of record NZ_OY762267.1, read on the forward strand.
GATGTTATTCATCTGCATAATCGCAAAGGCCGCCTTGGCGGAGCTCAACTGCGCTGGTGAGAGCTTGGTCGCCGCCTCGGCCACAATCGCCTGGCTCAACACCTCATTCCGGCAGGCCAGCGCGCACGCCACGGCATTCGTCCAGGTCTGCTGCTCAGTCAACTCCGACTGCGCCAGCACGCTCTGGACATTCAACTTTATATCCCGGGCATAATCCGGGAAAGAATCGAGAATTTCAGGGATAGTCATAAAGTAGCCATCAGCTTTCAGCGATCAGCTATCAGCCGGAAAGCCAAAAGCGGATTGCTGGAAGCACACCAACCCGAGGTATTGTGTGCCCGTAGGTGTGTCGAAACAACAGGTCAGCCACAAACTGCCAGCGACCAGCCCGGAAGCTGATCGCTGAAAGCTGTTAGCTGACGGCTCTCGATCGCCACCAGCCGCCAGCGATCAACCCGAAAGCTGAAAGCTGGCAGCCGGCCGCTGAAAGCTCACTTACACGTGAATCGTTTCCTGGCCCTTGTTCCAGTTGCAGGGGCACAGCTCATCGGTCTGCAGCGCATCCAACACGCGCAGCACTTCACTGCTGTTCCGGCCCACGGACAGGTCGGTCACCATCACGAAGCGGATCACGTTCTCCGGATCCACAATATACACCGCGCGCTGGCTCACGCCGGCGCCGGGATCGATGATGCCCAGAGCCGAGCTCAGCTCGCGCTTCACGTCGGCCAGCATCGGGATCGGCAGATCCTTCAGGTCGGCATGGTTCTGCCGCCAGGCCAGGTGCACGAACTCGCTGTCGATGCTCGCGCCCATCAGGACGGCGTCGCGATCGGCGAAGTCCTTGTTCAACTTGCCGAAGGCCACAATCTCCGTCGGGCACACAAAGGTGAAGTCCTTCGGCCAGAAGAAGAGGACCTTCCACTTGCCAGGATGAGAATCGCTGCCGATCTCCTGGAACGCCGTCTTGATGTCGTTGCTGACCGTGGCGGTCACTTTGTATTCGGGGAACTTCTGTCCAACTCCAAGCATGAGCATGGTCTCCTTTTGAGATATTAAGGCTTTTTGATATCGGAAACGCAATCGGGACACAACCCCTGGAACTCCACGCTGTAGCGCATCACCCGAAAGCCCGACGGCAGGTCGCGCTTCAGTTGCACCGGTCCCAGGTCCGTCTCCGCCAGGTCCACAATCGCCTTGCAGCGCGTGCAAACCAGATGGTGATGATCGACGAGATTCGCCTCCAGCCGCAGCGGTCCGTGATGCGGACTCACCTCGCGCAGCAACCCTGCCTCGAGAAATGTGCGGATGTTCTTGTACACCGTCGCCAGCGAGATCGAGGGGATCTGCCGGCGCACCTCTTCGTAGATCGACTCGGGCGACGGATGCCCCTTCGACGCCGTCACCGCCAGAAAGATCACTTCCCGTTGATGCGTCAACGAGAGCCCGGCTGCCCGGCATTGCTGCCGGAACTCGCTCAGCGTGTGTTCCTGACTCGACTGCATTTGACAATAACTATTAAACGAGAATCATTATCCAAATGTCAACTGTCTGAGACTCATGGGCAGGAAATCTCTCACCAGATCGAGTGATCTGCCGCCAGTGAGCGATTGGGGTGGTCCACCCACGCCCTTCCCACCCACAATCACAAGGGATCCAGATTCTGCCGGCAAGGCGGACTCACTACCAGCAAGGAGAACAGACCGCAATGACTGGAACCAAAACCAAGAGAAGCCTCGAACCGGGCACGCAGCAGTTCATCGACGCCGTGGCGGCCCAAGGCGGCCCGCCGCTGTACACCCTCTCCAAGGAAGATGCGCGCAAAGTCCTGGAGGATGCGCAGGCGATTCCGGTTACTAAACTTGACGCCGACATCGAGGATCTCCTCCTGCCCACCGGCCCGTCCGGTAAGGTCTCCGTGCGCATCTACCGGCCCGTCGGCGCCAAGGGCGCTCTACCCGCGGTGATGTACTTTCACGGCGGCGGCTGGATTCTGGGCAGCAAGAACACGCACGACCGCCTCCTGCGGGACATGGTGAACCTCACCCCGGCAGCCTTCGTCTTCGTGAACTACACCCCGTCACCGGAGGCTCAATACCCGATCCCCGTGGAGGAGTGTTACGCCGCCACCCGCTACGTGGCCGAACACGGGCCGGACCTCAATATCGACGCCACCCGCGTCGCCGTCATGGGCGACAGCGTCGGCGGACAAATCACCGCCGCCGTCACTCTTCTCGCGAAGGAGCGCGGAGCCCCCTCCATCGCCCACCAGGTGCTCTGCTACCCGGTGACCGATTCGGACTTCTCTCGTGAGTCCTACCTGACCTTCGCCGAGGGCCCCTGGCTCACCCGGCCCGCCATGCAGTGGTTCTGGGACAACTTCGCACCCAACCCGCAGGATCGTAAGAAGATCACAGCCTCTCCGGCGCGCGCTTCCAAGGCCGAACTGGCCGGACTCCCGCCCGCCTTGGTCATCGTGGATGAAAACGACGTCCTGCGCGACGAGGGCGAGGAGTACGCCATGAAACTCAGCGAAGCCGGAGTCGAAGTCGTCGCTGTCCGTTACCTGGCCACCGTTCATGACTTCATGATGCTGAACGGCCTCGCCACAACGCCCGCAACCCGCAGCGCCATCGAACTCGCGGCAAGCACTCTCCGCAAGGCCCTTGGCCTCTGACCTCCACCGACTCTTCATATCTAAAGGACCCAACATCGTGAGCAAACTGAAGGGCAAAGTCGCTATCGTCACCGGCGCCTCCAAGGGCATCGGAGCCTCCATCGCGGAACATCTCGCTGCGGAAGGCGCCTCCGTCGTCGTCAACTACTCCAGCAGCAAATCCGGCGCCGACGCCGTTGTGGAACGCATCCAAAAGGCCGGCGGCACGGCGGTGGCCGTCCAGGCGAATGTGTCACAGGAAGCCGGCGTCCTGCAGTTGTTCGAGGAGACAAAGAAGACCTTCAAGCGCCTCGATATCCTCGTGAACAATGCCGGCATCTACTCCTTCGCGGAACTGGCGGCCATTACGCCGGAGCATTTCCATCAACAGTTTGACCTGAACGTGCTTGGCCTCCTGCTCGCAACCAGGGAGGCCGCGAAACTGATCGGGCCCGAGGGCGGCTCCATCGTCAACATCAGTTCGATCGTTGCCCCGATGCCGGTTGCCAACGCAGCCGTGTACTCGGCCACCAAAGCGGCGGTCGACGCCATCACCGTCGCCCTTTCCCTCGAGTTGGGTCCGCGCAAGATCCGGGTGAACTCGGTAAACCCGGGCATGGTGGAAACGGAAGGCCTCCACTCCACCGGCATTGCCGCCAGCGATTTCCGGAAGCAACTGGAGAGTTCGACGCCACTGGGCCGAATCGCCCAACCGGACGACATCGCCAAGGTGGTGTCCTTCTTCGCAACAGACGACGCCGGCTGGGTCACCGGCCAGACCTTACTAGTCACAGGAGGCCAGCGCCAGTAGCTCCAGGCTAGCCCCGCAATCGGAACCGAACGCGTAACCGAGCCGCGACCGTCAGGAAGCGGAAGTCCGTCACGCCCCGCCTCGTCAGGAGGAGTCTCCGCCCCCCGCTGCGAACCGCGACTGCAGAGACCCGGGCACCTGCTTCAACAAAGCGAGTGCCCATCCACCCAACCCATCGAGTCCATCACCCCGAAGTGGGGCGAGCGTCTACGCTTGCGGGCCGGCTGTCGAGCCGGCCTTCTTCGTCCTCCTAAACCATCACCGCCCGCGCGCCCCCAGCAAATCGCGCAGCGTGCGCTTCACCACCCCCTCCGCCCCCGTAGTCGTATTCGAAGCCCCGGGCTCATACCCTCCCTGCTCATAGGCCCGGTCCGTACACAAATACCCCGGAGCGATATCCCCGTACCCAGCCACCGCCACAAACCGCCCCGGAGCCACAACCTGAGCAAACCGCTGGAACTCGAGCATCGGCTCCCCGGGCAAATGCACAATCCGCACCGGACCCAAGCTCAGAGCGCTGGTCGTCAGCGGCTCCTCGCGCTGTCCAAACGCCGCCGCAATCGTCAACCGGTACCGCGCCGCCTCATCCTCCGTACCCTTAGCCTCCGCCAACCGTGCGTCCACCGCTTCCTTCGTAGCCAGCTTCTTGGGCAACACGAGAGGCAGTGTCTTCCAACGCAACTCCTGCACCGCCGTCCACTGCGCAGCCGCGTCCGACCGCTTCAACCCATCCAGCATCCGAGCCGCCAGGCCCGCGCGCTTCTCCTCGCTGCTGTCGTTATACTTCCCCACCGTGACATCGCCGGCCGCACCGGTAAAATACACCTGAAAGACCCCCTCGTCCTTCTCCAACTGCTCGCGAGCAGCTCCGACGAAATCAGCGGAAACCCGCCCATCGCAGCACCAGGTCTGAGGATGCGTGGCGTAGTAATGCAACCGCACCAGCGGCTTCTCCCCCTGGGCCAGCGTGACCGTCTTCACCATCCGATCCACGGGCCCCTCCTCGGCTGCTGCCATCTCCGGCTTCTTCCCATCCGTACTGAAACGGATCACCACCTTACCGCCGGGAGCTGGCAATCGCCGCGCCGAAGCCACTCGCTCCACCGTTGCCTCTCCCGTCCCAACGCGGTCAAAAGGCTTCATCGCGCCAACCGCCGAGCCCACCGCCTTAGCCAATCGGTCGGCAAGTTCCACAAGGGCAGCCTCGTCGAACCGCACCACCGGCCGGCCCATCTGCTCCAGCAAGGCATACGCGTCCCCATCGACATAAGGAGCCGTGTGTTGGTGCAGTGTCTGCAGCGCAACCCGCTCCGGAGTCGTGCCCGCCGCCTGGGCCACCTTGTCGCGCAACAGCCGGTACGAGCGGTTCGAGAGCCCGCACCAATCCACCGCGCAAAGCACATACCTCTGCCCGCGATCCTCTAGCACGATGCCCTTAGCCAGCAACGGATCCTCAATCTTCGACGTGGGCATCACCCAGATGAGCGGCTGCCCCAACGGCGGAGTCACGTCGGCCCGAAATGTCCCGACGCGCAACTGGCCCCACGCGTGAAAACTCAGGGCCATCATCAGACAAAACACGTGTCGTTGCTTCTTCATTCGCCTTCAACCCGAGCTGGCGGCCGGCGTAGTGGAGCATTCATCGCGATGCTCTGCAGCAGCCGCCCACTGGCGGCGCTGATCTCCCGTACCGCCCTCTCAAACGCTTCCTGGTTCGCCTTTGATGGCTTCTGGAATCCGCTGATCTTCCGCACAAACTGCAGTGCGGCGGCGTCAATCTCGGCCGGAGTGACCGGCGGCTCCTGGTTTCTCAGTACTTTGATGCTGCGGCACACAATCCATACAGCGTCGCACGATTGGAAGAGAATCCGCACCCAGGCGGCCGCGCCTGCATATACTGGACTTCTCCCAATGAATTCCAGACGACTCCTGCTGCTCGGCGCCTGTGCTTCGTCGCTCCTCGCCCAAACCGATTGGCCGGTCTACGGCCACGACCCCGGCGCCAGCCGCTTCTCTCCGCTCAACCAAATCAACGTCGACAACGTCAACCGCCTCCAACACACCTGGACGTTCCACACCGGCAAACCGGGTTCGGAGGGCATCCCCGTGGTCGTCGGCGGAGTCATGTACGTCACTGCCACCAATGGTGTCTTCGCGCTGGAACCCGAGACCGGCCGCCAGCTCTGGCACTACGAAGCGGCCCAAGTGGCGCTGCGCGGACTCGCCTACTGGCCCGGCGCAAAGAACACACATCCACGCGTCTTCGTGGGCGTCAAAGGTGGCATGATCGCTTTGGACGCCCGCACGGGCAGGCCCGCCCCAGGCTTTGCGAACGAGGGACTGCTCGACCTCCGACAGGGCGTTCTGGGCGACTTGCCGGATGCCAAGATCTCCCTCCAGTCGCCACCGTCCATCTATAGGGACATCGTTATCACCGGCAGCGCGAACGGAGAAGGTTCACCTTCCCAGGGCGCCTATGGTGACATCCGAGGTTGGGACGCACGCACCGGCAAACTGGTCTGGAGCTTTCACACTGTACCCCGCCCCGGTGAACCAGGCTCGGAAACCTGGCCTGTGGACGGGTGGAAAAACCGCTCCGGCACCAATGCCTGGGGCTTTATCACCATCGATGTCCCACGCGGTATCGTCTATGTCCCACTCGGATCGCCTACCTCGGACTTCTACGGAGCCGACCGCCACGGCAACGGCCTATATGGAAACTCTCTGGTCGCGCTCGACGCCGCCACCGGCAAACTGAAGTGGTATCAGCAGTTAGTCCATCACGATCTATGGGACTTCGACCCCGCCGCTCCGCCCATTCTCTTCGACGCTCGCGTCACCGGCAAAGTCGTGCCCGCCGTGGCCCAAGTCACCAAGATGGGCCTGCTCTTTGCCTTCGACCGCGTCACCGGCAAGCCACTCTATGGCATGGAGGAACGCCCCGTCCCTCAAACGACGGTCCCTGGTGAGAAGACGTCCCCGACTCAACCCTTTCCGCTGAAGCCGCCGCCGCTCTCGCGAATCGAATTCGCGAAGAACGAGATTTATAGTCGAACGCCCGAGCACGCCGGCTTCTGTCGCGATCTCTTCGAGCGCAACCAGATGCGTCCGGTGCCGCTATATACCCCGTTCGAACTCGACAAAAATGTCCTGATGTTCCCCAGTACCTTGGGCGGAGGATCCTGGGGCGGAGCCTCGGCCAATCCCACCCTCGGCTACCTGTACGTCAATGTGAACAACCTGGGTCAATGGGGCCACATGGAGCGCAAGGGCGACACCTACATCCGGACTTCGGAATACGGACCCTACGCCCGTTTCTGGAACCGGGATACCCGCATTCCCTGCACCAATCCCCCGTTCGGTGAACTCGTTGCCATCGATACACATACAGGTGACATCGCCTGGCGCGCGCCGCTCGGCACCGTCCCGGCGCTCGAAGCCTTGGGCGTCCACAATACCGGGGCCCCAAACCTGGGAGGCAGCATCGCCACTGCCGGGGGCTTGGTCTTTATCGCCGCCACAAATGACAGCCGCTTCCGGGCCTTCGATGCGAAATCCGGCAAGCTCCTTTGGGAACAGCCGATTGACGCCAACGGCCACACGATTCCAATCACTTACCTGGGCAAGGATGGCAAACAGTACGTCACCATCATGGCCGGAGGCGGGGGAGGATTCTTTGGCGGCAGCCCGGCCGACAGTGTCATGACATTTGCTTTGGGCAAATCACCGGCCCCAGCGATCCTGGAATCCAAGGTCCAGCCGCAGGTGCGCAAGACACCGGTTGTCCTACCTGATGGACCCGGCAAAGCGATGATTCAAAAGACCTGCGGAGGGCCTTGCCACACATTGGATACGGTCTTCGGAATGCGCAGAACCCGCGCTGGCTGGGCGGCCATGGTCGACAACATGATTGCTCGAGGCGCAAACGCAAAAGAGGCCGAAGCAAGGGCGATCGTCGACTATCTCGCCACCCACTTCGGCCTCTGAACCAATTGTTAGTAGCGGTAGTGGTCGGCCTTGTAGGGCCCTTCCACCGGCACGCCGAGGTACTCGGCCTGCTTCTCGCTCAGCACCGTCAGCTTCACGCCGATCTTCTCCAGGTGCAGGCGGGCCACTTCTTCGTCGAGGTACTTCGGCAGAACGTAGACGCCGACCTTGTACTCGTCCTTCTTCTTCCACAGGTCGAGCTGGGCAAGTGTCTGATTCGAAAAGCTGTTGGACATGACGAAGCTGGGGTGGCCGGTCGCGCAGCCCAGGTTCACCAGGCGGCCTTCGGCCAACATGAAGATCGCGTGGCCGTCGGGGAAGGTGTACTGGTCGACCTGCGGCTTGATGTTCAGCTTCACGACACCCGGGGCGTTGTTCAGCCGATCAATCTGGATCTCGTTGTCGAAGTGGCCGATGTTGCAAACAATGGCCTGATCCTTCATCTTCGCCATGTGTTCCAGCGTGATGATGTCGCAGTTTCCGGTGGTGGTGACGTAGATGTCGCCACGGCCCAGCGTGTCTTCCACTGTGGTCACTTCGTAGCCTTCCATCGCGGCCTGCAGCGCGTTGATGGGATCAATTTCGGTCACGATCACGCGGGCGCCGAAGCCGCGCAGAGAGTGCGCCGAACCCTTGCCTACGTCGCCGTAGCCGCAAACCACAGCCACTTTGCCGGCAACCATGACGTCGGTCGCGCGCTTGATGCCGTCGGAGAGCGACTCGCGGCAACCATAGAGGTTGTCGAACTTCGACTTCGTCACGGAGTCGTTGACGTTGATGGCCGGAACCAGCAACTTGCCGTCCTGCTGCATCTTATAGAGCCGGTGGACGCCGGTGGTCGTCTCTTCCGAAACGCCCTTCCATTCCTTCACCAGTGCCCGCCAGCAGGTGGGGTTCTCAGCGTTGACCTTTTTGAGCAGATTCTTGATGACGTCTTCTTCGTGGCTGCCGGAGGGGGTGTTCACCCAGTCGGAGCCGTTCTCGAGCTCATAACCCTTGTGGATCAGGAGGGTTACGTCACCACCGTCGTCGACGACCAGCTGCGGGCCCAGGCCGCCGGGGTGCAGCACGGCTTTCAGCGTGCAGTCCCAGTACTCCTCCAAACTCTCGCCTTTCCAGGCATATACGGGCACACCGGCAGCGGCGATCGCTGCGGCGGCATGATCCTGCGTGGAGAAGATGTTGCAGGAGGCCCAGCGGACGCTGGCACCGAGGTCGACGAGGGTCTCGATGAGCACCGCCGTCTGGATGGTCATGTGCAGCGAACCGGTCACGCGCACGCCGGCTAAAGGCTTCTGCGCCGCATACTTGCGGCGAATGGACATGAGGCCGGGCATCTCCGATTCGGCAATGGTGATCTCTTTGCGGCCCCAGTCGGCCAGGGACATGTCGGCGACTTTGTAGTCGGTCGTGGCAGGTGTAATGGTGGTGCTCATCGACTCTCCTAGAATTTTTATATCGTCATATCGCGATACGTTGATATGATATGTGACATCGCACTATGCCGTCAATGCTGAACACGTTCCGATTGCTGTCCGATCCGGGCCGGGTCCGGCTGGTTCTCCTGCTCGCGCAGGAGGAACTAACCGTGGCCGAATTGCAGGAAATCCTTTCTACCGGCCAGAGTACGATTTCCAGCCAACTCTCCCAACTGCGCCAGGCCGGACTGGTGGAGGATCGGCGGATCGGTAAAAGTGTGATGTATCGTTTGACGGAGCCGCGCTCCGACAGCGGCCGGAGATTGTTGGAAGTCCTTCAGGATGGCGCAGTTGAAGTCGCCGAAGCGGAGCGGGACACGGAAGCGCTCAACCTGGCTTTGAACAAACGGCGCGACCGCATGCGGGCCTACTTCGATGAACTGGCCGGCAAGTTCGGCAAACACTACGTCCCGGGGCGGTCGTGGAAGGGGCTCGCCGAGACATTACTGAAACTGATGCCGCCGATGGTGATCGCCGACTTGGGTGCCGGCGAGGGCACTTTTTCCCAATTACTAGCCCAGCGCGCGGAGCGCGTGATTGCGGTCGACAACTCCGAGAAAATGGTCGAATTTGGCGCCGATCTCGCCGCGAAGAATCGCATCGGAAACCTCGAGTACCGGCGCGGTGACATGGAGAAGCTGCCCATCGATGACGCCTCGGTCGACCTCGCCTTCTTCAGCCAATCGCTCCACCATGCTCAGCACCCTGACCGGGCCGTCAAGGAAGCGTTCCGGATTCTGCGCCCCGGCGGGCGGATTGCCGTCCTCGATCTCATGAAGCATCATTTTGAGGAGGCGCGGGAACTGTATGCCGACCTCTGGTTGGGTTTCGCCGAAGTGGACCTGGTGGGCTTCCTCAAGAAGGCAGGCTTCGAGGCCATCGAGTCGACGGTCGTACACAAAGAAGAACAGGCTCCCTATTTCGAGACGCTGTTAGTGGTGGGCAACAAGCACCGCTAGTTCGCAGGTTCCTTGAGTTTGATGAGGCGATCGACTTCCTTAGCTGTGTGACGGGTAACCTGGCCGTTGGGCCAGCGGATCGTTAGCACCGCCTGCGTGGCTGCGCCGAGGCCGAAGTTCAGACGGAGATCGTTATGCGATGTGAAGCTCGACTGGGACAGGACAGCCTGGGTCTGTTTGCGATCTCCGTATTCCACGGTGACCTGGGCGCCGATCGCCGCACGGTTTGAGACAGTCCCCTCCAGCTGCACCTTCAACCAGTGATTGCTGGATTTCAGGTCGTTGCGATAGAGTGCCGGCGTTTCGTTACGATTCCACACGACTACATCCAGGTCGCCGTCGTTGTCGAAGTCGCCGAAGGCGGCTCCGCGGGACGAGTGCATCTCGTCCATGGCCGGGCCGGCCTGGGCGGAAAACAACTGCTCGAAGCGGCCGCCACCAAGGTTGCGAAAGAGCAGGGGCGGCATGCGCGAGGGGTAGGCGGGCAGATCGCGTTCGGTATCGGGGTAGACGTTGCCAGTGACCAGAAACAGGTCGGGCAGTCCGTCGTTGTCGAGGTCGGGCATTCCGGCGCCCCAGGCGATAAAACGGGTTTCCACGCCAATTCCGGACGATTGTGTAACGTCCTTGTACTGTCCTTTGCCCAGACCTTCATAAAGGATATGAGTGTCGTCGGCGAAGTGGGTCTTGAAGATGTCCAGGACTCCATCGGTGTTGAAGTCGCCGATGACGAGCCCCATGCCTGCCTGTTCCATGCCGTCATCGTTGAGAGCGATGCCTCGTTCGATGCCTTCTTCTGAGAACGTCCCGTCGTGGCTGTTGCGGAAAAAGAGCGAGGGGGTCGAGTCGCAGGCAAGGTAGATGTCGGGCCAACCGTCCCCGTCGAGGTCGGTTGAAATGGCTGTCAACCCAAAGGACGAACGGGCGCTGCCGACCCCGGAGCGCTTGCTCACATCTTCGAACGTTCCATCGGGTTTCTGGTGGTAGAGAAACTGGCGACCGGTCTTGAGGCCGCGCGGTCCGCACGGCGTGAGGACGCCTTTCCAGTTGCAGGAGGCGCTCTGACCGGGTTTGGGGATCTTGGGCAGATCGAAGTCTATATAGGTCGCGACGAAAAGGTCGAGGCGGCCGTCACGATCGTAGTCGAGCCAGGTGGCTCCGGAGTACCAATAAGGGTAGGCGGCCTCGGCGATCAATCCGACCTTGCGCGCAAGGTCGGTGAAGGTGCCGTCGTGATTGTTGCGATAGAGGGCGTTCTCACCCCAGTAGGTGACGAACAGATCGAGATAGCCGTCGTTGTCGTAGTCGGCGACGGCGACACCTTGGCCCCAACCGGCGCGGCTCACCCCGGACTTCTCTGTGACGTCCGTGAACGTGCCGTCCTTGTTGTTGTGGTACAGATGATTGCCGGAATCGGGCGGCGGGGTCCCGAAACGAGTCCCCCCGGCGAAGAAGATGTCCGGGTAGCCGTCATTGTCGTAGTCGAAGAAAGCGACGCCGCCGGAGGAGGTCTCGGAGACGTACTGCACATCGCGTTCGGCGCCATATATAAGGACGTGGTTCAAGCCAGCCTTGGCAGCGACATTGACGAGGGAGGAAGGCCAGGGCTTGCCGGAGAGTTTGGGCCGGGGCTGCGGCTTGATGCCGCGCGAGGCCATGCCTTGAGGCAGCAGCGGCACGGCGGAGAGAAGGAAGACGGCGGCCAGAAGTCTCATTTTTCGCGGGGGGTGGGCTCTTGCTGCATGAGCGAGTCGGACTCCACTCGCTGGCGGGATTTCTCAATCACCTCGGCCTTGAGGCGGCGGACCTCGTCAAATTCCTTCTTGGCCTCAGCCTGGCGACCAAGGGCTTGGTAGGTGCGGCCCAGCAGCAAGCGGATGGCTTCCTGGTCGGGCAGCATGCGGCGCGCCTCTTCGAGATACTTCAGAGCGAGGGGGTAGTGCTTGGCGTTGAGTTCGATGCGGCCCAACTGGTAGAGGGGATCGGGATAGTTGGCGCGCAAGGAGACGGCTTTTTTGAGCATAGTGATGCCCTCGGGCGTGCGGCCATTGCGATCGTACAAAACACCCAACTGGTAGGTCGATTCCGAATCGGAGGGACTGATCTTCAGCGCTCGTTCGAACAGGTTGATGGCTTCGTCGTCTTTGCGCGCCAGCAGGTTCAGACGCCCCAGCGCCGCCAGAGCGGGCGCCATATTCGGATTGGCGGCAACCACGGACTCAAACAAGGCGCGGGCTTCGTCGTACCGGCCCCGGCGGTATTCGATGAGGCCTTCAATAAGTTTGGCCTGGGTGGGATCGCCTTCCGAGCGGGCGAGGAGTTCGGCGGCGCGGTCGGCATTGCCGGCGCGCACTTGTGCGTAGGCCAGGGCATAGAGGATGCTGCGGTCCTTATCGTTCTCTTTGTACGAAGTTTCGAGTTCGGCAAGCGCAGCCGTCAGCTCGCCAGTTTCGACGAGACAGAGTCCGAGTAGCTGATGGGCACGTGCTTCTCGAGGGTAGGAACGCAGGAAGATGCGCAGGTGGTCAGCGGCTTTCGAGTATTGCTGGAGCCGGCCCAGGGAGACGGCGATGTTGAAGTGGACGGGGACCAAGGAGGGATTGGCCTTCAGGGCCTTCTCGTAGAGGGCAACGGCGTCGGCAAATTGCTCACGGCGGGCGTGGACGGCGGCCAGGTTGGAGAGAGCCTCAGCGGAGTTGGGATTGGTCTTGAGGAACTCGCGGAAGAGCTGTTCGGCGCGCGCCAGATCACCGGCCTGAAATGCCTGCCGGCCGCTGTCCAGCAGTTGTTGCGGGACAGCGGCCAGCAAGAGTGTGAACCATACACTGAGCATTAGCTCGCCCAGTATAGCCTCGAAGAGGCGGGAAGTTCCAATTGGTTGGCGGAGTTCATGCAGTAAGTAGCCATCAGCTTTCGGCGGTCAGCTGTCAACTCGGGGATTGCCGGGCTGATCGCTGACCGCGGATCACTGACTGCTCTTCTAGAAGTAGAACTTCGCGGCGAGCTGGATGCGGCGGGGATCTAGGGTTCCGGTGACGGCACCGAAGCCGAAGCGGCCGCCCGTGCCACCAAGAGCCGTAGGCAAGTTGATGAGCTTGCCGGCGGAATTGAAGGTGGCGCTCCTGTTGTAGTCGTTAAACTCCGGATGGTTCGGTGCATTGAACATCTCGCAGCGGAGTTGGAGGCGCATGGACTCATGGATGGGGATGTTCTTGAAGATTGAGACATCCCAGTTGGTCCAGGTAGGCTGCCGGACGGGGTAACGGGAGGAGTCGAAGCCTTGACTACCCTTGATTGTGGGCAAGGCGAGGACAGACCCGTCGATGTACTGGTTGAGGCTCTTGGGATAGGACGGCGAGGCGGTGTAAACGACTCGAGGTCCAACATCAGTAGAACCGGTGTAGCGTTCGTTCAGGTTACCGACACCATCAATGGAGAAGGTGATGTTGTTGGGAGCGCCAGTCTGCATGGTGGTGATGCCGGAAATCTGCCATTCGTTGGTGAAGAACTTGCCGACCTTGGCGAAGCCGCTGGTGCCTTTGATGAACTTGGGCAGATTGTACACATAGTTCAACACCAGCACGTGCGTACGGTCATTGTTGAGGGGGGCATAGTCCGCCGTCCGGAAGTTGAACGGAGTGATGGTCGTATAGTCGTCGTTGGTGGTGCCCATGGCCTTCGACCACGTGTAGGCGACACCAAAGGTGAAGTCGTTGCCGAGGCGGCGATTGGCCGACATCTGCATCGCGTGGTAGTTGGAGTTCGCGCCAAAACCGTAGGCGATTGCATTGCCGTAGCCCTGATAGCCCCGGTAGAAGTTCGGCGCATTGGTAGTGGTGCCGTCATAGAGCGGCGTCTTCAGCGGGTCCTGGTTTTGAGGTGCCCAAGCTGAGCCCAGCGGGAGGGCGTTCTGGTTCAACCGATAGAGCAGGTGGTTGGACGACGACCCGACGTAGGCGATATCGAACAGGATGTTGTAAGGAAGTTCCCGTTGGATGGTGAAGTTCCAGTTGTAGGTGGTGGGAATGTTGCCGGACTTATCGAAGCCATTCACGTTGCCGGGGAAGAAGATGCCGGCCGAAGCGGCGGGAATGGAAGCCAGGTTTCCGTAGTAGAACTTAGGCGTGGCGATGGAGGGCGGGTTGACCAGCATGTCGAAGATGGGATTACCCTGGAGGCGGTCGTAGAAGACACCGCCGCCGGCGCGAAGCACCGTCTTGTTCATGAGCCGATAGGCGAGGCCTACGCGCGGGGCGTATTGCAGGCCGCGGCCGTCGAGCAGGCCCTTCGGATAGTTCTGACCGGCCAAGCCCATGCCGTTGGCATAGACACCGTTCACGAAGCCCTTTCCAGTATTCACGAGTGACCCGATGAGGGCAGCAGGTCCCGTCTCGCCGGTGATGGGATTGACGGAGATCCTGGCCCCGCTGCTGTTGAGTGCGGCTGTGCGCAGCACGCCCGCGGCAGTAGGATCCCAGAGGTTCCGGTTCCAGGACGACGTCTGAAGCGCATCGTCGTACTGGGGCTGAATGTAGTAGAAGCGGATGCCGTATTCCAGGGTCAACTTCGAATTTACCTTCCAGTTGTCCTGGACATACCACTCGACGTTCAAGGAGCGGTATTGGCCATTCAGCACCTTGTTGGACTGCTGCAAATTGTTGTAATTGCCCAACAGCGCATTGGACCAGGACCAGTTCGTGTCACCAGGGTTGTTCACGTCCCGGTTGAAGTTGATGTAGCCGTTGACGGAGTTGGTGGACGTCTGATCCTTGGCGCTCTTATTGATATAGATGCCAGTCTTGATGGTGTGTGATCCCCACACTTTGGCGACGCTGTCCGTGATGTCGTAGGTGTGGTTGTAGTTCGAGAACGGAGTACCGGTGAAGTTGATACTCGGCGAATTCGGAACGTCCCACTGCCAGTTCTGAACGAGGTTCAGGGTGTCGGCGGTGGGATACGGCATCTTGTAGGACAGGTTGAGCTTCCCGCGGTCGAACGCGTTGTCCAACGGGAAGATGTGCAGGACGTTCTTGGACGAGCCGAAGAGAAACTCGTTGGTGAGCGTTGGATTGATGATGGTGGTGACGTTCGAAACGAACGACCAGCCTGGCGCGCCGAAGCTCATGGGGCCGAAGGGGATGTTGTACTGCGCGTTCCACTGGCCGTAGGCCATGCTGGTTTCGTCTTTGTTGTTGATGTAGCGCGCATAGACCTTCCACTTGTCGCTGATGTTATAGTCGCCGCGATAGATGTCTTCGCGACGCGGATACTTGTTGGAGGCTTGCGACTGGTAGTTGAAAGAGTTGTCGACACCCAACGCGTTGGGCGACGGATAGAAGTTGAGGATTTTGACGCCGTCGGCATTCAGGCGGCTGGCCGGAATCTGGTTGTTGGGGAACTGGGTACCGCCGTTGGCGGGATCCTTGATCACAAGCGCAGCGCCGCCAGCGTCGTGTGATTGGGAGAAGTCGCCCTGGCGCTCGAGAGCCGTCGGGACGGTGACATTGGAGAGATTGTTCGGAACCAACTGGTTCTGCCACTCAATGCCAACAAAGAAGAAGAACTTTTCTTTGTCCTTGTTGAATTTGCCGGGGATGTAGGCGGGGCCGCCGATGTTGAAGCCAGCAAAGTTGTAGCGGTAGAAAGGCCGGGCGCGGTTGTCGATATTGTTGCGCCAGGTGTTGGCGTTCAAGCCCTCATGGCGGTGGAAGCCGTAGCCCGTGCCATGGAACTGTTGCGTGCCGCTCTTGGTGACGACCTGGATCTGCGCGCCGGAAGCGCGACCGAACTCGGCGCCTTGCGAGTTCGTGACGATCTTCATGTCGGCAATCATGTCCATGTTGGTCGACGCCAGTGTGCCGCCGTTGGACCCGGTATCCATGTTGGTGACGCCATCGAGCGTGAAGTTATTCTGGTTGTTGCGATTGCCATTCGCGGCGATGGCACCCACACCGGAACCGGTGTAGACAACGCCGGGGATGGTCTTGGCGAGATCGAAGAGGTTGCGGCTGGTGAGGGCCAAGTCAACCACCTGCTTGTTGGTGAGAACGCCGGAGCGTTCCGCGCTGGTGGCCTGGACTTGAGCCGCGTCGCCTTCGACTGTGACGGTTTCAGTTAGTGCGCCGACGCTGAGCGTGAGATCGCCGAGACTGAGACGATCGCTCGCGTACAGGACGACGCCTTTTTGTTCGAACTTCTTGAACCCGGGAGCCTCAATACCGAGGTCATAGGTTCCAGGTTGAGCGTTCGTAAAAACGAACGTGCCTTCGTTGTTGGTACTGACTTCGCGAGTTGTACCTTGTTGAGTGCTGATAATGGTGACTTTTGCTCCGGCTACAGCCGCCTGCTGAGCATCTTTCACGTTACCGCTGATCGTACCGGTAATCTGCTGCGCCCACCCAGTCAGACAAAGGAAGGGAAGAAGCGTGAGGATTGGTACGAACCGACCACGGATGACTACTCGGGAGAGCATCATACGTTGTGACCCCCTGTGGACTTAATCTACTTGCCGTACACCAAGCGACTGAGCCTGGCATACCTGGCTGGGGCTGATACTAACGTAATACTAGTAACGTGTCAATGAATCGTTTTATGTTCCTGCTCAGAATGTAACTTGCGAGCACCTCAACGGGGCCAGGTACCACTTTAGAGGTATCAGGGGGTCACCCCTTCTGGTAACTGATTCATTGCAGGCGACTTAGAGAGGGTACCCCGGAAAGAGAGAGGCATAAATAGGGCAAATAGAAGGAGAGCAGCCGGGCGCTTATTCTGTTTCATTTGTTGTTGTTCACGTGAACAAAGTGAACCGAACGTATTGGTATGGATTAGCTGTCGCGACAGGTATCTCCTGTCGCGGTGCGAACGGGGCCGAGCTACTCGTATTTGAGGGCGGCGACGGGATCGACGCGCGAGGCGCGGCGGGCCGGAAGGAAGCCGGCCGCGAGCACAGTCAGGGCCAGGATCGCGGCAGCAGCGGCGAGAGCGACGGGGTCGGTCGCCTTCACTTGGTAAAGACTGGCTTCGATAAGGCGAGCCGAGAGGAGAGATAAGGCGACGCCGGCGACGATGCCTGCACAGGCGAGCAGCGCGGCCTGTCGCAAGACCAGCCAGACGACGTCGGCGGGCCGAGCTCCCAAGGCGACACGAACACCGATCTCGGCGGTACGGCGGGCGGCCGCGTGGGCAATGATGCCATAGATCCCGATGCAGGCCAGCAATAGGGCCACGACACCGAACGCGGTGCAGGCCCTGGCGAGGACGCGCTGCAGAGCGAAGCGGTCGTCGATTTGCTCGGTTTGCGTACGGATTTGATAGAGCGGCAGATTGGCATCGAGATCCTGGACCGCCTGACGAACTTGCGGTAACACGTCGCGGGCGGACACCGTGGTGCGGAGTTCGAACTGCAGACGTCCGACGTCCCAGGGCCCTTGGCGGTAAGGGACGTAGAGCGTGGGCTCGATGGGCTGGCTGAAGTCGTGGGATCGGGTATCACGGGCAACGCCCACAACGGTCACATCCTTGCCACGCCACTTGCCGGTCCATTGGAAAGTGCGGCCAACCGGCGAGCCGCCAGGCGCG
Source organism: uncultured Paludibaculum sp. (assembly GCF_963665245.1). NCBI lineage: Bacteria > Pseudomonadati > Acidobacteriota > Terriglobia > Bryobacterales > Bryobacteraceae > Paludibaculum > uncultured Paludibaculum sp. The sequence continues at coordinate 1,711,635 of NZ_OY762267.1, forward strand.
ACGCGGCGAGCCGCCGCCTCGCTCATCACGGCCACTGACGGGGCGGACTCCGTATCAGACTCCAGAACGCCCCGCCCCTGCGTGAGCGGGATGCCCATGGTCTCGAAGAAATCGGGCGTTACGCGCAGGAAGCGCGTGCTGATGGGACGGCTGCCGGCATTCCGTCCGCCGGTCATTTCGATCATGGAGTTCGAATACCAACCGCTCATGAGGGTTTCGTTGGAAGCGGAGACGGAGTGCACTCCGGGGATGGTTCGCAGACGGGCGCGCAGGCTCTCGTAGAAGCTGACGAGTTGCTGATCGCGCACCCCGTTGCGGGTGGGATCGATGGCGAAGATGAGGATGTTTTGCTTGTTGAAGCCGAGTTGGATGGAGTAGAGGTTCTGGAGTGTGCGCAGGAAGAGAGCGGCGCCGGCCAGCAGGACCAACGAGAGCGCGACCTGGGTGACGATGATGGCGCGGCTCAGAAGAGCTGTTCGAGCCATTCTGTGCAGCTCGGGCACCAGGCTGGTGCGAGTGGCGCGGAAGGCGGGCGCGAGTCCGAACAGGAAGACGGTCAGCAGGGAGAGGGCGAGGCTGAACAGCAGGACGCGCAGATCCGGCTGGATCTGGAGACGCAGGGCGTCGTCCCGCTCAAATAGCGCCGCCACCAGGATGCGGGTGCCCCACTGCGCCAGCAACGCGCCGAGCAAAGCCGCCAGAGCGCCCAGCAGCAGGCTCTCCGTCAGGAACTGCCGGAACAGGCGGGCGCGAGCAGCGCCGAGAGCAAGACGGACGTGAATCTCGCGGCGGCGCGACTCGGAGCGGGCGAGCAACAAGCTGGCCAGGTTGGCACAGGCGATAAGCAGGACGAGAGCCACTACGACCTGGAGCATCAGCAGCGGGCGCTCGAACTTGCTGCGGAGGGAGTCGATGCCCTGGGCTCCAGACTTGGCGAGGACGCGGAAATCGTCGCGGGCCGGATCCTTAGCGAAGCCTTGATCGACGATGAACTGACGCCAGAGGTTGGTGGCTTCGGCGGCGGTGGATTGGCGGGAGGCCCCGGGCCGTGTGCGCGCCATGAGGTTCAGCCACAGAAAATCGGCCGCCTGGAACGCGCTCTGCCCGGGATCGACCCAATCGGGTGTGAGTTGGGGCTGGACGTGCAGTGGCACGTAGACGTCGGGGGCCGAGATAAAGCCTCCCACGGAGACGCCGTAGAACCCGGGCGGCGCAACGCCGACGACCACGAAGTCGACCGCGTTGACACGGAGAGTGCGGCCGAGGATGGCTGGGTCAGCGGTGAGCACGGTCTGCCAGAAGCGATGACTGACGACGGCGACGAGCGGCGCGCCAGCGCGGTCGTCGGCCTCATCCAGCAGCCGGCCCAGCGCGGGACGGACTCCGAGGACGTGGAAGTAGTTGCCGGAGACCATATGGCCCGAACTCATGGAGGCGCGACCCTGAACGACAGTGTGAATGTCGAACAGACTGGCGAAGGCGAAGACGGAAGCCGAGGTCAGGCGAGTCTGGAGCTGCTGGAAGGCAGGATAGGGGAAGACACTGCTGGTACGCAGGCCGGTCTCCTTGTCAAGGCCGCCCATGGACCCGCGGCGGGACCAGCGGAGATCCTTCTGGCTTTTGGACCCGTTGTGAAGAATGAGCAACTGACCGGGCTCGGGGACTGGAAGAGTCTTGAGAAGCAGCGTATCGATAACAGTGAAGATGGACGTGTTGGCCCCGATGCCGAGGGCCAGGGAGAGGACGGCCACCGCAGTGAAGCCGGGGCTATTGCGCAGCAGGCGGGCCGCGTAACGGGTGTCCTGCCAGATGGATTCCAGGCGCGGAAAGGTCCACTGATCGTGAAGGTCCTCGCGGAGGGAGGCGGGGTTGCCGAAGCGGCGGAGGGCAGCGTTCTCGGGGTCGGGATTGCCGTCCGCGCGGAGGCTGTCGGCGCGGCGCTGGAGGTGATAAGCGACCTCTTCTTCCAGATCGCGCTCCAGACGGCGGCGGTGGAGAGCGGCTTTGATTCGCAGACGTAGTTCGGAGAGCACGGCAAGGATCCTCTAGGCGGTTTGCAGGATGCGCTGGACGGCGCCGGTGAGGCGGTTGAAGGACTCGGTGGCGGATTCGAGCGCGTGGAGGCCAGAAGGCGTCAGAGCGTAGTATTTCGCACGGCGTTTGTTCTCGGAGACGCCCCAGTCGGACGAGAGCCAGCCTTTCAGCTCAAGCCGGTGGAGGGCGGGATAGAGGGCGCCTTCCTCCACGCGTAGGATGCTCTCGGAGGTTTGCTGAATCCACTCCACGATGGCGTAGCCGTGCTTCGGGCCGCGGGTGAGGGTCTTGAGGATGAGCAGGTCGAGAGTGCCCTGGAGAAGCTCGCCTTGCTTGTCTGTTTTGTCTCCCATAAATCTCTTATGGGAGCATGACAGAGGCTGAGCGCGGAGGCAAGAGGCGCGCGTGTAAATTCGCGGAGGCTAGTGTTTGATGAAGAGAGAGATGGCCATGCCAAAGCCGATGGCGACGACGGCGCGGCGGACGAAGGTGGGGCCGAGGCGGCGGGCGAGGCCGGCTCCGCCATATCCTCCGGCGATGGCAGCGATGGCCATGACAGCGACATCGGGCCAATAGACCATGCGCATGACGACGAAGTAGAGGGCGGCGACGCCATTGATGCAGAGGCCAAAGAAGTTCTTGAGGCCGTTCATCTGGTGGATGTCGTAGAGGCCCATGATGCTGAGGGCGGCGAGCATGAGGATGCCGATGCCGGCGCCAAAGTAGCCTCCGTAGAGGGCGACGAAGAACTGGAAGACCATAGCTCCCGTGAGCCAGCGGGCGGTCTTGTGAGTTTCGCCAGGCTGGTGGAGGCCGAGCCACCGTTGGATGGGCCCCTGCACCATGAAGAGCACTGTGGCGAACAGGATCAAGTAGGGCACGAGGGTCGCGAACAGGGCGGGTGGCGTGAAGCGGAGCAGCCAGGCGCCCAGGATGCCGCCAGTGACGCTGGGGATGACGAGGAGCACGAGCCGGCGTTCGGCGTGGCGGATGTTCTCGCGGTAGCCCCACATGCTACCGAGGGCTCCGGGCCATATGGCAACGGTGCTGGTGGCGTTGGCGGTGACGGGGGAAAGGCCCACCCAGACGAGGGTTGGAAAGGTGAGAACGGTGCCACCGCCCGCGACGGAATTAATCATGCCTGCAGCGAACGCGGCGGCGGCGACGGGTAGGGCATGCCAGAGAGTCATGGAGGCGTCGTCCCATCTTGACACGCGGTGCACCCGCGACCGCGAGCCTATGAAAGAATGGAGCCGGGACAAATCATACTGCCATGACAATTGCGAGAAGGACCTTCCTCACATCCGCCGCGCTGACGGCCGCGAGTTACCAGCGGGTGATGGGCGCCAACGAGAAGCTGCGGGTCGGGTTGATTGGATCCGGCGGGCAGGGCCGGGCCGATTGGAAGTTGTTCCTGAAGAACCCGGAGGTAGTCCCTGTTGCGGTTTGCGATGTTTACGAACCGAACTTGAAGCAGGGTCTGGCGCTGGCGGAACAGGCGGGGACAGCCGGCGGAGCAGTCGCGGGGTACAAGGATTTCCGGAAGGTTCTTGAGAGGAAGGACATTGATGCCGTGATTGTCGGCACGCCGGACCACTGGCATGCCATTCCGACGATTGCGGCGTGCCAGGCGGGCAAGGACGTCTATTGTGAGAAGCCGCTATCGCTGACGATTCGCGAGGGCCGGGCGATGGTGGACGCGGCGCGAAAGCACAACGTCGTGGTGCAGACAGGCAGCCAGCAGAGGTCGGGTCCTCACTATGCGCAGGCGGTGGAGATCATCCGCAGCGGCAAGCTGGGGAAGATCGGGCATGTGCAGGCGAGCCTGATCAGGAACGCCATGCCGGGCTGGGGGACGACAGCGGACGAGCAACCGCCAGCGGATCTGGATTGGGACTTCTGGCTGGGACCGGCGCCGGCGCGGCCTTACAACAAGATGCGCTGCCTGTATCACTTCCGCTGGTGGTGGGACTACTCGGGTGGGCAGATGACCAACTTCGGCGCGCACGACATCGACATTGTGCGCTGGGCCATGAATGTGGATGCGCCGCGCGCGGTGGCGGCATTCGGCGGGCGATATTGCCTGACTGGCGCGGGCGAGACTCCGGACGTCCAGGAGGTGCTGTATCAGTTCCCTGACTGGGTGCTGACGTGGACGACGTGCGAGATGAATAGCGCACGGAAGTCCGGCATCACTGTACACGGTACGAACGCGACGATGCGTCTGACGCGTGGCGGCATTGAGATCAACGGCGAGAAGTGGGGCGGGCTGGAACCGAAGCAGCCGGGCGTCGAGAACCAGAAGTATCCGGGGACCGAGCAACATTCGATGCACGTGCGGAACTTCCTGGACTGCGTGAAGAGCCGGAAGCGGCCCAATGCGGATGTCGAGGAGGGCTACAAGACGGCGGTGATGTGTCACCTCGGCAACATTGCCATGCGGCTAGGGCGATCACTACAGTGGGACGCGGCGAAGGAGCAGATTGTGGGGGATGCGGACGCCAATCGGTGGATGAGTAGGGAATATAGGAAGCCCTGGAAGCTGGGCTAGAGGAAACGCGCGGACAAAAAAGAAGGGAGGCCCGCCTAGGCCTCCCTGAAGGTAGCCGTCGATTTACTTCAGATCGGCCTATTGTGGCCGTTGCTGCAGAGTCTGACCGGAAGGCGGTGCGGGCGCGCCGCTGGCGGCCATCTCAGACTTTCGATACTTGGGTTCGCTTAGATAACCCTTGACCTGATCTTTTGTCACCTGATTGATGACCAGTTCCATGGGCTGGATGTGATCGGGCAAGCTGACCATCACGGGCTCGTACATGTTGACGTTCTTCTTTTGGAGTTGGCGATCGTCGACGAGCATTGTGAGGTCGAACGAGTTCTTCTTGGTGTTGGCCTTGCGCAACGAGAGACTCACCGGGCCGACCTTCTGGAAGGTCTTTGCCTTGGAAAGCTGGAACTCGTAGTAGTTGCGCTGGCCGCGCTTCTGAAGTTCGACAACCTCGTCGTGATTGCGAGCGATGGTGTTTCCAAGGTCGTCGCGCGTCGCATTGAGGCGCCCTTCGAGATCTTCCCGGGTCTTGCCGAGGTCGGTGCGAGTGCCCGCGATGTCGGAGCGCGCACCTTCAATCTGAAGCTTGGCATTCTCGAGTTCGCGCTGCTGGTCGGTGAGCTTGGCCTGCAGTTGGTCGACGCGCGGATCGTTCGCGACAACAGGCTGCGCTGGCGCCCTGCGGACAGCCGTACGCTTGCGGGCGCGCGTCACTGCCGGCGCAGGCTGAGCTTCGGGCTCGGCCGGTTTTACTACAGCAGGCTGCTGAGCGGTCTGCACTTGCGTATTGAGGGTGGCGATGCGTTCCGCCATGGACTGCATCTGACCTTGAATAGCGCTAACGTTCGAACTCAGTTGCTGGTTGCCCTGCAGCAACTGGGCCGTGTGATCACGCTCGCGAGTGAGGGCGAGTGTGCTCCAAACAGTCGTTACCAGCAGCACCGCGACGGCCGCCGGTAGCAGCCAGCGTCCCCAATCGGGTTGCTTGCCCGACTGATGGTCGTTGATCTCGTATTTCGTGTCCTTCGAGTCCATGGTCCTTCGGTCCCTTCTCGTGAACATTAAGCAATCTCAAGGCCAAACGTAACTCCATGGGTTTGTTACGTAACAGGCCTGTTATGGGCAAGCCTTGGGGTAGTCGTTCTTTCCAGTGCCGGTAAAAAAGTCCGGGGTGCGTCTGCCGGCGGCTGGCGATATGCTTTGTGCATGTCTGCGACGAAGTCCGTTTTGGTTCTAGGCGTACTGGGATTGGCGTGGGGTCAAGCGCCCACACCACCGATGGGTTGGAATAGCTGGGACTGCTATGGGACGACGGTGACCGAGGCCGAAGTGAAGGCCAACGCCGAGTATATGGCAAGGCATCTGGCTCAGCACGGCTGGAAGTACGTCGTGGTGGACATCCAGTGGTCCGACGCGCAGGCGAAGGCGCACGGATACCGCGCCAATGCCGAGTTGAATGTGGACGGATTCGGGCGACTTCTGCCGGCCGAGAACCGCTTCCCGTCGTCCAGCGACGGTCAGGGTTTCAAGCCGCTGGCGGATGAGATTCACAAGCTGGGGTTGAAGTTCGGAATCCACATTATGCGCGGGATTCCGCGGCAGGCGGTGCGAGCCAACACGCCCATTCAGGGGACGCAATGGAAGGCGGAAGATGTGGCGGACCGCGGCTCCACCTGCCAGTGGAACTCGGATATGTACGGCGTCAATGTGACGAAGGAGGGCGGGCAGGCCTACTACGACTCGATTGTGAAGATGTATGCCGAGTGGGGTGTGGACTTCATCAAGGCCGACGACATGGCACGGCCTCTGCATGCGGGCGAGATCGAGGCGCTGGACAAGGCGATCAAAAAGAGTGGGCGGCCGATGGTATTGAGCCTTTCGCCTGGTCCGGCGGATGTGAAGCAGGCGGCCTTCTATGCGGCGCATGCGCAGATGTGGCGCGTGTCGGACGATTTCTGGGACCGCTGGGTGGACCTGAAGAAGAACTTCGATCTCATGGCGCCGTGGAGCGGGTACAGCAAGGCGAATTCGTGGCCGGACGGAGACATGCTGCCGCTGGGGCGCATCGGGATTCGGGCGGAGCGCGGCGACGACCGGCGGTCGCGGTTTACGAAAGACGAGCAGCAGACGCTGATGAGCCTCTGGGCGATCGCGCGGTCGCCGCTGATGTTCGGCGGGGACCTGCCCAGCAACGATCCCGCGACTCTCGCGCTGATCACAAACGATGAAGCCTTAGCGGTGAATCAGAAGGGGGCGCGGCCGCGCGAACTGTTCCGCAAGGGAGAGTCGATCGCCTGGGTGTCGGATGCCGCGGACGGGCGGTCGAAGTACCTGGCGGTATTCCACGCGGGCGAGGGCCCCACCCTGGACGTGCGGGTGGACTGGGCCGAGATCGGCCTGCAGGGCACTTGCGTGGTGAGGGATCTGTGGAAGAAGGCGGATATGGGCCGCGTGAGCGAAGGGCGGACGTTTTCGCTAGGTCCGCATGCGTCCGGATTGTACCGGATCACACCCGCCAGATGACTTTCCATTAGCGTTGCAGTTAACGATGAAGTAGAATGACTGCCGAGGTGATCAACCATGGTACTCAGCAGACGCAACGCACTCGGATTATTGGCCGCGGCACCAGGACTGCGGCTCGCACAGGCACAGGGACAGGACGCGAAACCGGAGATCGCGAAGGGCGCCTTCGCGGGCACGAGTGAGTCTCTGAAACCGGTGGCGGCGCCGGAGTGGTTCCGCGACGCCAAGTTCGGAATCTGGGCGCACTGGGGTCCGCAGTCGCAGACCGAAGCGGGCGACTGGTATGCGAAGCGGATGTACGAAGAGGGCTCGAAGCAATATCAGTTTCATCTGAAGACTTACGGGCATCCCTCGAAGTTCGGCTTCAAGGACATCATCCCGACGTGGAAGGCGGAGCAGTTCGATGCCGAGCACCTGATGGACCTGTACCAGAAGGCGGGCGCGAAGTACTTCGTGTCGATGGGTGTCCACCACGACAACTTCGACCTATGGAACTCGAAATTCAACCGCTGGAATTCGGTGAACATGGGCCCGAAGAAGGACGTTGTGGGCATGTTCCAGAAGGCGGCACAGAAGCGGGGCCTGAAGTTCGGCGTAAGCGAGCACCTGGCCGTGAGCTACCACTGGTACCAGACGAGCCACCTGAGCGACAAGGAGGGTCCGCAGAAGGGTGTGCCGTACGACGGCGCGAACAAGCAGTTCTGGGACTACTATCACGAAGGGCACGAGGTGCCGATGCGGCCGGGCAGTACGCGGACCGACGATTGGAGTCCGGTGAACGTGCCGTTGAAATGGAAGCAGCACTACTTCAACCGGATCAAGGATCTGGTGGACAACTATCATCCCGACCTGCTGTACACGGACGGGCCGATCTTCTTCGAGGAATGGGGACTCAGCTTAATCGCGCACCTCTACAACGAGAGTGCGAAAAAGAACAAAGGTAAGGTGGACGCCGTTTACTGCAGCAAGCTGAACCGCCAGATCAACGGCGTCCTGGCAGGCATCCTGGACGTGGAGCGTGGCCTGCTCGACAAGATCGCGGATCAACCCTGGCAGACGGACACCTGCATCGGCGGATGGCACTACAACCGTGAGATCAAGTACAAGTCAGCCAAGACCGTGGTGGATCTGCTGGTGGACATCGTGAGCCGCAACGGCAACCTGCTGCTGAACTTCCCACTACCGGGCAGCGGGGTGCTGGACGGCGAAGAACTGAAGACGCTGGACGGCATCACGAAGTGGATGGCCGTGAATCACGAAGGCATCTACGGCTCGCGACCGTGGAAGATGTTCGGAGACGGCCCGGGCACCGGCGCATCGGCTCAGGGCGGCGGGAACTTCAACGAACGGAATCGCAAGGACCTGAGTCCGCAGGACGCGCGGTTCACCACCAAGGGGTCTACGCTCTACGCATTCGTGATGGGCGTGCCGGACAAGGAGGCACTCATCCCGGCTCTGGCGCCCGGTGGCGCGAACAATGTGGGCAGGATCCGCAATGTGGAGTTGGTCGGATTCAAGGGGAAGGTGAAGTTCACGCAGGATGCGGCGGGGCTGAAGGTGGAGTTGCCCGAGACGAAACCGTGTGAGCACGCACTCACGTTCAAGATTGTTGGCGCGTAAGACGCCACACCAGGCAACAACCCGGCGGAAGCGGTTACTTCCGCCGGGGGAGGAGAGGCCGCGGGCCTGTCAGCGAGCGGCTTCGAGCATCGCGCGGATGGCGGCGTCAGATAGGCCGGCCTTCTTGAGCGCAATGAGGTCGTCGGTTTCGAGGCGGTAATCGCCACGCGAGGCGCGGATCTTGGCGACGATGAGATCGTCCGAGAGACCCGCCTTCTTCAGCTCCAGAACATTGCCATTGGTGAGGGCTTGACCCAAAACAGGGGATGGCGCCGCGACTGGCGCCGCCTTCGCCATCAGAGTGGCAGGCGCACTGAGACGGAAATCCCCGTTCACATAGGCCGTAATCTCGGTGCCCTTGGGAATCGTAACGTCTTTCCCCTTGACGAAGAGAAACAGGGGTGCGGCGGGAAAGAACACGATAGAGGTGGCGACGACGGCTCCGGTCATCTTGCCGGTGTTGCCGCCGCCATGGGCCTGCTTCACTGACCGCAGGGCGGCCTTTTCCCCGTTGACGAGCCGCACGTGATCGATGTTGACGTCGAGCTTGCCGCCGCGGCCCATGTTGCGCTTGGCAACCGCCATCGTAACGGTGGCCAGAGCCACAGAACCTTTCTGGATGACCACGTTGCCGCTTACGCTGACGTCTTCCAGGACCTCGAAGTCGACAGTCTCGCCTTCCTTCGCCTCAGCAGAGGAGAGGTTGCGGGACAGACGGAGGCGGACCGGCGTGCCATCCGGCAGAACCGCTTCAGCGGCTTGGGCCAGCAGACCCTGCGCCATGGACAAGAGGGCGCAGGAGAGAGCAACGGCGGGCAGAAGGCCTTTGCTGTGAAACGAAAACCGGGTCATGCTGGCATCCTCCAATTCCTGGGGCGCAACGCTTGTGTTTGCGCCGACATTGAAAGACGCGCAGCGGCAGCCCTTTCGGGATCACGGAATTTTCGAACTAGAAAAGCGGATCGGAGACACGATGGCCGTAGCGGTTGCTGTTGGCGAGCCGCACGAAATGCGCGTGCACGGCTTCCACGACATCGCGAATGGGGTTGGAGTTGCCGGCGGCCAGAGAAGCCATGACACTCAACACGTAGGGCCGGCCTTCCAGGAAGACGATGCCGGCCTCGGTATGGACCCCCGGCACTTCACCGGTCTTGGAAGCGACCTCCACCTGGGCCGGCAAGGCCATGCGGAAATCCGCCTTCACGAGTTTCAGTAAGTCGATCATCTGGCGGCACGCCGCGGGCGTCACCACCTTGTTGCGATAGATCATCTCAACCAGCCGGGCCATCTCAACCGGTGTCGACGTATTCTCGGCGTCCTTCTTGGCTGACTCGGAGTCCATCATGATGCGTCGCAGGCGGGTGTTCGGCAGACCCAACTGCAACATGAGCGCATTCACGCGCTGGATGGTGACCAGAGAGATGACGCGGTTAGTGGCCGTGTTATCCGAGTCGCGGATCATCAGCGTGAGCAGGTCCATCATGGAGAGTTCCACGGGCCCCTGGGCGAGGCGGGCGTCGAGGGTGCCGCTGCCGCCGACCGCGTCTTTCGAGGTCATCGTGTATTTGCGGTCGAGGTTGAGGGAGCCGGCGTGAACTGCCTGAAACGCAGTAACGAGGATCGGGATTTTGATGAGGCTCGCCTGGGTGGTGAGCAGGTCGCCGTGCAGAGAAAACGTACGGCCGGATTTCAGATCGATGGCGGTGACGCCGAGGACACCATCGAATAAAGCGTCAATGGACTCCAGTTTGGAGAGGGTCTTCTTTTCGAGCAGGGCTGGAGGCTCGGTCTGGGCAGCCACGGTCAGGCATACAAGATAGCAGGCGGCGAGAAGCTTCACGGTCGTAGGATAACTAATGACGTGAGCTACATATGGATTGCCGTCGGAGCCGGTCTGGGTGGTATGCTCCGCTACTGGGTATCGGGAGTGGTGGCTCGATTCGGGCCGGACACCTTCCCCTTGGGCACGATGCTGATCAATATCAGCGGCTCGATGTTCATCGGTTTCTTCGCCGCGCTGACAGGGCCGCAGGGCCGCCTGCTTGTGGCGCAGAACACGCGGCTGTTCGTGATGACGGGGCTCTGCGGCGGGTTCACGACGTTCTCGTCCTTCAGCCTGGAGACACTACGGCTGATGCAGGACAGGCAGTGGGGGCTGGCAACAGTAAACGTGCTGGGTTCGGTGGCGCTATGTCTGCTGGGCGTCTGGCTGGGCAACCAACTGGCCGCTGTGTTGAATCAGAGGTAACGACTCATGAATATTCCAGAAGATGCGATTCAACTGCGGATCTTCCTCGGAGAGAACGACCGTTGCGGGCACCGGCCGTTGTATGAGGCGATTGTCCTGAAGGCGCGGGAGCTGCAACTGGCAGGAGCTACGGTGCTGCGCGGCCCGATGGGTTTCGGGCGGTCGAGCCGGCTGCACACGGCCAAGCTGGAGCGATTGAGCGAAGACATGCCGTTCCTGGTGGAAATCGTCGATTCGAAAGAAAACATCGAGGCGTTTCTGCCGGTGCTGGATGGGATGATCACAGCGGGTTCGTCCAGCGTGCTGGTGACGTGGGAGGGCGTAAAAGTGCTGAGGTATGGAAAGGTGTCATGAGGAATGCCGGACGCTGGGCCGTCGTTCCCGTATTGCTGGCGGCCGCGGCCTTGGCGCCCGGGCAGACACCACCGCGAGAGCCGCACAACGAGATGCAGCACGATCCCGGGCCGATGCTGCCAGAACGGCCCTCTCCCCTGCGCAACGCCCTGCTGCTGCTGCGAGAAGGCAAGACCACCGAGGCGCGCGTCGAACTGAATGAGCTCTTGAAGACGTCGCCGGACGATGCGGAAATCTGGTACCAGATTGCCCGGTCGCACCTGCTGGACTACTACCGGGAACGGGACCTGACGAAGCGGCGCATCGCATTGGGCTTGGCCATGGAGTCGCTGAATGGGGCGGTCAGGAAGAACCCCGATCACATCCCGGCCCTGCGCGCCAAGGCAATTCTGCATGCGCGTTCTGAACTGCTCTATTACGATCCCAACCTCGCCTTTGAACTCGCGTCGAAGATCGCCAAGCTGGAGCCGAATGCGAACGGGTATCTGCTCAGCCTGTCGGAGTGGATGAGCGGTGAGGTGCGCTTTGTGCAGGAAGGCGGGCATCGCGTCCCGCACGACCCGATGATCGGCATCGATCGCTCGGTCGAACTGCTGGAGCGCGTCATCGACAGCACCATGCCGTACAGCGCCGAGGAGTCGGCGGCGCTATTCATGATGGCCAGTACGCTCTCCAAGCGCGGCAACTTCCTGGAGTCGAACAAGTACTTTGCGCAGGCGGCCGCGCGGTCGAAGTCGGCTGAGAAGACGGCGGAAATCCTCCGCGAAGTTGGAGCCAACCTCTATCGCCAGGGGCAGTACATTGATGCGGCCAGCCAGTTTTATCAGACGCTGCAATGGCACATGAACTCCGTGGATCAATGGCTGTTCTGGATCTCGCTGAAGCAGCTCAAGGGTGGACTGCCGCCTTTGCCCCAGAACGTCATCTTCCCCGCAACAGAGGTAAAGGTGGATCCGGCCAATCCACCTCTGCTGGCCTTCGAGAACATGGCGCCGGAAGTGGGGCTGGATCGTAAGGACGGCAACGGTACGGTTGCCTGGGGCGACTACGATGGCGACGGTAAGCTGGACGTGTTCCTGGCCGGCAGCGGCGCTTTCATCGGCGTCTATCACAACGATGGCGGCAAGTTCCACGAAGTGACCGAAGAAGTGGGCCTCGCAAAGGTGCCGTCCGGCTATAGCCTCAATCTGATCGACTACGACAACGATGGCAAGCTCGACCTGTACATCTCGCTGAACGGCTGGAGCGGGCCGCTACGCAACAAGCTCTTCCGCAATATCGGCGGCAAATTTGTGGACGTCTCGAAGCAGAGCGGAGCCGACGATCCGGGCGACGGGTTCATCTCGCTATGGGGCGACCTGGACAACGATGGGTTCCTGGACCTGGTGATCGCTAACGGTGTGCTGAAGGACGGCAGTGTTCCGCAGATCTATCACAACAACGGAAACGGCACGTTCACGAACATCACGAAGGCAGCGGGGCTCGACGAGCCGCCGGCATACGGCGCTATCGGCATTGCGTTGGGTGATTACGACAAAGACGGCAAGCTGGACATTCTGATTAACGGGCTGGAGCCGGCGCCGAACCGGCTCTATCACAACGACGGCAACCTGCACTTCACGAACGTGGCCGAGCAAGCAGGTGTCGTGCAGCCTACACACAACGGGTTTGTCTGCTTCTTCGTCGACTACAACAACGACGGGTTTCCGGATATCCTCACGACCAGCCTGGCCGACTGGAGTTCTACGGTCGAAGGACTGAAACAACGATACAAGCCGGCGAACCTGAAGGCCGTGCATCCCGACTCCAACCGCCTGTTCCGCAATAATGGCAACGGCACGTTCACCGATGTGACCTGGGAGGCGAAGCTGTACTTCCCCATGGGTACGATGGGCGCCGGGGTCGGAGATCTGGACAACGACGGCTGCATCGACTTTTACTTCGGCACCGGCGATCCGCAGATGAGCCGGCTGGAACCGAATCGCTTCTTCCACAATAACTGCGACGGCACATTCTCGGATCTGACGAACTATGTCGGCTTTGCGCGGCCCGGCAACAAGGGCCACGGTGTGGCGTTTGTCGACATCGATGAGGACGGGGATCTGGATCTGTATGCCCAGCTCGGCGGCCACTATCCGGGCGACTGGGCCAACAATGCGTTCTACCGGAACCTGAAGGGCAACCAGAACAACTGGCTGCAGATCGACCTGACAGGCGTGAAGAGCAACCGGTTCGCGGTCGGCACCCAGGTAACGGCGAAGATGGGCGGATCCACGGTCTATCGAGAAGTGAAGGGCAGCTCGGGCTTCGGTTCCACCGAACCGTATCGGGTGCATTTGGGCTTGGCGAAGCACCAGACGATTGATTCACTGGAGATCCGCTGGCCCAGCGGCCTGGTGCAGAAGTTCAGCGGTGTGGCGGTAAACCAGGCCATCGCTTTGAAGGAAGGCGATGAGAACTGGAGCAAGATCCGGTAGGCGGATCAGCGCCGGACCGGCACGACCACGTACGGCGTCTCCACCTCGAAGTCCGGGTAGTTGCGTCCGTTGCCCCGGTTGTCGACCGCCTCGATGAAGAACATCAGATCCCAGCGCGGGACGATGAACGCGGCCGGGATACTCGCGGTGTATGCGCCAGATTTCGGATCAAGCGTCATGGGCAGCGTGTTGTAGTCCTCATACTGAGTCAGGTGCCGGTAACGCAGCCGGACCGCCTTCACTCCGGCCGTGTCTTTCACGGTCGCCGCGATGCGCAGCGGTTCGCCCGGTGTCGCCAAGGTAACAGGCTGAATCGTCACCAACGGCGGCTGCTGGTCGTTCGAAGGCGTCGACACAGGCAGCGGCTTGGACTGCTCCGTCGCGGCGGGACGCTGTGCCTGGAGATCGGCGAAGTCCTGCTCCAGTTTGCCCAGTTCTTCTTTCCAGTGACGTGGGAAGCCCACCGCATGGACTCCAAAGGCGAGGTTGTCGCTATAGACGTCTCCGGCCGCTTTCACGATGGACCGCCAGGCATCCACGGCCTGCCGTTCCCGCTGGACAGCGTCGTCGAAGGCGGTGGGGTTCCGGGTCTCGAGATACAGGTTGTAGCTGACCGCGGCCAGCAACCGGTGGGCGTGGTAGCGCGCCAGTCCCGCCAGGATCCGCAGGTCGGTGACTGAGGTGACAAGTTCCCTGCCCGGCTGAGGTCCGGCGGCCTTCTCGGCCTGGCTGGCCTCAGACTCAATCAACCCGGCGATGCGCATGAACCAGGCGCTGGTCTCCTGTGGACGGCGGCGTGTCGCGGATGTGCCATCGAGCAGACGCCGTGCCTCCTCGCGCGGACTGAGGAACTGCTCGATATCGGAGCCCTGGAGATCGGCGTACTTCGGCAGGCTCTCCTCACGCATCATCTCGGCCCAACCTCGTGTGGTGGGGAAATACTGGTAGCGATAGGCGGCAGCAACGATGCGCGGCAGGACCTGGCTGGCGAGGTGCAGCCCGAGCATGACGTGTGGACCTGCGGCAGCGCCAAAGCGGGTGTCGTACTCGCGCTGCCAGAACGAGGCGGGTGTGGCCGGGTTGTAGCTGGCGCGGCCCCAGACCCGGTAGAAATCCCAGTAGCGTTCGAACTCATAGTCGTAGAACCGGTAGGCAGGGTTGAGAATCTCACCAGGCTTCTCGTCGTGCGGCGAACCGAGCATATGGGTCGCCAGCGCCTCGTTTACCTCGATGCTGCTGCCTCCATAGATCCGCGTCGAGTCCACAAACCGGCGCACGTACTCGGGATCGGCCCAGAGCAACAGCCGGCTGGTGCCTCCGTTCCACAACCGCCAGACCATCTGGTAGCGCTGTGGATGGTTGAGAAGATCCGCGTAGCCGTGCCGCCTGTTCTTCTGGTCCTGCGTGTTGACGTGCGTGGGATGGAACGGCAGGCCCATCTGCTCCATCCAGTATTTCGTGGTGACGCGGGCCTTCAGTCCCTGATCCAGCGCGTCGAGGATCACGGCATCGGGCAGCCCCTTGGCCCGCAGGTCGACCCGCAAATCGGGCCGGACCTGATGGATGAATCCGAAGACGTCATGCCAGAAGGCCTGCATCTCCGATGGCTTCAACCCGGACTCGTCGTGCATCCGGAACTGGATGCCGTCAACGTCCGGGAACGTGGCCAGGAGGCGCCGCAGCGCGGCTTTCGTATACGGCGCGAGATTGTCCGCGTCCAACCCCGAGACCAGACCGGGCACTGATTTCCCAGCATTCTCAGAAGCTCCGGGAATCCCTCCGCCCTGGACTCCGCCGCGGTAGATGTGATCCCAGATCCCGACCGTGATGCGGATCCCGCGCTCGTGCGCGAGCTTCATCATGGCCCGGAAGGACTCGGTATTGCGGGCCTGCTGCTGTGCCGTGATCCCGTTCAACCGGACCGCGTCGAATCCGGGTGTATCGAAGAAGAACGGGTAGAGCGGGGCCATGAAGCCGCCATTTTCGTAGCCGAAGATGACGACGAAGGAATTGATCCGGCTGGCGGCCAGCAGATCGAAGTACCGTTCCCAGTGGCGCGCGTCGTGCAGTCTCTGCTCGAACAAGGCACGCTGCATGGTGTACATGGAGACGGCGCGTTCGGCGATGGCGGGCTGCTCCGAAAGACTCTCGACGAAGCGCAGCCTGTCGCCTGTGGCGCCAGCCGCCCGGATGCGGTCGGCTGTGTCCAGCGCGGCGTACATGAGCCCGGTGGAATCCGCACCGCACAGGGAGATGACCGTCTTGCCGTTCCGCGAGCTCCTGGCCACGGAGAAGGATTCGGCAGGTGCTGGCACGGCCTGCGGGCAGGTGCGACCGATGGCGGAAGTGACGGACACATCCGGCGGCAGCAGCTGTTTCAGCCGTTCGAGTCCGTAGTCGGCGGGGGTCAGAAGGAGTGCCAGCGCGAGGGGAAACATCGCGTTGATCGTACTAGAATGAGCCGCCGAAGACTAGAAAGGGGGCGGCCCGGTTGGCCCCCCCCTGTTCCCTACCTGAGTTCCACGGCTACCACATGAGCTTCATGCGGATCTGGATCTGCCGGGGTAGGAAGTTCTGCGTTGACACCGTGGCCGGAGTGATCGTCCCGAACAAGGGATTGGTCGGATCCGTCACAAACTGGTCGCGTCCGAAGAAGTTGTGGTTGAGGAGGTTGAACGCCTCGAACCCGAACTGCGCGCGCAGGCGTTCCGTGATGTTGGTCATCTTGGTCACCGACGCATCGGCCGAGAAGGCGTGATGGCGGCGGATCTGACCAGACCTGGACGGCGTGTAGCGCGGAGCATAGCTCGCGGTCTGCAGCCAGGCATAGTTGCTCATGTCGGTGCCGCAACCCCGCGCCAAGCTGAACGAAGCCGGAGCGATGCTGCCGTCGTTGAACTGGCGCAGCACGCAGGGATTCCACGCGCGAGGCTGGTAGGCCTTCCAATCCGTGCTGCCGTCCCAACCGCCGCCGGGCGTCCGCGGATCCTTCAACTGGATGACGTTGCCGGGCAAATCGGCCGGTTCGCCGGACTGGTTGGTGTAGAAGGTGGTCGCCTGCCAGCCGGAGATCAGCTTTTTGGTGAACCCGTTGGCGCCGGAACCCCACTTCTTGCCCTGGCCGAAGGGCAGTTCGTAGATGGTGGTGAACTTGAACACATGCGGGCGGTCATTGAGGTAGATGCCCTGCTGATAGACGTCCCTATAGGGGTCATTGAAGCCCCACTTCTCCACTTCCTTCGAGAAGTTATAGTTAGTCATCAGGCTGAGGCCGCCGCGCAGGCGCAGGTTGTAAGTGAGCTGCACGGAGTTGTACCAGATGTTCGAATCGTTGCGGCCCATCTGGGTGAGGTCTCCGTTGAACTGCGGGAAGGGCCGGTTCAGCTGGAAGCGCGAGATCGTGTCGTTCAGGTAGAACGGTGTGCCTTTGAAGGCGGCGATGCCCTTAAAGGGATTGGTCACGTTCGCATCGCAATAGCCTGGGCTGCCGCCTTCCTGGATGTTGCACTGCTTGCGAAAATCCAGGCTGGGGATGTTGTACAGCTTCTGCATGTTGAGGTTCTGGCTGCGGCTTCCGACGTAGGTGATTTCGAAGTTGGAGTTCCTCGAAGTCTGATACTGGAATCCGAACGAGAACGACCACACGCGCGGCGTCTGGAAGCCGGAGTCGAACCAGTTGTTGTTCTTGCCGGCGAAGGTCAAGGATCCGGCCGAGGAACCGGTCGGCGCGATGATGCCATCCGGGTAAGGGTTGGCCAGTACATTGGTGTATGGGATGCGGCCCGGCTGCTGCAAGGCGGGCGAGTCGCCTGCCGTCACCATGTAGTTGGTGTTGAAGAAGCCGGCGCTCTGGAAGTAGTCGTTGGTGGGGTTGGAGTAGTACAAGCCCACGCCGCCGCGCATCACCAGCCGCGGATTCATCTCGTAGGCGAACCCGATGCGAGGCTGCCAGTTCTTCTTGTTCAGATTGGCAGGGGTGCTCGGGATGCCACCCACGCCAGCGAACGTGAAGCTGCCGGACAGGTTGGCGAGTTGCGGATACTGCGCGAGGCTGGCAGGCGACAACTGACCCGCGATGGAGCTCTTCGCCTTCGGGTCGAACGGTCCGTTCATCCGGTTCCATTTCTCGTGGGCCGGCTGATTGAAATCGATACGCACGCCGAGGTTCAGGGTGAGGGTGCGCGTAATCTTCCAGTCATCCTGGAAGTACGGCGCCGCGTAAATCTGCTTCCACCAGGGGAACAACGGATAGTTCGAATTGCCTTCGGGGATGCCCAACAGGAACGTCGCGTACGGATCACCGCTGGTGGAGTCGGCTTGGTTCCAGCTCTTCTGGGTGTAGCCGGAATAGGCATTGAACTGCAGGATGTCGCCGGTGTTCTGCTGCAGGTAGTTGATCTGGCGGATGTCCAGGCCCGCCTTCATCGTGTGCTTGCCGGAGATCTTGGTGGCGTTGAACGACAACTGGTAGGTATTGGTGAAGTTGTTGCTCTGGCCGCGACCTAATGGGTTGTAGATGTTCGTCGTGCCGCTGTTGCCGTTGTAGAAGTTCCAGCGGCCGAAATAGATCGGTGACGGCAGTTGAGAGATGAGAGAGGCAGGCAGACCGAACTTCGAAACGTCGAAGCCTTCATTCGCACGGCCGAAGCCTTTCTCGATGAAGCGGTTGTAGGAGGCACGCGCGTTCAGTACGAAGGTAGGAGTGATGGTGCCCACCCAGTCGGCCACGTAGGCATCGTTGATGCGCTGGAACGGTTGTTGTCCATCCGTGCCCGGAGCGTTATCGATACCATTTGAGGCACGATCCTCCGTGCGGTCGTTCGACGCATGGCGGAAGAACGCGCGGTGCTTGTCGCCGAAGTTCCAGTCGAACTTGAGGATCAGGTTGTAGAACTTGTCGACGTCGAAGTAGCCGGGATAGTAGGTATTGAGCGTGCCGTAGCGGTTGCCGGCCGCCGTTGGCTGATTCGGCAGCGGCATGTAAGCCGTCACCGCCTTGGCGATCGGGCTCATCATGCTGGCCGGAATCTGGTTGTTGGCGAAAGGCTTGCGGACCGGGTTGCCGCTGGCATCCAGCGTCGCGTCGTAAGGGTTGTACAACGTGATCGCCTGCCCGCTGGCGTTGGTCAACTTCGAAAAGTCGCCATTGCGCATATCGGTTGTAGGCCAGGAGACGAACAGAGGGTTGGGCGTGCCTTCGCGGTAATTCTCGAAGGTGCCCATGTAGAACAGCTTCACCCGGCCGTCCTTCGGCAGCAACTTGGGTATGTAGACCGGACCCTCCACCTGGAATCCGTATTGATCCAGGTAGTGGTTGGGCCGGGGCGCGCCGCCGGACGGGTTGGTGGCCGACGCGGGAATGGCGTTGTTTTGGAACGTATTCGCGTCGAGCTGAGTGCGGCGCATGTACTCCCAGCCGGTGGCGTGGAAAGTATTGGTGCCGCTCTTCAGCACCACATTCATGATGCCGCCGCCCGTACGGCCGTATTCGGCGTTGTACAGGTTCATCTGCATCGTGAACTCCTGAACAGCATCGACGACCGGAACGTACGCGATGTTGTTGCTGCCCATCTGGCCGCCGTTGGACGCCCCGTCCATCATGAACTCGGTGGACGAATCACGGCTGCCGTTCACTGACCACTGCGCGATCGCGCCGTTGTCGAACGGACGCTGCCAGATGGCCGCGCCGCGGAAGGTCACTCCAGGCATCATTGTGCCCAGCATGAACGGATTGCGGGCGTTCAGCGGCATCTCCGCCACCTGCTGCGTTGTGACCACTCCCGAGCGGGAAGCGGTCTGGGTTTCCAGGGTAAGCGCGTCGGCGGAGACTTCCACCGACTCGGTCACCGCGCCGACTTCGAGGTTGAAGTCCACCGCCAGGACCCTCGCCACCTGTAGTGTCACGTCGTCCTTGACGGACTGCTTGAATCCGGAAGCCGTGACGGTCACCTTGTAGACACCGGGACGAAGGAAGGGCACGGTATAGCTGCCCGATGTGTCTGTGGTGGCGGTGCTGGTTTCGTTGGTAGCCGTATTCACGGCCTGGATTTTGGCGCTCGGCACGGCGCCACCACTCGCGTCGAAGACATGGCCCGAGATGGTGGCGCGGAATTCCTGCGCTGGCGCGCACAATGCGGCCAGACACAAGAGTGCGATCGCTATCGCGACTCTTCGTTTCATTCAGACCCCCTGCAATTTGCCATCGGACACGTCGGCGGACAGGGCCGACGATCGCGGCGATAATATCACAAGACCATGAGGATTTGGAGCATTGCTGCAATCGCTTGCCTGGCGCTGGGCGCCCAGCCGCATGCCCCGTTCTCCGCCTTGTCCCCGGAACTGCCGTTTTTTCTCAAGAATGCGGCGACGCCCGAAAAACATCAGATCGAAAGCGTGCCAGGTGGGGTCGCCCTGCTCGACTACGACGGTGATGGAAAACTCGACATATACCTCGTGAACGGGGCACCCCAACCTTCGCTGAGAAAATCAACACCACAGTGGTTCAACCGCCTCTTCCGGAACCTGGGTAACCTCAAGTTCGAGGACGTAACAGCCAAGGCTGGACTCTCCGGCGAGGGTTATGGCATGGGCGCGGCGGCCGGCGACTTCGACAACGACGGCCATACCGATCTGCTGGTCACGAGCGTCGGCTTCAGCCGGCTTTACCGCAACCGCGGCGATGGCACCTTCGAGGACATCACAGCCAAGGCAGGCATCCCGGCCACAGGCTGGCCGATCTCAGCCGGTTGGTTCGACTACGACAACGACGGTTTCCTCGACCTGTTCATCGTGAATTATTGCCGCTGGGATCCGGCGACCGAGCCCTTCTGCGGCGACGCCAAAGCCGGCTTCCGCACCTACTGCCACCCCAAGAGCTACAAGGGCCTGCCGAATACGCTGCTGCACAACAACGGCAACGGGACTTTCACTGACGTCTCCAGCGATTCCGGCACAGGCACCAGGCTCGGCAAGGGCATGGCGGTCGCCTTCGCCGATTACAACGGTGATGGCCGTCTCGACATTGCCGTGTTGAACGACACGACCCCAAACTTGCTATACCGCAACGACGGCGGCGGTCGGTTCACCGAGGTCGGCATGGCCTCGGGTGTGGCCATCATGGACGACGGCAAGGTGGTCTCGTCGATGGGTGCCGATTTTCGCGACATCGATAACGACGGTCGTCCCGACCTCTTCCTCACCGCCCTCGCCAACGAGTCCTTCCCATTGTTTCGGAACCTGGGCAGCGGCTTGTTCCAGGACGTGACCTACCGCAGCCGCATCGGTGCGGCCACCCTGGCATTCAGCGGGTGGAGCACGGGGATTTACGACTTCAATAACGATGGCTGGAAGGACATCTTCGTGGCCGCCGGCGACGTTCAGGACAACACGGAATTGTTTTCTGACCGCTCGTCCAAACAGCAGAATCTGCTCCTGGTGAACAGGGGCAATATGACCTTCGATCCTGTCGCTTTCGGTCCCGCCGCCCAGCATCGCGGCGCGGCTTTTGGAGACCTGGACGGCGACGGACGTGTGGATGCGGTGGTCTCACAGCTCAACGGGTCGCCCTCAGTCCTACGGAACATAATGGATCCAGCGAATCATTGGATCGCTTTCCAACTCACCGGCAAGAGCAGCAATCGGGACGCGATCGGAGCGGTGGTGAAGGTCGTGGCGGACGGTCGTATCCAGTACAACCACGTCACGACGGCAGTGGGCTATCTCAGTTCCAGCGAGAAGACGGTGCGGTTCGGGTTGGGCAAATCCACCAGGGTTGAGACGGTGGAGATCACGTGGCCGGGGGGAATCAGGCAATCACTGCCCAATCTGGATTCGGGCCGCATTCACCTCATAAAACAACCCTGAGACGGGGAACGGCGACGCTTTCGCGCCGCCGTTCAGTCTGGTAGTTGCAGGGGGTCTGCCTCAACCAGAAGCTCCTAATCCCGTATTGCGCCGCGCTCTACCAGAAGGCTTTGATACCCAACTGGATCTGGCGCGGGAAGCTGTTTTGGTTGGTAGCCGTGGACGGGAACATCGTGCCGAAGTTGGCATCGTTCGGGTCAGTGGTGAAGGTCGTGCGGCCGAAGTAGTTATGGTTGAAGAGGTTAAACGCCTCGGCGCGGAACTGGACTCTAAATCGCTCTGTGATGTTGGTCATCTTGCTGATGGAGGCGTCCAGGGTGAAAGCGTGGTGCTTACGGACCTGGCCGGAGCGATAGGGCGCATACCGGGCCGGTGCGAAGTTCGCCACCTGCAGCCAGGCATAGTTGCTGTGGTCGGTGCCGCATCCCAGGTTCAGCGAGTAGGGCTGGGGCGCGATGGTCCCGTTGTCCTGCTGGCGCAGTACGCAAGGATTCCAGCCGCGAACCTTGTTCGCCTTCCAGTCGACGTTGCCATCCCAGCCACCGCCAGGGGTGCGCGGATCCTTGAGTTGGATCACATTCTCTCGCAGCTCGGCCGGCTCGCCGCTCGCATTGTTGTAGAAGGTGGTCGCCTGCCACCCGGAGATGAGCTTCTTCACGAAGCCGGTAGTGCCGGCTCCGAAGTGCTTGCCCTGTCCGAAAGGCAACTCGTAGACCGCCGTGAACTTGAACCAGTGCGGGCGGTCATTGAGGTACAAGCCCTGCTGCATCTGGTCGGCGAACGGATCGGTGTAACCCCAGCGCTCCACCATCTTGCTGAAGGTATAGTTTGTGTTGATGATCAGGTCGCGTCCCACGCGCTGGTTGTAGGTAACCTGCAGGGAGTTGTACCAGATGTTCGAGTCGTTGCGACCCTGTTGCAGCAGTGTACCGTCGAACTGCGGGAAGGGCCGTGCCAGATTGTAGCGGCTGATCGTGTTCGCCGTGTAGTAGTTGGTCCCCAGGAAGGGCGCCAGCCCCTTGAAGGGGTTCGGCAGTTGCTCGTTGCAGTAGATGGGGCTGCCGCCCTCCATCAGGTTGCAGGTCTTGCGGAAGGCGAGCGAAGGAATGTTGTAGTCCTTTTCGCCGTTCGCACCGATTGTCCGGCTGCCCACGTAGGTGAGTTCGAGAGTAGCGGTCTGGCTCACCTGCTGCTGGAATCCGAACGAGAACTGATGCACCTTGGGCGTCGTGAACGTCGGATCGAACCAGTTGTTGTTCCGTCCGACAAACGTGAGCGCCCCGAGAGAGGAGCCCGATGGCCGCGTAATGCCGCTGGGATAGGGATTGCTCAGCACGTTCGGGATGGGCGTACGGCCGCCGTCATTGGAATTGACCAGCGGCGTAAAGGCCGAGAAGCCCGCGTTCTGCAGGTAGTTGTTGTTCGGGTTGAGAAAGTATAGACCGTAGCCGCCACGCATCACCAGTCTGTCGTTGAGTTGGTAGGCCGCACCGATGCGGGGCTGCCAGTTGGTCCAGACATTCTTTGACGCGATGGTGGGCTGCCCGCCGACTCCGGCAAAGCTGAAGCCGCCCGACAGATTGGCCAAGCTGGGATACTGCGCCAGCGTCTCCGCCGGGAACATCGAACGCAGCGGGCTGGCGACCTTTGAGTCGAACCCGCGGTTCATTCGGTTCCATTTCTCGTCCGGAGCCTGGTTGAAGTCCCAGCGCAGGCCCAGGTTCAGGGTGAGGCGGCGCGAAATCTTCCAGTCGTCCTGAACGTACGGTGAGACGTACCATTGGCGATTGAACGGATAGAGCGGGTAGTTGAGAGACGAGCGATCAGTCGTGCCGTTCGTATTGGGGAGACCCAGCAGGAAACTGGCGTACGAGTCGCCGGAGACAGCGTCACCCTGATTCCACACTTGCTGAGTCCAGTCGCGGCGCGAATCTACTTTGAAGATGTCTCCGCTGTTCTGCTGGATGTAGTGGATGCGTCGGATGTCGATGCCCGCCTTCAGCGTGTGGCTGCCTGCAATCTTGGTCACGTTGACCGCCAGGTTGTAGTTGTTGGTGATGTTGATGCCCTGCCCCCGGCCCAGCGCGGAATAGCCATCCATCTGCCAGCGTCCGAAGTAGTATGGACCGGGCAACTGGCTCACCAGCGACGAGGGCACGCCCAGTTTCGTGATATCGAAGGCGGAATTCGCCTGTCCGCGTCCGGTTTCGATGAACCGGCTGTAAGACCCTCTTACATTCAGGATGAGCGTCGGGGTGAGCGTGCTCACCCAGTCGGCCACGTAGGCATCGTTGATGCGCTGGAACGGCTGTTGTCCATCGGTGCCGGGCACATTGTCCAGTCCGTTGACGGCCCGGTCTTCCGTACGGTCGTTGGAAGCGTGCCGGAAGAACGCCCGGTTTTTGTCGCCGAAATTGAAGTCGAACTTAAGGATCAGGTTGTAGAACTTGTCGTGGTTCACGTAGTTCGGCAACAGGTGGTTGTTGGTCGAATAGGCGAAACCCGCTCTTGTCGCCGTGTTGGGCAGCGGCATGTAGCCGGTAACGGCCTTGGCCACCGGGTTGATGCGGTCCGCTGGAATGATGTTGCCCGCAAAAGGCGTACGGATTGGGTTGCTGTTGGCGTCCAGCGTGTAGTTCAGCGGATCGTAGATCGTAATCGGGTTGCCCGCCGCATTCTTCAGCTTGGAGAAGTCGCCGTTGCGCATTTCCTGCTCCGGATAGGAGTTTGTGAGAGGATTGGGCGTGTTCTCCCTGTAGTTCTCAAAGCTGCCCAGGTAAAAGAGCTTGGTCTTCGACTGCTTGGTGAGTAGCTTGGGGATGTAGACAGGGCCTTCCAGTTGGAAACCGTACTGGTCCAGCAGGTGGTCGGCGCGCTTTGCGCCAACGGCGTTCCCCTGGAATGTATTGGCGTCCAGCCATTTCCGGCGCAGGAACTCCCACCCCGTCGCATGGAAGTCGTTGCCGCCCGACTTGAGGACGACGTTAAACACCCCGCCGCCCGTGTGACCGTACTGCGCGTCGTAGGAGTTCATCTGGACGTTGAATTCCTGTACCGCGTCCACGATCGGTACGTAGGCGATATTGTTGTTGCCGGCCTGGCCGTTGTTCGGCGCGCCGTCCATCATGAATTCGTTGTTCGACTGGCGGCCACCGTTGACCGACCATTCAGCGATGGCACCGTTATCAAACGGACGCTGCCAGATGGCCGCGCCGCGGAACGTCACGCCCGGCATCATCGTACCGAGCATGAACGGATTGCGTGCGTTCAACGGAAGTTCGGAAACCTGTTGCGTGTTCACAATGCCGCTGCGCGACGCCGTCTGCGTTTCCAGCAGCGCGGCTTCCCCCGTCACATTGATTGACTCCGTGACGGCGCCCACCTCGAGAGAGATCTCGAGGCCGGCAATCTGGCCAACCTGGAGAGTGAGGCGTTCGCGGTTGTACTGCTTGAAGCCCGCGGCCGTGACCGTGACATTGTAGTCGCCGGGCCGCAGCAGCGGAATCGTGTACGTGCCCGACGAATCTGTCGTAGCAATGTTGGTTTCGTTCGTGCTGAGGTTGGTTGCCTGGACTTTGGCTTTGGGTACCGCGCCGCCGCTGGCATCCAAAACGTGCCCGGAAATGGTCGCCCGGAACTCCTGCGCCCACATCGCGCAGGCAACCACCTGGAGGCACACAACCAGCTTGCAGATGTAGTGTCTCAATTTGGACCCCCTGTAATCTTCGTGGACGGAGCCGGCGGACAGGGCCGGTAGTCCTGGGACAGCATCCTATCACAGGGTAGGATCTATCGATAGCACCTTTTGATGAATACTTGTTAATTTTGTCAAGTTAAAACAAATCAGATACTTAGCACGGTGCAAGTGCTTGCATTGGCTGGCTATTACTGCTCCGGAAGCCCGATTGCAACCGCTGCCATCTCTTCGCTTTCGGCCTCGGAAGCCCGGCCCAGACGGCGGTACACCTTGGCCAAAAGCAGACGGGTGGCGGACTTGCGCGGGTTCAATCGGACGGCCCGCTGAAGGGCTGCGACGGCCTCTCCCAATTGCCCGGTCTGGAAGAGCGCCAGCCCTAGTTCATGGCCCGCCTCGGGCGACTCCGGCTGCTGGGCTGGCTTGAGCATCGCCACCGCTTCAACCGCCCGCCCCTGCCGGATCAGAAACTGCCCATACGCCAGGCGCGCCATCTGCTCCGCTCGATCGTGCCGCGCGACGGCCGCCTGGAACCGTTTCTCGGCCGCCTCGTTCCGTCCCAATGCTTGCAGACACTGCCCGATGGCCGCGTCGGCCCGGCCCTTCACGGCATCCGCCATCAGAGCCTTTTCCAAAGGTGCAAGGGCCTCCTCGTACCTGTCGATGCCGTACAGATTTCGCCCGTAGTAGTAGCAGGTGTCCAGCAGCTTGGGATCCAGTGTGCACGCCTGGCGGAAGGGCTCAATGGAGTCGCGCAGCTCGTTTAACGAGGCGTAGGCCACGCCCAGCGCCTTCCAATACTGCGCGTTCTTCGGCGCTAGCCGCGAAGACTCTTTCAGGAAGGGAACAGCCTCGGCCGCGCGGCCCTGTTCCAGCAAGGTGACACCTTGCCGGTAGGCGTCTTCCGCGGGCGTCACGGCGAGCAACAGTACTGAGAGGACTAGAGTCAGAGCTTCGAGTTTACTCCGTCCGCAGCGCGTCGGACGGATCCATGCGGGAGGCCCGGACGGCCGGAATCAGTCCGCTGGCGATCCCCACCAACATGAGAACCGTAAACGACACGGCCAGCGTCATCGGACGGATAGCCAGAACCAGGTCGCCCTTGCCGGTCTTGTCCTCGAACAGGGCCCCAAGCATTGGGATGGGTGGCATGATCCAGACGACGGCATAGGACAGCAGCACGCCGAAGATGCCCCCGCCGATGGTCAACACCAGCGCCTCCGCCAGGAACTGCAGCGCGATGTGGGTTCGTTTCGCACCCAGCGCCCGGCGCAGGCCGATCTCCCGGGTCCGCTCGTTTACCGAGACCAGCAGGATGTTCATCAAGCCGATGCCACCGATCGTCAAGGTGAGAAACCCGATGAACACCAGCAGCACCTGCAACCCGATGGTGAGACCGTCGATGATTGGCCTCAGATTAGACGTCCCAAATCCGGTGATGGCCCGCTTGTCGCCGGCGTTGAAGCCTTGCCGCTTCGCGATAGCCGCCCGGAACTGATCCGTGGCCTTGTCCTCGAACATGGGCGCGATCGGCTGGATCACGGCGTCGCTCACATACCGCGTATTCCACAAGTCGCCGGCGGTCGAATAGGGGATGAACGCGGAGCGGTCGTCCGGGCCATAGTAGTTCCCAAACTGCATCTTCTTGTCCATCACCCCAATCACGGTGAACCGCACACCCTGCACCGTGACGGTCTCGCCAATCGGCGGCCGGCCCGCAAACAGCTTGCCGCGCACCCAATCACCCAGGAAGATCACACGCCGCCGCTCCCCGAAGTCGTCCTTGCTGATCCAGCGCCCGTCCAGCGCGACTTCGCTGCGGATTTCGCCAAATTCCGGGCAGACACCGCGCACCGGGATGGTCTGCACCCGGTCCTGGTAGGTCACAGGCACTCGCTTGATGGTCTCCGGACAGATCATTCTGATCAGCGGCGACTCGATCTGGGCAGCTTGCAGATCGGCAAGCTCAAATCGGATCCGCTTCCCCGCCCGCTCGCCGCCCGCATTCTCGCTCGTCTGCCCGGGAAACATCACCATGGCCGACTTCGAGAAATTCTGAAACGTGCGGACCATCACTTCACGGAAGCCGGAACCATAGGAGAGCAGCAAGGTGACAGCGGCTATGCCCCACACGATGCCGAGCATGGTGAGGAAGCTGCGCGTCGGATTGCGGCGCAGCGCATCCCAGGCCTGCAGCAGGATCTCTTTCAGCATCCTCTAGCCTCCAGCCTCGAACCGCAGCGCTTCAATGGGATCCACGCTGGCCGCCTTGGTCGCGGGATACAGCGCCGAGAGGAAAGCCACCAGGCCCAGCAGGGCGACACACGCGGCGCCCACCTGCCAAGTCGCCCAGAGGCCGGCAAAGTACGGCGGCATCTTCAGTTTGTTCACGAAGTGGCAAACCATATGCGCGAAGCCCAGGCCCAGACCGCCGCTCAGAAACACGATAAAGAACGTTTCCAGGAAGAACATCGTCAGAATCTCGCGCCGCGTCGCGCCCACCGCCTTACGCAGGCCGATCTCGCGGGTTCGTTCCCGCACCGACACCAGCATCACGTTCATCGTTCCGATGCCGCCCAGCAGCAGGGTCACCACGCCCATCGCGCCGAGGAAGTACTTCATCCCATCCGCCATCGTTTCGAAGGCGCGCGACTGCTCCACAGTGTCCCAGATGCTGGCGGCGTCCTTGTCGGCGGGGTCGAAGTGGTGGATCCGAGCCAGCCCGCGGCGCACCTCATCGACGCACGCTTCGTGTACATCCAGCGACTGAGCCTTGACAATCATCTGGTCCATGGTGCCCGGAGGATAGGGCGGCGGCTGCGGCAGATCGCGCACCATGGCGCCATAGGGGATGAAGACCTTGTTGATATCCCGGCCGTCGTAGCTGGAGTCCTGCTCCTTCGTCTTCATCACTCCGATCACCTGGTAAGGGATCCCATTGATCGTCAACACCTGCCCCAAAGCCTGGCGGCCTCGAAAGAGCTGCTTCCGTACGTCGCTACCGATGAACGCGACGCGCCGGCCCTCCCTGTCATCCTCCCAGGAGAAAAATCGCCCTTCGTCGACAGCCAGGGCCCGCAGGCGCTGGTACGGCGGCTGCGACCCGCTGATCAACAGAAGCGCTGAGTTGTAGTCGCTGCGGACGGACACGTTGCCGCGCGTCAGCTCAGGAATCACGAATTCACAGGACGGCGTCTGCGGCGCCAGCAGCGTGTGGTCGTAGATCGTCCACATCACCCGCCGCCCGGCCCGCTCTCCGCCGGCCTGCAACGACGTACGGCCGCCAAAGACGATGATGATGTCTTCTCCGAACTGAGACGCCACTTGCCGCTGACCTTCCCGCAGCCCGTCACCGGCGGCGGTCATCAGCGTGATTGACACAACACCCCACAGGAGGCCGAACATCGTGAGACCGGCCCGGAGCTTGTGTGCCAACAACGTCTGAACCGTGTCCCAAATGAGATCGCGGAACGTCATTCGCTACTGCAGGATGACTTTCTGGCCTTGTGTCAGGCCGGAGATCAGCTCGGTCTTCACACCGTTGGAGATGCCCAGTTTGACCGGCATCTTCTTACGTCCCTTTTCGGCCGTGACGTCGGGCACTTCCACTGACGCGTTGCGGTCCTTGTCGTACAGCACAGCCGCTTCGGGAACCAGCAGGACGTTGGGTTTCTCTTCCAGAATGATCTCGGCGTTGGCGCTCATCGCCGCCTTCAACTGGTTGCCGGGATTGTGGATGGAGACCTGCACCTCGAAAGTCGTGACGTTTTCCTTCTCCACGCCCAGCGGCGCGATCTTGTAGACCTTGCCGTCGAACTTCTTGTCACGGAAGCTCTCCACGACAATGCGTGCCGGCTGGTTCATGTAGACCTTGCCGATGTCCGCCTGGTCCACCTTGCCGCGCACGAAGACGTCGCTGACGTCACCCAAGGTGAACAACAGCGTGGCCTGCGAACCCAACACGACAATCGAACTGACGGCGTTGCCTACTTCCACATTGCGCGACAGCACCAATCCGTCAATGGGGCTGGTGATGGTGGAATTACGCAGATCTTCACTGGCTCGCTCCAGCACGGCGGTGGCCTGGGCCACCTGGGCCTTGGCTCTGGCGATTTCCGCACGGCTCACAGCCAGTGTCCGGAATGCGGAACTCTGCTTGTTCAAGGCCATCTGATAGAGCTTCTCGGCGTCTTCCACTACGTTCTTGGCGATCAGCCCTTCCCGGTTCAACTGACGGGCGCGATCCATGCCCGCCTTCGTGAACGGTACATCCGGGCCTTCGGCCTCAACCTTGTTCCGCTCCAATGAGGCCAGCGCCGCCTCCTCGGCAGCCTGCGCGGCCTGCAGATTGGCCTTGGACTCCCGCACCTGCGCTTCCAGCAGCTCTTTGTCCAGCTCGGCTAAAACCTGCCCCTGACGCACATTCTCACCGTAATCGACGTAGAGTTTCTTGACGATGCCGCTGGCCTTCGACTTCACCTCCACCGTGGAGCGAGGCTCGATCTTGCCGGTGGCCACCACACTGCGGGCAATGTTGCCGCGATCGACATTGGCGATCTTGGATGGGTCGATCTTGTTGTCCGGCTTCAAGGCCGCCCGGACACCCACGCCCGCTCCGGCCAGAACCAATACGATGACAAACGCCCAGATCCAGCGGCGCTTCGACGACTTCTTCCCATTGCCTGCCATGATGACTGCTCCCTGCGGTTTTGGTGAAACGCCCCTGTCCCGGGCGTATCGTTCAAATGATCCAGACGATTGAATAGGGGCAAATGTTCCGGAAAATCAGCAATGAGCAATCTGACCTCATAAGGCGGGAATGCCATGCGGCGCAACCGTCCGCAAACCGATACACTGCATAGAGCCTAGCCGAGGACCTACCATGAGTACCGCGCCAACCATCACTCCAGTCGGCAACACGCGATTGACGGCGCTGGACACGTTGCGTGGTCTGATCATGGTCCTGATGGCTCTGGATCATGCCAGCTTCTTCATTGCCCGCGTCCATCCCTTTGAATACTGGAACATGGGTCCACCGCACTACGCGGACACAGGCTGGTTTCTCACCCGCTGGATCACTCACCTTTGCGCACCCGGCTTCTTCTTCCTGATGGGCACCGGCCTCGTCTACTTTCGTGCCTCCAGGCTCGATGCCGGCTGGACGGAGGCTCGCATCACCCGCCAACTGATGGGACGCGGAGCCCTGCTGGTCGTCGTCAGCTACCTCTTCGAGATGGCGGTTTGGCTGATGCCCGACCGCTTTAGTTCCTCCGGCCTCTCCATGAACCCCATGACCGGAGGGCACGTGCCGATTCTGGTGCTCACCGTGTTGGTAACGCTGGGCTTAACGATGGCGCTGTGCGCGCCTCTGCTGCGGCTAAGCCGCCGGTCGTGGCTCGCCATGGCTTTTATCGCGATCATGGCGCCCAACTTCCTCGTGCCCACGCTGCGCGGCCACGACGAAGCAGCCGGGGCCCTCATGCACGCGTTCGTTGTTCCGGGCTTCAGCGGACCGGTCGCCTCGATGTACCCCATCCTTCCGTGGTTCGGGATCTGCGCCCTCGGCGTGGGCTTCGCGCAGTTGCTTAGAAACGACTCTCAGCGCGCCATGCGTGCCATGTTGCCCATGGGGTTGGCCTACCTGGTCGGCTTCGTCGGCATCCGCTACGGCGGGGGCTTCGGGAATCTGATGCGACCCGAAGGCGGTGGCCTCCAATCGTTCCTCACGGTCATCAAGTATCCGCCCAGCCTGGCATTCTGCCTGCTGACGCTGGGTATCAACCTCTCTCTGCTCTCGTTGATCCACCGTGCTGGGGCCTGGCTCGATCCCTTGCGCCGCCTGCTCTCGGTCTACGGCCAGGCGCCGCTATTCTTCTATCTGGCGCACCTCTGGCTCTTCTGTGCGATCCGTCTGGCGGTCTTCCGGGAGTCGGCGCCCGATCGTTGGGTCCTCTATGCGGTCTGGACCGCCGGTCTCGTCGTTCTCTACCCCGCCTGCGCATGGTTCCGGCGGCTGAAGACAGCCCGTCCGCCAGAGTCGTTTCTGCGCCTGTTCTGAGCTAGTCGTACTTCAGTTCACTTCCGAACACGCTGTGCGGGATGCCAAAGACCACCAGCGTGACAATCGCCGCGCCGAGCGCCCAGCGGCCGGCCTCCTGGTTTCGTCGCGTCTTCAGCCATGCGATCACCCAGGCCAGCCACGCCACCGCCGTCTTGTTGTCCGTCAGATCCGTACCGAACGGCCACCCGGTCCAATACGCCCCAAAGGCGTATTTCTGTACCACCGGGCCCAGAATCAACCCACCGACGGTGAGCAGACCAATCGTCGCAACAATGAGGGTTGCGTACTTGGGCTCCGGCCGGAAGAACTCCAGCCCGGCGCGTGTCGATAGCAGCATTCCCACGAACATACAGAAGATATGGACCATCAGAACAGGCTGCGGCACCTCGCCCTTGAACCGGATCACTACCGGTTGACCGTGCAGGGAAACACGCTCCAGACCCTGTTGCAGGATGACCCGGTACATCAGCTTGCCGGCCGGGGGTTGATGGGGCAGGTGCCCCACCAACTCGCCCGCTTGGCGCGTCAGCTTCGAGTAGGTCCAGGAATCTTTTGTTTTGAACCGTTTCCAGCCAAGAGTGCCCTGCACGGCCACATCGGCCGCCGGCACTCGAATCTCCGCGTCCCCGTCTCCTTGCGAACGCGGCAGGCGGAAGGCAATCTCCGTTCCGGCCAGCGTCGCCTTACCTCGCACCGGATAGCTGGGACCTGTCATCCGTTGGTAGACGGCGGAGGCCACGGTGATAAGGAATGCGAGAATCCAGAGAGTGGGGGTACGGCGCACGGATCTATTATTTCAGACCACTCAATCCGCTTTCAGGATCCGTGCAAAATCATCCTGGACCAGCCGCATGGTCATCCAGTCGTTCAGGTGTTTGGCGCCGAACTTGGCGTAGAAGTCCTGGGCCAGACGGTTCCAGTCGAGAACCACCCACTCCATCCGACCGCAGCCCCGGCGATCGGCCTCCGCCACCATCTCTCGAAACAAGCCGGCTCCGGCGCCCTTCCCCCGAAAGTCCGGTTTGACGAAGATGTCCTCCAGATACAGAGTGGGCAGCGCCAGGAAGCTGGAATAGGTCTCGAGCACCAGGGCATAGCCGGCGGGTTGTCCGTCCACAAAGGCCAGAAAAGCGTCCAGCCGGGGCTTGTCGCCGAAGATGTCCCGCACCAGGCGACCCTGCGCCTCGGGTGTGGGCGGGTCGAGCTTCTCGTAATCGGCCAGCGCCCGAATGAGATCGAGCAGAACAGGAGCCTCGGCAGCGTTTGCGCGGCGAACTTCCAACATCCTATCCAGTCTATGTCAGCAGCTAAAGAATTTTTAACATCGGCTGCAACGAACGTCGACCGAACTGCACGATACGGTATCGGCTAGATGGGCGTTCGGGTCCGCAAAGGTCCGGCCAGATCAGATCGTGTCCACCTGGAGGAGGCGTGCACGACGACGATTTGGCCGGATGCGGTGTTCCGATCTCGCAAGCCGGAGGGGAGGCGCTGCGTGGCTACCGCCGCGCCTCCTGCGGTCACTCCTTACCTACCCTCAAGGCGCAGTTCGTAACAGGTGGCAGTGGGTGGGTTCCCCGCAGAGTAGGTCGGAATCTCCACAAACCCCAGCGACTTATACAGCGATTGCGCGGCCATCATCGAAGGCAGCGTATCCAGCCTCAGTGCCGGATACCCTCTCGCACGGGCTGCCTCAATCAATCCCTCGGTCAGCGCGCGGCCCGCCTTCAAGCCCCTGGCGGACGGCCGTACATACAGCCGCTTCATTTCCGCCGTACCGTCCGGCAGCGGCCGCATCGCCCCACAGCCCACCGGCGTCTCTGAGTCGAAAGCCAGGAGCACGAGCTCATAGAAGGTCTCCAGGCGCGCCAACTCCTCCTCAAAACCCACGACACAGACCGCGACGTCCGGCGTCTGGACGTATTCCCGGAACAGCTCGCGGGCCAAGGCAAAGTCCGCGGATGAGACGGCAGCTCGAAGGTCCATATTTACGTTATGTTACGCTGGAATTTCCCCTCGCAATGTCAGACCCAAGCAGTCCATCCGCTGGGGAGAAATTCCAGCGACTGGTTGAGATCATGGCCCGCCTCCGCGCACCGGATGGATGCCCGTGGGATCGCGAACAGAATTACGACTCCATCAAGCCCTACACCCTCGAGGAAACCTATGAGGTGATGGACGCCATCGACCGGCGCGATTTTCCCGCCCTGGCCGAGGAGTTGGGCGATCTCACTCTCCAGGTCGTCTTCTACGCCCAGATGGCGGAGGAAGAAGGCTTGTTCACCGTGGGCGATTCCCTGGATGCCATCAACGAGAAGCTCGTCCGCCGGCATCCCCATGTCTTCGGTACAGGCGACGCCAGGACCTCTGAGCAGGTACTACGCCGCTGGGATGAAATCAAGCAGCAGGAAAAGAAGGACAAAGGCGAAAAGCCCAAGGGCCTGCTGGACACTGTTCTGAAAGCTCAACCCGCGTTGACCGAAGCCGCTCAGATCTCGCGCAAGGCCGCCGCAGCCGGCTTCGACTGGCCGGAGATCGACCAGGTTTTGGATAAGGTACGCGAGGAACTGGATGAACTGGCCGAAGCCCGCGGCCGGCAGAATACCGAGGACGTGGAAGGGGAGATCGGCGACCTGCTCTTCACCCTGGTCAACGTCGCCCGCTTTCTGAAGGTGGATCCGGAACAGGCGCTGCGTCGCACCAATACCAAGTTCCGCCAGCGATTCGGGCATGTAGAGCGGGAACTCGCGGCACGAGGCCGCGACTTTTCGCAATCGAATCTCGAGGAGATGGAAGCACTGTGGCAGGAAGCCAAGACAAACGGCCCATCGAACTCCGCCACCTGACCTCTTTGCCCGACCTGGGCGAAGCCGTCCGGCTGCAGAAGGAGATCTGGGGCTTTGAGGATATCGAACTGTTGCCGCAACGCCTGTTCGTGGTCGCTACCAAGGTAGGCGGCCAGGTTATTGGCGCCTTTGACGGTGACCGCATGATCGCATTTCTGCTGGCCATTCCCGGCCTGAAGCGCGGCGATACCGTGTATCTGCACGGCCACATGATGGGTGTGCTGGAGCCCTACCGGAACCTGGGTGTTGGCCGTATGCTGAAGCTGAAGCAGCGCGAGGAAGCCCAGGCGCGCGGCATCGGTCTGGTGGAGTGGACCTTCGATCCTCTGGAAATCAAGAACGCCTACTTCAACATGGAGCGACTGGGCGCCGTCGTCCGTCGTTTCGTGCTGAATCAGTATGGCACCACGACATCGCACCTGCACGGCGGCCTACCCACCGATCGTTGCGTGGCGGAGTGGTATATCGCCAGCGATCGCGTCAACCGCATTGTGGATGGGCAGCCCTACGAGCGGCCCCCCGTGCTGGAACGGATTCCCGTTCCCTCGGACATCGCGCATATTCGAGCCACCGACCCGCGCCGCGCGCGCCACATTCAGGCCGGCGTCAGCGACCGCTTCCTGGAGTATTTCGACCGCGGCCTGGCCGTCATCGGATTTGAGAAAACGCCGGAATTCGGCACCTATCTTCTAGGACCATGGGATTCAAAATAGAAAACATCCGCCTCCACTGGATCGAAATGCCGTTGGTGCATTTCTTCGAAACCAGCTTTGGGCGTACCTATTCGCGCCAGATGATTCTGGTGGAAGTCACGTGCGGGGGCGTCTCCGGTTGGGGTGAAGTCACCTGCGGCGAGCACCCCTATTACAACGAGGAATGGACCGAAGGCGCATGGGAGCTCCTCAACGCCTACATCGTTCCCTCGGTGCTGGGCAAGGGCTTTGAGGCCGCGTCGGAGGTGGGTCAATGCACGGCCGGCATGAAGGGCCACCGCATGACGCGCGGCGGACTCGAAGCCGCCTGCTGGGACCTGGAAGCCCGGCTGGCCGGCATCCCGCTCTGGAAACTGATCGGCGGCGGGGCGCGCACCGAGATCCCCTGCGGAGTCTCCATCGGTATTCAGGACACGGTTGCTCAACTTCTAGGGAAGATCCATACGGAAGTCGATGCCGGCTACCAGCGCATCAAGATGAAGATGAAGCCCGGCTGGGACGTCGAGGTCATCCGCGAGGTGCGGCGCGAGTTCCCCGGCATCCTGCTGATGGCAGACGCCAACTCGGCCTACACCCTGGCCGATATCGAGCATCTCAAGAAGCTCGACGAGTTCAACCTGATGATGATCGAGCAGCCGCTCTCACACGATGAGATCATCGATCACGCTCAGCTCCAGGCCGCGCTGAACACCCCCATCTGCCTGGACGAGTGCATCCGCACGGCCCATCACGCCGAACAGGCCATCCGGCTGAAGGCCGGCCGCATCATCAACATCAAGCTGGGCCGCGTGGGCGGCTTCGCCGAAGCGAAGAAGGTCCACGACATCTGCCACCAGAACGGCATTCCCGTCTGGTGTGGCGGCATGCTGGAAAGTGGCATCGGCCGCGCCCACAACATCGCGCTCGCGACTCTGCCCAACTTCGTCCTGCCGGGCGATGTTTCGGCCAGCCGCCGCTATTGGAAGCGTGACATCATCGACCCCTGGGTGGAAGTGACCGCCCGCGGCACGATTGTCACCGGCAATGGGCCGGGTTTCGGTTACCACCTCGATCTCGATTTCCTGGAGAGCGTCCGCACCCGGCAGGAAAGCTACGCGGCTCAGTGACCCCCTCCCGGCAGCGGCTCTACGGCCTGGTTTCGCTCATGACGCTGGTCTGGAGCCTCAACTACATCGTCGCCAAGTACGCCTTGCGTGCGTTCCCTCCCCTGGTGATCGGCCCCCTGCGGGCCGTCACCGCGGCCGTTCTGCTGGTCCCCATTCTGCTTTGGATGAAGAGCCGCCAGAGCGAACGGACTGAGCCCTGGGCCCTCAAGGAAATCACCTCGCTCTGCGTGTTGGGCATCTTCGGCATCACGCTCAACCAGGTTCTATTCGTCGTCGGGATGAACCGCACCAGCGTCGCTCACGCGGCTCTGATGATCGCCACCACACCTCTTCAGGTGATGTTGATGGCCGCCTTCCGGGGTCAGGAGCGGATCACCGCCTATAAGCTCGCCGGCATGGGCACGGCCATTGGCGGCATCGCCGTGCTCAACCTGGCGCCCGGCGGCAGCGCCCAGGGCGCGTCGTTCTACGGTGACGCGTTTGTCTTCCTCGCGGCCTTCTCCTTCGCGTTCTATACCGTCTTCGGCAAGGAGCTCGCGCGCCGGCACGACAGCATGACCGTGAATGCGTTTGGTTACAGCGCCGGCGCACTGGCCGGAGCCCCGTTGCTGCTCTGGCAGTCGGCGGACTTCAAGTACGCGGAGGTACCCTGGTCCGGCTGGTGGGCCCTTGCCTACATGGCGCTGCTCTCCTCCATCGCCTGCTATCTGATCTACTCGTACGCCCTGAATCACCTGCCGGCCTCCCGCGTAGCCGCGTTCTCCTACATCCAACCAGTGGTTGCGGCGCTGGCCGGACTCGCCATCCTGCGTGAACCCATTACACCCGGCGTCGCCACCGGCGGGCTGCTGGTGCTCAGCGGCGTCTGGCTCACCGGGAAAAGGTAGCGCACCATGGCCGGCTTTCTCCAACTGTTACGGAACAACCGGAATTATCGCTGCACCTGGTTGGGCCAAGTGGTCAGCGAGGTCGGCGACAACTTCAACAACATCGCCGTCTTTGCGCTTGTGATGGATCAAACCCACTCCGGGCTGGCCATCAGTGCTGTCATGCTCGCCCGCGCGGTCGGGATGATCACCGCCGGGCCCGTCGCCGGCGTCGTGCTCGACCGCGTCGATCGCCGCAAGGCCATGATCTGCAGCGATCTCGTCCGCGCGGCCATCGCCATGTGCTTCCTCTTCTGCACCGGACAGCGGAGCACAGGTTTACTGATCTTCCTCAGCGCCCTGCTCATGTTCGCGTCGCCGTTTTTCACCAGCGGACGCGCGTCCATCCTGCCCGTGATCGCCAGCAAAGAGGAGCTCCACACCGCCAACTCGCTCACCCAGACCACGCAGTGGACCTCGGTCGCCATCGGTGCGTTCCTGGGCGGTGCCACGGCCAAGGGCCTCGGCTACGATGTGGCGTTCGCCTTCAACGCGATGTCGTTTCTCGTCTCGGCCGCCTGCATTTCCCTGCTCCGAGTGCCCCACAGCGGCAGCTTCAAAGCCGAGCGCCGCGACCTGAGCAAAGACCGTGTGGCGCGCCCCTGGCAGGAGTACCGCGCTGGGCTCTCCTATATGAAGCGCACGCCGCTCATCCTGGCCATCGCCCTGGTCGGCGTGGGCTGGGCCACCGGCGGCGGAGCGGCCCAAATCCTGTTCAGCCTCTTCGGCGAGGTCGTCTTCCGCCGTGGAGCGCAAGGCATCGGCGAGGTGTGGGGCGCGGCCGGCATCGGCCTCATCGTCGGTGGCGTGGTGGCCAACGTCTGGGGCAAACGGCTGCGGTTCGAAGCCTACAAGTGGTTGATCGTCGGCTGCTACATCGTCCATGGCGGCGCCTATGTATTCTTCAGTCTCAGCCGCAACTACCTGCTGGCGCTCTTCTTCATCGGCCTGTCGCGGGCCGCGGTCGCGGTGAGCTCGGTCATGAACTTCACACAGATGCTGCGCCATGTGCCGGATGAGTTCCGCGGCCGTGTGTTCTCCACCATGGAATCGATGGTCTGGGCGACGATGATGATCTCGATGCTCGCTGCCGGGCTTGCGTCGGAGACCGTGGATCCACGCATCATCGGAGTAGTGGCCGGCGTCCTCAGCACATCCACTGCGCTAGGCTGGGGTTGGGCACAGGCGCGTGGACTGCTGCCCGAGCCCGCTCTGTCCGGTGTCGATCCCGAGGACGTCGAGGTGCACAGCGAAACCAGTGTCTGAGCTCACCGGCAAGGTAATCCTGATCACCGGCGCGGCCAAACGCATCGGCCGGGCGATCGCATTGCGGCTGCACGCCGAGGGCGCGCGCGTGCTGATCCACTACGGCGGGTCGGAGCGCGAGGCGCGCCAGACGGCGGCCGAGTGCGGCGATGCCCCGCTTTTCCAGGCCAACCTGGAAAGCGTCGACGAAATCAGGCACATGTTCACCTCGATCGAGAACCAGTTGGGCCGTCTGGATGGACTGGTGAACAACGCGGCTCGCTTCACCAGGATCCCGGCTCTCGAAGTCACCGAAGCCGACTGGGACTTCATCCATTCCGTCAACCTGAAGTCGTACTTCTTCTGCACTCAGCAGGCAGCGCTACTCATGCAGCGCAATTCAGGGGGCCAAGGCCGCATCGTCAACATCAGCTCCATGGGTGCGTTCATGACTTGGCCGGAGCATGTCCACTACAGCGCCTCAAAGGCTGGAGTGGTTTCCCTCACCCGAGGCTTCGCCAAGGCCTTGGCTCCAGGCATCACGGTGAACTCGGTGGCGCCCGGGGTGATCCCGTTCGAGGAGAAGGACGATCCGGCCATCGTAGCTTTGGCCAGATCGACGCCGGCGCGGCAGCCCGGCACCGGCGAGGACATCGCCGATGCAGTGGTCTACTTCCTGAAAGCCTCCAACTTCATTACCGGCCAGGTCCTGCAGGTGGACGGCGGCATGGGCCTGCGCTGAACACAGGTCACGCTTCCGGCAGGCGGGTCTGTTGTTGGTCCGAGTAGTAACGCGCCAGCCGCCGATGGAACTCCGTCTCGTCGTAGAGGTCGTTCACAGCCAAGCGGGCCTCCAGAGCCAGCATGACGGCCGCAATCAACATGCAACAGGCACCGCCGATGCCAAAGAACACCGGAACCCAGTACACCCAAACCAGGGTAAAGGTCGAGGCCAACCCGATGGCGACGCTGGTGCAGACGTAGTTGACGGCGGCGAGGTACAACAGCGTCAGAGCGCGTTGGATCAGATTGAGCCGCCGCCCCTGGAGCTTAATCTCGCCCCGATGATGCTCGATGCGTTCCTCACGCAGCGCCACGTCGAGCGTGCTCTGCGACATCTCATCCAACTGGTGCGACAGGGACCGCATGCGGTCGACAATGCGCGCGAGCCGGTTCGAAGTCGAAAGAATGAACGTACCGCAAGCCGACAGCAACAAGGCCGGGGTGATCATGGCGGCCAGGACGTTCAACGCCGTGCCCAGGTTCGTTACGTTCAGTTGGATGTGAGGCCACATACGAATTCACTCATTGTCTCAAGTTCGGCCTCCCTTCTCCGATACGGGTGGTGTGACGAGCCTGCTGCACAACGCGAAGACGCTGCTGGAAACAGCCGCCGGATCCGTGGAAGCAGGCCTGGAAGCCGGGGAGTGGACTTTCTTCGTGGGACCGGAAGGCGGCCTTCAGATGATAGCGGGCGCAGAGCATGCCCTGGCCAGCCTGACTAGCGATCGCGGAGCCACGGCTGCCTGGCGGGTGAGCCGGGAACGCGGGAGGGTTCGTGTGGAGGGGCTCAGTGGCAGTGATCGCTGCATGTTGGAGTCGCGGCCATCGAACGGAGCCATGCGCCGAGTGGTCAGCGATCTGAGGTTGTATGAGATGGCGGCCTGAGCTTGGAGATTCACTCGCCAATTGCCAGGACGGAGCGCGCCCAGCCGGGGCGTTGATTGGCAACATGAGCCAGCTTCTCATCAATGATCCAGAATTGGCAGCGGGTCATCGTGCGGATTGCAGACGGTGTCGTCCATTGTCTCCGAGCGCCGACCACTCGGGAGTTGGCGACTTTAGCTCTACACTGCGCCGTTGACGGGCATTTGATACAGCGTTCAGAACTACCCGACTTTATCGCTAATCAGGAGGCTGTGCCAGATCGTCGGCTTTCATGCCAGTATCGACTTTCGCGGTGATCGTCTCTATGTCCGCTACGAGCTGGCCGGCATGATAGTTGAGGATGTGCTTTGGCAGCTTCAGGCCGTCCAGAACAATCCACTCTTCTATTCTGGCCTGGCTCCCCTTGGCAAGTACGCCGGCAGGTTTGCACAGCTCTCCGGAACGAAGGGGGAGCCACGTGTTGCTGTCGAGTTGAAGTTCGGTGATATTGGCCGGATCGCTCTTATCTACAAGGCGCAGCGTGTTCGGCGCACAAACACTCACCTCGTAGTCTTCTGCCCGCCAGAGACTCAACCAAAATCCTCGGACTTCCTTTCGCACCATGGCGAGCTCAGGCCCTTTGAGAGCGAAGATCGGCGTATCTCTAAACTTTGCCATGTCAGCGAAGCTACCCCAACCCGACTTCCCGTCGAAATAAAACCGGGTGTGGAGGACTTGCTCTTTGGAGACGTGCATATCCTGGTCTTTGCGAAATTGGTAGGGGAGAATAACGCGCTCTCGGCGTATCGCGAACCCCGCTTCGTGACCGGCCCCATCCCATACTCTAGCCCGAAGTTCCAGGCCCTGAAATAGCCCAACGCCTTCTGGTTCAGTCATGTAAGGTGATTTCGAGGTTACATTTGTAGCCACTAAATATGTCAGATACCCCTTGCCTTCCTTTCCTCTCTCCCTTATAA
Source organism: uncultured Paludibaculum sp. (assembly GCF_963665245.1). Classification (NCBI taxonomy): domain Bacteria; kingdom Pseudomonadati; phylum Acidobacteriota; class Terriglobia; order Bryobacterales; family Bryobacteraceae; genus Paludibaculum; species uncultured Paludibaculum sp. The sequence goes on from NZ_OY762267.1 coordinate 1,752,514, forward strand.
TTGGCCATGCCATCCAGAACCGGACGGGTTCATGTGGCCACCACTTCCCGGACCTACAAAGGCAAACTCTACCAGACCCACTTGCTCCGCCGCACCTTCCGCGTCGGCTCCCAGGTCCGCCACGAAACCCTCGGCAACATCTCCCACCTGCCGCCCGATCTCATCGACCTCATCCGCCGCTCCCTTGCCGGTGAACAGTTCCTGCCGGCCTCGCAGGCTTTCCTCGTCGAACGCAACCTCCCTCACGGCCATGTCCAGGCCGTGCTCGGCTCCATGTATCGCCTCGGCCTCGATTCGCTGCTGGCCTCTAAACCCTGCCGCGAGCGCGACCTCGTTCTCGCTATGATCGCCGAACGTCTTCTGCACCCCTGCTCCAAACTCGCCACCACTCGCCTTTGGCACACCACCACTCTGGCCGAGGAACTCGGTGTCGCCGACGCCACCGAAGACGACTTGTACCAGGCCATGGACTGGCTGCTGGCCCGTCAGTCGCACATCGAAAAGAAACTCGCCCAGCGTCATCTCCACGACGGCTCCCTGGTGCTCTATGACGTCAGCAGCAGTTACTACGAAGGCCACACCTGCCCCTTGGCACGACTCGGCCACAACCGCGACGGAAAGAAGGGACTGCCCATCATCGTCTACGGCCTGCTGACCGACAGTGAAGGCCGCCCCGTGGCCGTCGACGTTTATCCCGGCAATACCGGCGATCCCACCACCGTTCCCGATCAAGTGGATAAGCTCCGCCAACGTTTCGGCCTGTCCCGCGTGGTTCTGGTGGGCGACCGCGGCATGCTCACCGAAACGCAGATCGGCCAACTCAAACAGCATCCCGGACTCGGCTGGATCTCCGCCCTCCGCGGACCGGCGATTGGCGAACTGGTTGACGGCGGAAGCCTGCAACTGTCCCTGTTCGACGAAACCAATCTGGCCGAGATCACTTCGCCCGCCTATCCCGGCGAGCGCCTGGTGGCCTGCTTCAATCCGCTGCTGGCCGACGAGCGCCGGCGGAAGCGAGGCGAGCTGATCGAGGCCACCGAGAAGGAGTTGGCGAAGATCGCGGCCCAGGTCAAGCGCCGCACGCGCACTCCGCTCAGTGAGGCCGAGATCGCGCTGAAGACCGGCAAGGTCTTGAACCGCTACAAGGTCGCCAAACACTTCGAGCTCAACATCGCCGATGGCGTCTTCGCCTGGACCCGGCGAGAGGAATCGATCCGGCGCGAAAGCCAACTGGACGGCGTCTACGTGGTGCGCACCAGCGAGCCCGAGAGCCGTTGCTCGGCCCCGGACGCGGTACGCCGCTACAAGAGCCTGGCGCAGGTGGAGCGCGCCTTCCGCAGTCTGAAAGGAATGGATCTGCGAATCCGCCCCATCCATCACCGCACCGAGGACCATGTGCGGGCGCACATTCTGCTCTGTATGCTGGCCTTCTATGTGGAGTGGCACATGCGCAGAGATCTGGCTCCTTTGCTGTTTCAGGATGAGGAACTCAGCCGAGATCGAACTCGCCGCGATCCGGTTGCGCCGGCTGAGTGCTCGGCTTCGGCTCAGCGGAAGAAGTTGGAACGTGTCACCGCCGATGGCTTCCCCGTCCACAGCTTCGAGACTCTGTTGCGAGAGCTTGCCACGCGCTGCCGCAACACCTGCCGCATTCCTTCCGACCCAAGCGCCACAACCTTCCAGCAACTCACCGAACCCACTGCTTTGCAAGCCCGTGCCCTCCGACTCCTGGGTCTGTAGCCAGAAACAGGAAGACCAGTTCTGCCTCTTCCACCGTCATATCAGTCAGATAGTGCCTATTGGCAGATGGAACTTCGGGCTAGCCTTTACTTCCCAGTCAATATCTCTCACTTGGAAAATGCGGCGCCCACCGAGGGCTGACTGCATACGGCGCAAAAGGACGGATGCATCCTGCCCGAGAACAACGGCGCCGCCCATTACACAAAAGGCGACCAGCCGACCGAAATGTGAGTTCATTAGGCACCTCATTGGGTATACGTTCCAAGTTGGACACCATCATTCTTGTCGTTGTTCCCTGCGCCCGCAGGGCCAGCAAGGGAAGAGCTATCTCGGAGGTTTGTGGGCCGGACTACGGTCCGAGGGAAGCAATCGACGTGGTTTGAACGGTGACGGCGGCCGGGACGCTACTTCAATCCGCGGCACGTCAAAGCGCAGCACATATGTGAATGGGATTCAAAACGGCCCTACGGCAGCCCAATATCCCGCAGAAACCGCGCCGCTTCCTCCGGCGGAGTCGGATTGATATAAAACCCGGTCCCCCACTCGAATCCAGCGAGCTTCGTCAGCTTCGGGATGATCTCCACATGCCAGTGGTAATGCTCCAGCGGACCCACCTGCAGCGGAGCCGTATGGATAATCGCGTTATACGGCGGCTGCTCCAGCGCCTTGTCCAACTTCCGCAGCACCGTCCGCATCACCCAGCCCAGGTTGTGGATCACCGGAGCCTCCGTGGTCGCAAAACGCGAGTTGTGCTTCCGTGGCACTACCCACAGCTCGAATGGAAACCGCGCTGCATACGGAGCCAGCACCAGAAAATGGTCCGTCTCAAAGACGATCCGCTCCTGCGTCTGCAACTCCTGCTGCATGATGTCGCAGAAGATACACCGTTCCCGGAATTGGAAATACCGCAGCGACCCGTCCAACTCCTCCTGCACCCGGTTGGGCACCACCGGCAACGCGATCAACTGCGAGTGCGGATGCTCCAGGGTGGCGCCGGCCGCCGCGCCGTGATTCTTGAACGCCATCACGTAACGCAGCCTCGGGTCCTTCTGCAAATCCACGATCCGGTCCCGGAAGGCGAAGAACAGGTCGGACACCTGCTTCTCCGGCATCTCCGCCAGGGAAGTCATGTGATCCGGCGACTCGATAATCACCTCATGGGCGCCGACGCCGTTCATCCGGTCGTACAAGCCCTGCCCCTGCTTGTCCAGATCGCCCTCCACGCGCAGCGCCGGAAACTTGTTCGGCACCACACGGAGCGACCAGCCCGGCTCATTCGGGCCACCGGAACCCCGATAGGCCAGGATTTCGGGCGGAGTATTCTTCTCGTGGCCCGGGCAGAAGGGGCAGTGGCGGACGCCTTGCGGGATGACCCGCTCCCGTGTGAAATCGGTGGGACGGCGCGCACGGTCGGTGGCAATAATCACCCAGCGGCCGGTGATCGGATCTTTGCGAAGGTCAGGCAACTCGGTGGAACCAGTTCTTCATCAGACTGAGCTATCAGAATACCGAATCTGAGCGGTGCAGTGACCATGAATCCGGGATGTGCCGGATCTCAAACGGTTCGAACACGACCGTCACCAGGTCAAACCGTGCCTTTTCTTCCGGAATCCGCCAGCGCCGCAGAAAGAACCAGGCAGCCCGCCGGAGCTTCCTGATCTTTTCTTCGCCGATCGCCCGCTCCGGGTCGCCAAACTCCGCGTTGCGCCGCGACTTCACCTCGACGAACACCAACCGGTCCCCATCCCACGCCAGGATGTCCACCTCCCCACGCCGCGCGGGATCCACCCAGTTCCGCTCCACCACCTGGTAACCCTTGGTTTGCAGGTACCTGTGGGCCAAATCTTCCGCCCGCCGCCCCCAGGCCAGTTCCGGCTTCCAATGGCGCAGACGCCAGCGATGGCGCATTCTGTCGCACAGCCTGTAGAACGGACCCAACAGCAAGGTTGCTATTTCAGGACTTCGAACTCGAACTCCATGACCTTCCCCCGCACCACGTAGCACAGGTAGTGCTCCCAAAAGCGCCGGAAGCGTGGGAAGGCGTTCACCAGCAGTTCGAAGCCGAGATACCTCCACAGAGCTAGTAGCTTGACACGGACTTTCTTCTCACGAAATCGCGCCGTGGAGTAGTAGCCATAGCCGGCGTTGTCGTCTCCGAAGTACCGAAAGGAAAAGGAGTTCAGATGCCACTTGTGGGTCGGGTCGCAGAACGAGGAAAAGTCCGTGTAATGCGGCGTCGCCAGAAACACCCGGCCGCCGGCCCGTACCAGCCGGTGAAACTCCTCCATCGTCTTCAACACATCGCTGACATGTTCAATGACATGAATGGCTTGCAGCCCGTCGAACGAGCTGTCGCGGAACGGATAGGGGAAGTGATCCAGGTCGCAGAGAACGTCGGCGCGGCTGCGCGCATTGCGGTCTATCCCTATGGAGCCCGGCAACTTATTGATGCCGCAGCCGACGTCCAAGATCAGCGGTCGAGTCACCCCACCAGTCTAGCGGCAAACCTCGCCGATGCACTCCTCCAGCACGGCCATGGCGTAGTCAGCCTGGTCCTTGCTCAATACCAGTGGCGGCGATAGCCGAATGGAGTTCTGGCCAGCCCCCAGCACCAGCACGCCACGCTGGAAGGCCAGTTGCTCAATGCGGTTCCGCAGCTCGGGCGCGCGCTCCTTGCTTTGCTTATCCTTCACCACCTCGAACGCCAGCATCAAACCCAACCCGCGCACATCGCCGATCACGGGGAAGCGGCTCACCCACCCGTCCATGCGTTGCCGCATGTGCGCGCCGATAGCCACGGCGTTGTCGATCAACTCCTGTTGCAGCAACTCGATCGTGGCCAGAGAAGCGGCCACACTCACCGGATTCCCGCCAAACGTCGACGCATGGGCGCCGGGCTTCCACTGCATGTACTGAGCCTTGGCCACGGTCGCACTCAGCGGCAGACCGCTGGCGATGCCCTTAGCCATGGCGATGATGTCCGGCTCCAACCCGAAGTTGTCGCTCGCGAACAGCTTGCCCGTCCGGCCCATCCCGCACTGAACCTCGTCGGCCACCAGCAAAATGCCGTGGCGATCGCAAACCGCGCGCAGTTCATCGAAGAACTTCTTCGGCGGCACCACATAGCCGCCTTCGCCCTGCACCGGCTCGACAAACACGGCAGCCACTTCCTCGGCCGGCAGGATTGTCGGGAACAACTGCTTCTCCAGCACCTGGACGCACTCCACCGCGCACGTCTCCGGCTGTTTGCCATAGGCGCATCGATAGCAGTAGGCGTAAGGGATGTGGGTCACTCCACCCAGCAGCGGGGCGAACCCCTTCTTCTGCACGCTCTTGGAGCCCGTCAACGAGAGCGCGCCCATCGTCCGTCCGTGGAACCCGCCCAGGAATGCGACGAATTTGTCCCGCCCTGTGTGGTAGCGCGCCATCTTCAGCGCCGCTTCGATCGCCTCGGCGCCTGAGTTGCCAAAGTAGACCCTCTTCGGATCCGGCCCCGGCGCCAGCGCGGCCAGTTTCTCGGCCAGCTCCACCATATTCTCGTAGTAGAAGTCCGTGCCGGACATGTGGAGGAACTTCTCCGCCTGCTCGCGCACGGCCGCCACCACCTTGGGATGCGCATGGCCGGTCGCCACCACGGCGATGCCCGCATTCATGTCCAGGAACCGGTTGCCGTCGACGTCCTCGACGATGGCGCCTTCCCCACGCGCGATCACCAGCGGGTAGCTGCGCGTGTACGACGGCGAAAGTACCTTCTGATCACGCTCCACCACCGCCTGCGCCTTCGGACCGGGCAGAGGTGTGCGAAGCATGGGCAAATCCTGCCGCTCAGTGAGCTGCATGACGACCTCCTCGTGGACTGTCTGGGATGGACCTTACGAGTGCGGGTGCGGCGCAGTGCCCGGAGGCACTCACTAGTCGCTGGTGAAGAGAGAGGGCCGGAGGCTGGCAGGTGTGGCCTTCATAGGTCGATTCTACGCCAAAACACCCAGTTTTGAACATCCCCGAAATCCTGTACCGCTCGCGTGCCGGGATGAGTATGATTGGGAGATCCGAAAATCAAGCCCGGGCTGCGAAAGGATTGGCGATGGCTGAACTATCCTACGAGTTGACACCTGCTGAAGCAAAATCCAGGCTCGACGCTGGGGACGCGGTCCTCATCGACGTGCGCGAGCCCCAGGAGCATCAGATCTGCTCCATAGAAGGGGCCGAACTCATTCCGATGAACACGGTGCCCCAGCAGTTGCAGCACGTGGAGGAAGTCGCCGACGAGAAGACCGTGATTGTTTTCTGCCACCACGGGGTCCGCAGCCTCAATGTCGTCACATGGCTCCGCCGGCAGGGTGTGGATAACTGCATCTCCATGAGCGGCGGCATCGACGCCTGGAGCGCCCAGATCGACCCGACGGTCCCCCGCTACTGAAAGGAACCCAACTTCCGTGAGTCTGAAGTTCTACACGAAACCCACTTGAACGACCTGCCGCAAAGCCAGGAGTTTCCTGGCTGAACGCAAGCTCGAGCCAGAGACGATTGATCTCAACAAAGGCCTGAGCGAAGCCCAACTCGACAAGCTGATCGGTACCGCCGACTATCGCCAGTTCCTGAACTCGCGCAATGAGCTGTATCGCGAGATGGGGATGAAAACGAACCCGCCCACGAGAGCCGAAGCGCTGGGCCTGATGTCCGCCAATCCCAACCTGATCAAACGTCCCTTGCTTGTTGACGGCGGCAAGATTCTCTTCGGCTTCGACGAGAAGCAATGGAGCAGCTTGTAGCTCCGTCAACCCCCGCGTTGGGTCTGCCCTCCGCGTGGCCGCTCAATCGCCCACACCCGGAATGCCGGGACGCAGGTGGAGGCTTTGGATGCTGCAACTGCTGGTCGGACGGTCGGCGTACGGGCAGTTGCGGCAGAAGCTGAATTTTTCCGGCGATTCTTTGATGGTCCGGCGGATGGACGAAGCCCGGTCACTGCGCCAGAGATCTGAGAACGTCACTCCGGGCTTGAGCGTGCCGTAGGCCTGAGAGCAGTTGTGGTCCTGTTCACAGGAGACGAGGCGGCCATCGGCCATCAGCGTGGGAAATGTGAAGGCGTGCTGGCAGACGAAGTCACTGCGGCGCGCGCGTTGGTTGTCCTGATAGCTATAAGCGCGCAGCAATTCGGAGGCCGGGATCAACCCGTTGTGCCGGTCGACAGGGGTATCGACGATGGAGAGAGTACGCACAGTAGCCATATCGAATCCGGCATCCGTACAGAATTGAGGTAGCGCAGGCAACTCGTGCTCGTTGTGCCGCATGGCGATGAAGCGGCAGTGCAGGATGGGCAGAGTCGCGCCGGTGCTGCGTTTCCACTCCGCTAGGGCCCGCACTCCGTCGAGAAGCGGCTGGAGCTTCGCGCCGCGCCGGTAAACGGAGTTGGTTTCATCACACAGACCGTCCACGGCGACGATCAGGTAAGTGGGCGGATGCGCGCGTAACGCTTGCTGAACCCGCGGGTGGTTCAATTGCTGGCCGTTCGTCGAGAGTAGCTTCGCGCAGGGGTAGCGCGACGTGATTTCGAGAATACGCTCCAGGCGTTTGTGGAGGAGTGGCTCGCCCCAGCCCCATAGTGAGACCGTGAGTAGATGCTCGCCAACCTCCTGCATCAGTTGTTCCACCAGGGCAACGTCGATGCTTTTTGCGTCCCGTTCCAATTCGCCAGTTCCAGCGGGGCAGACCGGGCACTGCAGTTCGCAGTAACTGGTGAGCTCGACCTGCATGTGGAGGGGCCACCCCCACGGCTTGTTACGGCGCCAGAAGAGGTTAAGCCCGGAGCGAAGGAGGTTGAGCCGCGCTGCCGCCGACATGCCACGAACGGCCACGGGCATCAGATCGTACTCAAAACGATGCTGGCCCCGGGCGATGAGGTCCCACCCGATGAGGGGGGCACGACTGAGGTATTCCCAGCGTTCACGAGCCCTCATTGTTCACCGCTCTTTGAGATAGTAGAGTGCCCAGTACCATTGAGATGGTGGAAAACCATCCACTGATGCTAGCACTAGCGAAGTGGGTGGTACTTCGACCGGGGTTGAGCACAACCGGCAGGTTGTTTCGTGACAGGCGCTATGCCAGATGTTCGCGCAGAAAGCGGAGATGCCCGGCAGCTTCGGCGCGAAGACTCAGGATGTCGGGAAAGCGAAAATCGCGAAGGAAAGCATCAAGGGATTTCTTGCCGCTAAGCAAGCGGTAGAGATCGAGGATCCTGTGATGCCCAAAGGTTAAACTGTCGAGTCCGAGATTCGCCAGGAGAAGACTGGTCTTCCCTTCGGGCAGTAAGGAGACGACCGGAACACCGAACTGAAGGGCGATAACGGGAGTATGAAGCCGGGAGGAAACAAGCAGGTCAAGGGATGCCAGGAACTGAAAATCACTTTCGGGATCGGAGAACTGATGGGACACAACATTGGCTCCCCGGATGAAGCGGCCAAGACCGCGGTAAGGCTTGCAGCCCGCGTTCGTCGAATCAAGAAAGTAGAACTGGCAATCCCGGCGCTCGTTGACCAGTTGCTGGATTACCGGCACGAGGTATGGCGCAAGCTTCCTTAATAGTGCGCCGGGGTAGAGGTCAAAGGCGATTCGCATTCCGCCGGGGCGGCGGGCAGGCGATGGCAGCCACTCGCCGGCGAGCCACATGAGATCGGGAAAGCAGGCCGCTGGGATGCCGAACCGGCCGGGAACGGCCAGGTCCTGCGGATTGCGAACTGTCATAAAGGCGGCTGCGCGCGTGAAACGCTCCTTATAGCCGGGAGTGAGGCGCGGCGCGAGGGCGCCGTCGCCGCCCACGGAACAAGCCGCCAGGCAGATCCCCTTCTCGATTGAGCCCAATATGAGACTATCGAATTCGGAGGAGACGCCGGGGAAGAACGCGCGGTAGAGCATGTCCGGCCACGAAACAAGGAGGCCGCCACCGCCCCACAACAGAACATCCGCATTCTCCAACAGCTCATCGGCTGAGGAAACGCTCTGAAGACCAAACGGCTTGGAGTAAGCATCGCAGAGGCGATAAATGGACACGGGGAAGCCGGATTGACGCAACGCGAGGTCCAGCAACACGGCGTAGCAGTCATCGCCGAAGTTGCCGTGACCGTAGAAGCCAACCAACGCGATATGTCGGGATCGCATCTTGTCAGGCCTGCTCCATCTGCTTCGACGTCATCCCCTGTCGAAATCAACATCGGCGCAAGTGCCACTCCGATCAGCAGCCTATAATAGTACGCGAAGCCAGCCCAAACCAAGAGCGTGCGCAGACAAGGCCGATTCAAGGTGACCCGATCGAGAACTCTGTAGCTGTATCGAAGAGCATCATGAACTGCGCGGGCCCACGATTTTCCGTCATCATTCCCACGTGCAACAGGACCGGCTATTTGGATGCATGTTTGAAGACGTTGGAGGAGCTGGAACATGTGCCAGGCGGCTTCGAGGTGATTGTCGTCGACGACGGAGGGGCAAAGCCGCTTCCTGGGAATCCGGTCGTAGAGGGCAACAGGTTGGACATGCGCTGGATCCGCCTACATGAGAACTGCGGACCGGCCATGGCCCGAAACGAAGGCGCAGCCCACGCGCGGGGCCGCTACCTGGCGTTCCTCGATGATGATTGCCTGGCAGACAAAGCGTGGTTGAGCAAGCTGGATCAGGCGCTGGAGGGGACGCCACGGAGCGCCGTGGGCGGCAAGGTGGTGAACGGACGCCCATGGAACGTCTATGCGGAGGTCAACCAGGCGATTCTCGACGAGGTATATCGATACTACAATGCGGACCCTGCCAACTCGCAGTTCTTTGCGACCATGAACTTTGCGGTTCCGGCTGAGAGTTTTCGAGAACTTGGTGGGTTCAATCCATCATTTCGGGCATCGGAAGACCGCGAATTCTGTGCGCGCTGGCTGAAGCGAGGGTTCCCGTTGGTGTACGCAGAGCGGGCTTTGGTAGTCCATGATGCCGCGACCGGATGGCGGGCATTCTGGAACCGGCACTATCGCTTCGGACAGGGGGCGTATCATTTCCGGAAGATGCACGCCATCAAGAGGTCAGGCCGAGTGGCATTGGAGCCGCCGGGCTTCTACCGTCGCCTGTTGGTGGCACCGATGCGAGCGGCAAGTGGGTTGAGAGCGGTACTGGCTGTAGGGCTGTGCTGCCTCTCGCAACTCGCCAGCGCTCTCGGATTCTGGATTGCGCGCCGGTAGGAGCGACCTGACGGAGCCTCCACCGTCACGTACCTGGATCGAACCGAAAATGATATATCTGTTTCTGTGATTTCCCGCCGCCGACTCGCCTTAGCCGCCGCCCTTCCGGCCGTCATGAAAGCGCAAGCTCAATCCGAACCCAAGTACCAGGGAGCCCTCGCCAAGTTCTCCGGCCAGGTGAACAACGCCGAGTTCGACTCCCTTGAGTACTCACGCCTCCGCTACAAGGAGATGCCCCGCCGACTCAGTTTCCAGGCCTCCGACCGCAAGGCTGCCGAAGCGTGGCAGAAGAAGCTCCGTGCCAAACTCACTGACCTCGTCGGCGGCTTCCCCCAGCAGCGCACCCCGCTGCAGCCGCGCATCCTCGAAACCAGGGAGTTCCCCAGCTACACCCGCGAGACTGTCATCTTCAACTCGCGCCCCGGCCTGGAGGTCTTCGGCTATCTGATGACCCCCAAGGGCAGAACCAAGCCAATGCCCGTGGTGGTCAGCATCCCCGGCCACGGCTTCGGCGTCAACGACATCTGCGGTATCGACGACAAAGGCAACGAGCGCACCGTCAAAGGTCCCTACGCCTACGACTACGCCCTCCAGATCGTCGAGCACGGCATGGCCGCCCTCGCCATTGAGCCGCTTGGCTTCGGCTGCCGCCGTGACGCCGCCGCCCGTTCCAAGAACGGCGGAACCTCCTCCTGCCAGCCCTCCGCCGGCGCTGCCCTGCTCTACGGCGAGACCATGATCGGCTGGCGCGTCTGGGACATCATGCGCTCCGTCGACTATCTGGAAACCCGCAAGGAATTCGACCCCAAGCGCATCGGCCTGATGGGCATCTCCGGTGGCGGCACCTGCACCGTCTTCGGCGCCGCCTTGGAGCCCCGCATCAGCGCCGCCTTCGTCAGCGGCTACCTGAACACCTTTCGCGACTCCATCATGAGCCTCTCGCACTGCATCGACAACTACGTCCCGGGCATCCTCCAATGGTGCGAGCAGTACGACGTCGCCGGCCTCATCGCCCCCCGGCCGCTGTTCTGCGAATCCGGCGTCAAGGACCCGATCTTCCCGCTCGAGGCCTTCAAAGAGTCCTTCGCCAACGTCAGCAAGGTCTATCAGGCCTTTGGAGCCCAGGACCGCATCGGCCATGAGATCCATCCCGGAGCCCACGTCTTCTCGGGCAAACAGGGACTGCCGTTCCTCGCGCAACATCTGAAGGCCTAGGCCTGCGTGGTCCTATACTGAATCCCATGCGGATGCTTCTCCTGACCTTCGCGGCCACGGCCGCGCTGATGGCCCAAACCCATCCCACCGTCGAATTCAAAACCAAAGCCGGGCCGCTCAAACTCACTGCCATCAAGCACGCCAGCTTCATGCTGGAAGCCGGCGGCCAGGTCGTCCACGTCGACCCCACCAGCCCGGGCGACTACACCGGGCTCCCGCAGGCTGACCTCATCCTCGTCACCGACATCCACGGCGACCATCTCGACCCCAAAGCGCTGGCCGCCGTACGCAAGTCCTCCACTAAGGTGGTGGCCCCGAAGGCCGCCGCCGAAAAACTGGAAGGCACGCAGGTCATGGCCAACGGCGAGACCACCAAGGTGGGCGCCTGGACCATCGAGGCCGTCCCGATGTACAACCTCAAGCGCGGCCCATCCGAGGGCAAGCTGTTCCACGAAAAGGGCCGCGGCAACGGCTACGTCGTCACCTACGGCGGCTTCCGGCTCTACATCTCCGGCGACACCGAGGGCATCCCCGAGATGCGGGCCCTCAAGAACATCGATGCCGCCCTCATCTGTATGAACCTCCCCTACACCATGCCTCCGGACGAGGCAGCCGAGGCGGTCAAAGGCTTCAAACCCAAGATCGCCATTCCATACCACTACCGCGGCTCCGACCTTTCGCTCTTCGAGAAGGGTCTGGCCGGCAGCGGTGTGCAGGTCAAGCTGCTCGACTGGTATAAATGAGCTTCTCTCGGGTCTGGCGGCCCCTCCAAAGCAGGGAAAACCCGCTGACTGCCGCCATCCGTGTGTAGTAAAATAAACTTGAAAACAGGATTCATAGGTCCTAATTCGGCCCAAGGAGATTTACATGGCTCTCGTTTCAATGCGTCAGCTGCTCGACGAAGCGGCAAAGGGCGGCTACGGCATCGGCGCCTTTAACGTCAACAACATGGAGCAGATTCAGTCCATCATGGAGGCGGCTCGCGAAACGAAGTCGCCCGTGATCGTGCAGGCTTCCCGCGGCGCCCGCGCCTACTCCCAGGATCGGTTTTTGTATCACCTGATGCTGGCCGCGACCGAAATCTATCCCGAGATCCCGACCGTTCTCCACCTCGACCACGGCAACAGCCCCGCCACCTGCATTTCCGCCATCGACATGGGCTTCACGTCCGTCATGATGGACGGCTCGCTGATGGAAGACGGCAAGACCCCCTCTTCGTTCGAGCACAACGTTGCGGTGACCAAGGAAGTCGTTGAGTACGCCCACGCCCGCGGCGTTACGGTGGAAGCCGAAATCGGCTGCCTCGGCGGCATTGAAGACGGCCACGGCTCCGGCGGCAGCGGTCTCGATCACGTCACCGATCCGGCTCAGGCGGAAGATTTCGTCAAGGCCACCGGTTGCGACGCGCTCGCCATTGCCATCGGCACTTCCCACGGCGCCTACAAGTTCACACGCAAGCCCGACGGCGACGTCCTCAAGATGGACATCCTCATCGAGATCCACAAGCGTCTGCCCACCACCCACCTGGTGATGCACGGCTCCTCGTCTGTCCCGAAGGAACTCATCGACATCATCAATCAGTACGGCGGCAAGATGAAGACCACCTTCGGCGTCCCCGTCGAAGAGATCCAGCTCGGCATCAAGAACGGCGTCCGCAAGGTCAACGTCGACACCGACAACCGCCTCGCCATCACCGGCGCCATCCGCAAGGTCTTCATCGAGACCCCCGAGAAGTTCGACCCCCGCGACTACCTGAAGCCCGCGCGTGCGGCCATGCAGAAGGTTGTGGCGGAGCGCATGGTCCAGTTCGGTCAGGCCGGTCACGCTGGCGACTACACGCCGAAGCCGCTCTCCGAGATGGCCGAGATGTACAAGAAGCAGCTCGTCAACGCCTAACCGGCACGCAAGCGGCACACCATAACAAAAGGGGCGCGGAACCATCCGCGCCCCTTTTTCTATCTCCGGGAACCCGCCCTACACAGGCAGTTGTTCCACAATTTCGATATTAAACCCTTCCAGACCAACCACTTTGCGCGGATGATTGGTGAGTAGCCGGATCTTTTTCAACCCCAGGTCCGCCAGGATCTGCGCGCCGAAACCGGTCTCGTGCTGCAACAGCTTCTGGCCCGCCGGCGTTGCGTAGTGCGTGTACGCACGTGTATGCGAGACCAGCCGGGGCAGCCCACCCGCCGGGTCCGGATCGATCTGCCGGATCCCTGGCCCCGTCTGGTGCAGGTACACCAGCACGCCCGCCCCTTCGGCCACAATCCGCTCCAGCGACGCCCGCAGAATCCGGTGGCAGTCGCACTCCGTGGAATGGAAGACATCGCCGTACGTGCACCGCGAATGCATCCGCACCAGCGCCGACGCCCCCTTCTCCGGCTCGCCATAGACCAGCGCCAGATGCGTCTCCGGGTCGATGGTGGACGCATAGGAGATGCTGCGGAACTGCCCCAGATCCATCTTGAGGGTACCCTCGGCACTCCGCCGCATAATCCGCTCGTGCTCCAGGCGGTAGCGGATCAGGTCCGCCACCGAGATCAGCAGCAGACCGTGCTTCTTGCAGAACTCCACCAGTTGCGGCACGCGCGACATGGTGCCGTCCTCGTTCATGACTTCGCAGATCACGCCGCCCGGACGCATGCCGGCCAACCGCGCCAGATCCACCGCCGCCTCGGTCTGCCCGGAACGAACCAACACGCCACCTTCGCGCGCGCGCAGCGGGAACATGTGACCCGGTCGGGCCAGGTCCGCCGGCCGCGAATTCGGGTCGATGGCCACCTGAATGGTCCGGGCCCGGTCGGCCGCCGAGATGCCGGTGCTCACTCCTTCGGCTGCGTCAATCGCCTCGCAAAACGCCGTACCGAACTGCGACGTGTTGCGCTGCGACATCATCGGCAGCGCCAGACGGTCGCAGATCTCCGGGGCCAGGGACAGGCACACCAGCCCTCGTCCGTAGACCGCCATGAAATTGATCGCTTCGGCCGTGGCAAACTCCGCGGCTAGTGTTATATCGCCCTCGTTCTCTCGATCTTCGTCATCGACGACAACCAGCATGCGGCCTTGGCGAAAGGCTTCCAAGGCCTGCGGAATCGTGGCAAAAGGCATAAGGTTCTTCCTCTCCATTATGAGCGAAGTGCGGCCGCGCGCCCCAGACGAATGCTGGCTATGTAAGGTCCGTTAAAATCAGACTACAGGATCAATTTAGCGGGATCCCACCGCCGGTGGCGGGTGTATACTTGGGCCGTCTCAAGGAGACTTATGCCATGTTCGCTGAAGGAAATCCCGAAGTCTTAGTCGTGGGCGCCGGCCCCGTTGGACTGTTTGCGGCTCTGCATCTGGCCAAACAAGGCATTACCGTAGAGATTGTCGATTCCGGCGTATGGGCCTGCAAACACAGCTACGCCCTGGCGCTCTACCCCCAGACGCTCAACCTCCTCCGGGAAGTGGGCGTTCTCGACCGGCTCATGAGCAACGCCTATCCTGTCAGAAACCTCGCGTTGTGCGACCGCAACGGGACTCGCGCCCGCGTCCGGTTGGGCGATGCCAGTGATCCTCTCGGCTGCCTGGCCGTGGTCCGCCAGGACGTGATCGAGGACATGCTGGAGCATGCACTGCGTGAAGCCGGGGTCGCCGTCCATTGGCGCCACGATATCTCCGCCCTGCAACCCGCGGCCGATCATGTCACGGCGACGGTCGACCGCCTGGAAAAGGAGTCCCGAGGTTATGTCGTCGCCCACACCGAGTGGGTGGTGGGGCGCCGCTGGGACCTGCAGACGCCGTTCGTGCTCGGCGCCGACGGGTACAACTCGCGGGTCCGCCGCACCCTTAATATTGAGTACCCCGAAGTCGCCCCCGCTCAATACTATGCGGTCTTCGAATTCGAGACCGACGCCAAACTGGGCGACGAGGCCCACATCGTCTTCGGGCCCGGCACCAGTGATGTCCTGTGGCCGCTGCCGGGCAACCTGTGCCGCTGGAGCTTCCAGCTCACCGATTACCACGACTCCGTCGCCGAGGAGATGAAGGACCGCCTGCTGCGCTCCGGCTTCGGCTACTTCCCCACTGAGCGGCCCAAGGACCGCAACGAGGGCTCAGAGAACAAATACCCCGCGGTCCTGGATGAGAAACACCTGACCGACCTGATCGCCGCCCGCGCCACGTGGTTCCATGGCTCCATCGAGAAGATCCACTGGCGCACCGTCGTACGGTTTGAACACCGCCTCGCCGCCAGCTTTGGCCAGCACCGCACCTGGCTGGCCGGCGATGCCGCCCATCTCGCCGGCCCCGTGGCCGTCCAAAGCATGAATATCGGACTCTTTGAAGCCCACGAGTTCTCCAACCTCATCGCCGGCATCCTGCGCGGCCGGGGCACACTGGCCGACCTCGACGCCTGCGGCGACCGCTGGCACGCGGAGTGGCGGCGCCTGCAGGGCCTCGAAGCCCCGTTGCAGGCAGTGGCCGAAACGGATCCCTGGATCGCCGAACATGCCGTCGACCTCCCCGGCTGCCTGCCCGGCTTCGGCGCCGAAGTCGCACAACTGGCCGCCCAGATCGGCCTCGTCTCACCACCGGTCCACAGTAAAACTGCGGTACCTTAATACATCGGTTTAGAAGTTCGCACACGTATCGGCGATAATCTCTCAGCGATCAGCACTCAGCAATCAGCCCGCGCTGGTGTAGCTGGCGGCTGAGAGCTGATCACTGACGGCTGTGTCGCAAATACATCACCATAGTTCCGAACGTGAGTACTTAGGCGGTATGTCAATTGCCGGTAGCCTAGTGCGGTTGGTCGTGATTGCCGCGCTCAGCTACCAGCTCGGCCATACTTTCGACTCGGTCCGGTCCTACTTCGGTGGAGCCGCCCGGCCCTTCGAATTCGACTTCGGTACGTGCCGAGTCGCCTCGGTCATTCCCGAAGCCGGGCAAGCCGGCATCCACCCGGGTGACACCATCACCTCGCTGGACGGCCGCCCGTTCGTCCGCAACTCGCAGCTCGACGAATACCTGCGGTCGGTCGAACGGGGCCAGACATTGCGGGTCGCCTACATCCGGTCGGACGGCCTCCCGCGGGAGACCTCATTCCGTTTGCCGGCGGCGGGCGATCTCAATCCTTCCTGGACCGACACCCTGTCCGCCCTGTTCACGCGCGTCGCCACCCGCTGGTTCTGCCTGTGCCTGGGCCTGTTCGTTGTTGTCATGCGGCCATCCGACCCGCTAGCCTGGCTGGTGCTGGCGATGATGCTCAGCTTCAGCAGCCTTGCCGCGGGTGCCAGCAATGTCGCCGCCGGCTGGCCACAGCCTTTCAAGGCGATGGGCGTCGGGTATGCCAACTTCCTCCAGCGTAGCTGGCCACTGTGGATGCTCCTGTTCGGCATCTATTTTCCTGACCCTGGACGCAAGCCCAAGTACATCGCGTGGACGCGCTGGGCCCTCGGCCTGCCCATTGTGACCTTCGCTCTCACCAACGCCATCCTGCAGGCTTGCGAGAGCTCCGGCGTCGCGTTGGGCGGTGGTTGGAGTACCGCCGTCGAATCGGCCAGCCAGCCGGTTTCGCTCATGGGCTTCTGTGCCATCGGCCTGTTCTTCTACTCCCTCCAGTTCAAGCGCTATTCCGAACCGGACCCCGACGCCCGGCGGCGCCTGAAGCTACTCTTCTGGGGTTCGAACATCAGCCTCTCGCCCAGCTTCGCACTCATCATCTACACCTCCGCCGCCCACGTCCCCGTCGGGGAAGTGCCACCCCTCCTTCTGGCCGCGGTGCTCCTGCTGCTGTTCCTCTTTCCCGCCACACTGGCCTATGTCCTCGTGGTGGAGCGAGCCATGGATCTGCGCGTCGTCCTGCGCCAGGGCCTGCAGTACGCCCTGGCTCAGCGAGCCATGCGGATTCTGGTTGGCCTTCTCGTGATGGGTGTGATCTATCTCACCGTGGAGACCCTGAACAGTCCCAATGTCCGGCGGCCCATGCGCCTGCAAGCCATTGCGATGTGCGCCGCCGGCATCATCCTGCTGCAGCGCGGCTCGGGCAAGGCCAGGGAGTGGATTGACCGCCGCTTCTTCCGTGAGCAGGTGGAAACCGAGCAGGTACTGGTGCAGCTCGGCGAGGAGGTGCGCCGCATTACAGACCCCGCCGAACTGAAAACGGTGGTCTGCCAGCGCATCTCGGAATCACTGCATGTTGAGCGCGTCCAGATCACCGCCAACGGCCCTGGCGGCGATCACGAAATCGCGTTCCCGCTGTCGGTAGGCGCCAACCACCTCGGGCACCTCGTTCTAGGCCCCAAACTGAGTGAGGAGCCCTACTCCGGCCGGGACCGCGGCATGCTCCAGACCGTCGCCAGCCAGACCGCCGTTGCCTTGGAGAACGCACGCCTCACCACGGCAGTCGCCCAGGAAGCCGCGCAGCGCGAGCGCCTGCACCGCGAACTGGAGATCGCCCGCGACGTGCAGGAGCGCCTCTTCCCGCACCACCCTCCGGCAGTTGATGGGCTTCAGTACGCCGGACGCTGCCGTCCGGCCCAATCCATCGGCGGTGACTACTACGACTTCTTCCTCACGTCCGAAGGCCGTCTCATCGTGGCCCTGGGCGACATCTGCGGCAAAGGCGTGCCGGCGGCGCTCCTGATGGCGAGCCTTCAGGCGTCACTGCGCGGACTCTGCGCCGGCGGAGTCAACGACCTGGGCGAGATCATGGGGCACCTCAACCGCCTGGTCTTCGACGCCACACCCCGCAACCGCTTCGCGACCCTCTGGTGCGGGGTCTACGATCCGCGGACGAGGATCCTCCGCCACTCCAGCGCTGGCCAGGGCGACGCCCTTGTGTTGCGGGCGTCCGGCAGCCGGGAACGCGCCGGCGCTCGTGGCCGCGCTCTCGGGCTCACGCGCGTCGCCCACTACACCTGCGGAGAAGCACAACTGGAGCCCGGCGACCTGCTGGCCATTTGCTCCGACGGTGTCACCGAGGCCCACAATCCGGCCGGCGAGGAGTTCGGCGACGAACGCTGGGAGCAGACCCTTCTATCCGCGGCGGACCTTCCGCCCGCAGGGTTGCTGGAGCGGACCTTTGCTCAAGTCGACCACTTCGCGGCCGGCGCCGAGCAGCACGACGACATCACCGTAGTGGCGTTGCGGGTCCAATCGTGATCTTCCGCCAGTGCGCCGGCGAAGGCAGCTTAGCCCCCACCAGAGTCTGCTGGTACAGCCGGATGATCGACTTCGGTCCACCCGCAGGCAACGGCTGGGTGACGGTCTGCGTGACCGTGCCCTCAATCAGCTTGCCGAAAACGCGCTGGTTGTTGACATAGATCTCCAGGCGCCAGGCACGATTCTCTTCGGCCGAGACGTCCAGCTTCATCACTTTGCCGCCGCGCAGATCCACCGTCGACGAAAGCACCACACCGCGCACCTCGTCTCGCGGCCACGTCACCAGCGTCTCGTTGTCCAGATAGGTGATCCCCCGGATGCCGGCCAATCCTCCACCTCCACCGCCACAGCCGGCCCGCTCCAGCCGCCAGCGCGGATCCCAATACCGCGTGAGCTCCGCCAGGCTGAAGAAGTCCGGCGCGACCTCTGGCGGCGCCAGAGGCTGCCGGGCTATATTCATGATTCTAGGCGCTATCCCTGAGATCCTCTCGTCCACCGGCGGATCGAAAGTCAGCGGCCCCATGCGGCTGCCGGCCACCCGGTTCTGCAGCTTCTCCACCAGCGCCGGGGGCAGCCCTTTCATCCCGTGCAGTGCGCCCACCACAGCCGCCGCGCTCGCGGCGTTACAGTCGGCATCGGTGAAATCGGCGGCGCCCATGGCCAGATTGACCGTCTTGAGGAAGTCGCCTTCTCCAAAATAGACACTCATCGCCACCAGCGCCCCGTTGGCCACGGCATTGTTCGTGGCAGGATACTCGATGTGCCAGCGATCCTCGACCGCATTGGCGATCTCCCTGGGATACCGGCCGGCCCTCGCCATCGACAGAGCCTGGTCCAGCGCCTGCCGGTACGGCGAGCGCGGGTCGATGTAGCCAGCGGCCTTCTCCACAATCACTTTCGGGTCTGTCTCGGAGTAGGCCAGCGACACCATTGCCGCCACAAACACGCCACCGTCCACCGCCTCGGCGAAGCCATTGATGCGGCCGTAGTAGCGAGCCAACCGCGCCGCCAGCGCTGGGTTTCCCGGCGCCAACATCCCGTAGATATCGGAAGAGAACTGCGGTCCGATGGTGAACCAGAGACGGTTGTACCGCGGATGACCTGTGTCCGGCGGTTGGACGCCCCGCTGCATGAGGAGCCGGGCCTGTTCCGAAGACCCCCACGATCCGGCATTGTCCTCCCGCCACTGGGCGCCAAGTTGCTGGATGGTCAGCCGCGGACCATACTTCTCGAAGGCTCGTAAGGCGACAATCTCGTAATAGTAATCATCGTCCACCGGAGCGGGTCCCCTGAACGTCGCCGGCAGGTCGTTGACCCAGGTCACGGATGCCGGTTTATGTTCGAACGGAAACCCCATGTTCGCCCCCAGGATTTGGGCCGTAAATGCCGCGCGAGTACGGTCTTCCACGGATTGGGCACTCAGCGAACAGGAGAGGAAGAGAAGCAGGGCGGCGCGCATACGAGTCTGGATCCATGCTACTATGCGGAAAGACCAGCCCACACACTTCGCGGAGAGGTGGCTGAGTGGTCGAAAGCAGCGGTTTGCTAAACCGTCGTAGGGTGTAAAGCTCTACCGAGAGTTCGAATCTCTCCCTCTCCGCCATAGCCCAACAAATCAAAAGACTTACGAGCAGACTGCGAGCCGAGACGCAAAACCCGTTTGCGGTGTGCGCGCCTCGACTGCAACCCTTTTGCAACCCTGAGATTTTGTAACCGCCGGCCCGAGGACTACCCGGCCTTCGCGGGCTTGGGCATGGCCACCAGCTTCTTCTGATTGTCGATGGCCTTGCGTAGGATCTCGTCCGTCCGACGGGCAGCCTCGTGGTCCTGCCCAGGCAGTAAGTGCATGTAGGTAGATAGGGTAAAGCTGGCGCGGCTGTGGCCGAGTCGTGAGCTGATCTCCTTCAAGTCAACGCCGGCGCGCAGCAGGTGGCTCGCATGGCTGTGCCTGAGCGCGTGGAAGTTTGGGCCCGACACCTTCCGCCGCGACAGCAACGCGCGATAGCAGGAGGTGAATGCCGAGGGCTTCCACAACCCACCATCCGGCAGGCAGCAAATGAGATCGTTCTGTTCGTACCCGTCCTGCCCGAGCATTTCCATCGTGGCTATCTGTTCAGCTCTGAGCTCATCGAGTGCCTCAATGACCAGCGGCGGGAGCGCCACCGTCCGGATCCGGGTTTTGGGCTCCTTGAAAACCAGCCCGCCAACTTTGGTCTGTTCGAGCGAGCGGTCCACCAGCAGGGTCCCGAGGTCACTATCGATCGAGCTCCAGCGAGCGGCCAGATTTCGCCGCGGCGCAGGCCGGCGCCCACGGCGAGCAGGATTGGAACGTAGAGGCGCGTGCCTCGAGCGGCGGCGATGAGCGCGGCCGAGTCCAGCTCGCAGAGAATCTTCACTTCCTTCTGACTAACCTTGGGCGGATCCACAGAATCGCAGGGATTGCGAGGGATCAGTTGCCAGCGCACAGCGTGCTTCAACGCCTCACTCAGTATTCGGTGATGGTGGCCCACCGACCTGGCCGAAAGGGCGCCGGGGCGGCCGTCCTTGCGGCTACCCGGCCGCATGCATGCGCTGTAGAAGCTGAGGATGTGGACAGGTAGGAACTTCTGGAGCCGGATACCGCCGAGGGCCGGCTTGATGTGCTGCTCGATCACCGATCGGTACCGCTGCGCCGTGGTGCCAGCTACGTTGACCTCGACGTAGTCTTTCAGCCAGGTATCCAGGAACTCGCCAACAGTCCGCTTGTGCGATTCGACGAGCTCGTTCGAGTAGTGCTGCCCCAGCAACTTCGCCAGTTCGCGCTCTGCGTCGTCGCGGGTTCCCTGCCTTGTGAACTCACAGGAGGTTTTGATGCTCATTGTTCAACGTCGAGCGGTCCACAACGCCGGTATAGAGGCAGTTGGCACGGGATCCCTGGATCCGGGACTCATTGCCAGCGGCAGGGACAAGGGGATGCCGGTACTGACCGGGGACTCCGCCGGCCAGAGCTCTTGGATGACCTCGAAGGGTACCGGGACGCCAGCCAGTCTCCCGAGAGCAGTCGAAGCCGAAGCACGGCGCGGCAAGCCCAAAAGCCTCGGTAAAGAGCCGCGGAGCCACCAACTGTGAGGGCTGCCGCGCCGCGCCCGCCCGTCGCTGCCATGCCGTTCTATGCCGATGGACGGTTTGCTCACAGGGTTCAACCTGAAGATGTGCCGACTTTCCTGCCTCACTGCGATCTCATCAGGCCGAGGAAGGGTCACCTTGGCCGACTATGCACCTTCGGCTTGACGAAGAGGACGGCCAGCCTCTGCGCTGTATCGATACGCGGGGAGGTTGATCGAGCTTCAGCTCTTGATACCAACAGCGCCCGGACTCAGGACATGGCGGTTGACTTGGGCGTTGCGCGGTATTCGAGGATCACGCTAAAGAGCCACGTATGGATCGGGTGTGGCCTGGAGCCTAAGGGTCTAGGAAATGGCTGACTCGTCCCCATTCACCTCCTTGGTTGCTGGCTTCGAGACAAGATCGAGAATGACCTGTAGGCGAGCGATGGCTTACAGCTAATGAAGTCCCCTCCGCGTGCGGATGTCTCTCGCCACCACGCTGGGGGCGAGGTTAACAGAGATATGGCGAGGCAAGGATGTCGTCGAGGTACCTGGGGGCACGACTTCGCGCAGTGCAGTGCAGTGGGAAATGACGGTGGTACTGATTTTCGGGGACGGGGACTCTACTCTGCTGGCGGGTACGGGACAGACCGAGGGTGAGGGCCCGCATAGTACACCAACACATCATGATTTTCGGGCCGCGGCTTATAGTAGATCCTCGCGCCCGACCCCACCTCGTAGCACCATGCCCCCGCATAATTCTTGTGGCGCAAGGCATAGCAGCGACCGTTTATGGGCCGTGTGGGATTTTTGCTGAGCCACTCGTAGGCTCGCCTACAGTTGCCTGGTAGATTCGTACAGAGTTCGCTCCAGCCGCTTACGACATGCCGATTGTGAGCAGTGATCCGCCATATACATTCAAGGTCAAGGGTTTCTAGGTCACCCAACTCCGAGGTCGAGAGGGACAACCCACTGCTTGCCGGATTGTCACCTCCCTCACTCATGCTCCTAACCCACTTTCGTCGGGAGCAGAGGGCAATGGTTGCTCCGCCGCCTCTTCGGTGAACATTGCATGATCAAGCACACCACTTTGGACGGCAGCTGCACTCTCTCTCCAAGCGTGCATCACACCCTCAACTTCTTCCCAATCGGAGCCCTCACTTAGAATCTTTTGAACGGCCTGAGTCAATTCAGCAGTGAACTTCTGCAGGTCATCCTTCTCATACACGGCCAACCAAGCATAGGGCTCATGCTGCACTCCGTCAGCGGACAAGGCAAGCGCTATCGCTGCCAAGAGCCTGGTCACCGTTACAAATCCATCAACCGTGCGATAGAGCCGGGCCGCTTGCTCCCGGGGCATCAACGCGAACTGGTCTGCATTGCGAGATATGGTTACTGGTTGTCGAAGTGCGGTATCAAGCACCTCTGCACTACGCCGATTCAAATCCGTCGACGTGAACATCTTATCGCTGAACATAGCTGGGCGAGCAATCGCCGCGCTGCACATTGGGCCCTCCAATCCGAAATCGGATCGCTTGGTTACGATCATGCTAGTGAAATCGGATAATCCTACGTATAACTTTATAGGAAATTTTTAGCATCCGCTATTTTTGATGCGGAAGCTGGAGATTCGGTTACAGGATCTCATCGCAGGTGCCTCCTTGGCGTAGAGTCCTACGGAGAATTGTACGCATGTAGACTCTAGTAGTCAACAACGAAATCGGACGTAAGCGTCAAACCGCCGTTAACCTCTGTAAACCCAACCGGGTGTAGAACAGTTCAGCGGATGAGAATACGTGGCGAATAGAACCGATACATGGTCTATCCCTATAGACTTGCGGGGATTCATTGAACCCGAGCGGACCCTTCAGTGACCCGGCAGGCCAGCGGACCCCTGCCCATTCAAATGTCAAGAGTGCCCAACTGGAAGCTCTTCACTGTGGATGCCGATCCCTGCCTGCCGGGGCGTTATTGTCAACTATTTGAGCGCACTTGGGCGAATGTCTGGTGGTCGGTGCGGCGGCAAGCGATTCGATGATGGACACGGAGGCAGTGCCCGCCGGGGACCCAACTTCTGTGGTTCGGCAGGCAAACACCTTTCTTTTCAACGTCGAGATTGGGTCACCGTCACTCGCTGATTGCGCCTACAAGGAAGTCGTCAAGCTCATTCCGAACCACTGTACCAGCATTGCCTGATGCTCGGTCAGCCGACTGATACTTCATTGGCGAAACGTTACGCCCGTTCTGGTCGGCCTCACCACGCCCAACATCACAAGGTCAGCCAGTTCCTCGAACACGTTCCGGGGTTCCTGGCTAAGCCCAGCCTGCCGTCATGGCTGCGTCCCAGTCATCCGCAGCACCTGCGTCTGGAGACAGTTAAGAATGTGCGCCGCCACTCACACGCGCTTCCGATGCCAGGCCGGTCGCAGTTCCAGATCAATGCTGTGCACCCGAAACGCGGCCTCAGAGTTGGTGAATTGGATGTAAGCCATCCAGAGGGTTCGCCTTGCCGCGCCCTTCCCAGCCACTCCTCACTCGTTGCCCAGAAGAACCACACCGGGCCGCGGGTTCGCCGAACAAATTGCCGACCGGCCGATCGAAGGCGCCTGCCGCCTGTTATCCCCACGTGCACGTTATGGCGGTCCTCTTCAACAGAAGTGCCCACACTGCTTCCGGCATCGCGTTGCGATGTATAGCTATAAACTACTTGCGGTCAGACAGAATGGACGGTAAAGTCCATAACTGTCATGCCCACCACTGGATCGGTCAAACGCCCCCGGCGAAAGCGGAACAGGCGCTACGGAGAGCTTGTGGCACGAGTTGCGGAGATGAGCGGCCGGAGCGCGCCAACAATCTATGCGGTGCTTGCGGGTCGCGTTCGCTCCGCGCCCATCCAGGCTGCAATCGAAGCCTGCTACACGGAGATTGCCAGCGGGATTCCCGCTAAGCAGCAGTCGGCGCCGGCGCCGAGGCATGTCAAGTATCACGAAGGGTGGGACCTCTCGACGATCCCGCTCCACGTCCTTCGGTGCGAGGTTGAGCGGCGCAATTCCGCTGCCAGGCCCCTCGCCCACCCCACGCCTGAAAAGGCAGATGGTGTCCGCCTGACGTAATTGGGGTGGAAGGCTGAATGGGCAACGTTCACACACCGCCCAAGTTGACGCTGCCGCGATGAAGTGCTTCAGAAGGAAGGCCGGACTGTCCGTTCTCGATGAAGCACGGATTGCACGGATCGAACCCAAGACCATTCTGCTGTGTGCGACTGCAGCTAACCTGAGCCCAGCGCAAGCCTGTTGCGCTTTTTGGTGAATGCAATCTTCAAATTTGCCGAGGCGAGATACGCCAGGAAGGCATTTTCCCATCGCCGGACCTTTAGCTCGAGACGCGACACGAAGCAGGCAGAGAATAGCACTCAAAGCGGCAGTCAGGGCCAATCCGCGAAGGTATTGTCGACTACTCGGTCGTACGATGGCCATCGGCGCAGACTTCGCCAGAAACGAAATCCTCGACTCTATCTCAAATATCTTGCGAGTGAGCCTTCAACCGCACAAAGGCTAAATCAGTAATGACGTCGGGTTAGTCGCTCCAGGTGGTTTGACGATCCTCGCCTGCGAGGGGCTCGGCGCCGTTGAATAACTCGGACTGTCAGAATCGACCTCCTTTGGAATCATCGGTTTGACAGAGGCGTGGTGGGCGTGAAAAGATTAGGGCCTCGAAAACTAAAATGGGCCCCACTTCCAAGCCAGAATTCCCGCCTCTTCTCCCCGGAGGGCTTCATCCAATGGGTGAGGAGGAGTTGGCTGATTTATGCGTGAAACGCTTTCCACTTTCGACTTCTCGAGCACCAATTATGGCCGGGTTGAGAGAGGTACTGGCGAGGCTGGCAGGAGTCGGTATAAACGCCGAAGTCTGGGTTGACGGGAGTTTCCTGACGGAGAAGATCGACCCAGACGACGTCGATTTCGCGATTAGGCTTATTGGAACGGAGTTCGACACGGCCCCTCAGGATGTGGTCGACGCCGTAGTGTGGGCGGTATCAGACCTGAAGACGTCTCACCGCGTCGACGGCTACGCTTGGGCAGAGTGGCCAGATGACCACTCGGAGCACGATTTTGGCAAAGAACGCCGATCATATTGGGAGAAGTGGTACGGCACGAGCAGGGGCGGCAATCCCAAGGGTATAGTGGTCATCAGACTTGGGGCCTGAATGCCATGAACGCATTGGCAAACCTACAAAACGAACTCCGAGATGTGGGCGCCGGCATCGCTCGTGCAGAGGCAGTGCTCGCGCGAAGCCCGCAATCCAGATCGATCTTGATCACGCTCCAATCTCTCCAGAAGCGGCAGCACATGTTGGAGCAACGATTCCTGGAAGAAGCGAGTGCGCAAGAGCTTGACGTGTGCGCCTACCGGGTCTTCATGGATGAGTCGAGGCCGCTGGTCTCTGGCCTAGCTGCGATCCTGGGAGACTTCCAAAAGCTCTTCTCTCTCACCTACGCTTCAGTCCACAGTAAACAACCGCGCGAGCGGGTGCGGATCGGGATCGAGGCCGCAACGCAGACTTCGTTCGGATTTGCCTACACCTACAGCGGTTCCGTCGGATTCGTGCTAACCCTGCCCAATGACCAATCCACTCTCTTTGACACTGATCTTGACGAGGCGATGAACGTTGTTTTTTCGATGGCGAAGTCCCCAAAGCCAGAGCAAATCGTCGAGTACGCCCGACAGTATGGCCCTGGCCCGGTGCGCGCTCTCTTCAACTGGGCGAGCCACCATGCGGATCACAGTATGGGGGCTGACATTGAGTGGCGGCGCGTGAACGAAGTTCGAGCATCACTCTTCATTCAACCCCCGGAGCTTCGAGAACTTCGTGACGCCATCGCGCTCACGAGCGACGTTCGCAGCACGAAGGTCGAAGTTGCCGGCGAACTAGTCGGAATTGACGTGGATAGGCGGACATTCCACCTTCGAGTTGAGAAGGAGGACTACATCGGCTTGCTCTCCGATGACATCAGGCATGCGGTTGAAGTCCCGAAGCACTACCATGCCATGGTTGAAGAGCGAACCATCACGAAGTATTCCACCGACGAAGAGAAGACCACACGCATCCTGCTCTCGCTCCGCGACTAAGAGGCTGATCAACCCTGGATCGTTCCGGCGAAACAGCGACGAATCGAACGTGATCATCTCGGGCATCCGGCAACCAGGCTTCAGCAAGTGGCGTTCACAGAGGCTCAACCGCAATCCGGGTTACTGACAAAGCCCGCGTGGATGTTGTGGTCAGCAAGCCACCCAGACCCTCGGTGCTTTGGCATCGAGGGCAACAGTCGGAGAGCCCATAATCCCGGCATAGTCTTGGCCCCCAACAACCACGAGGCCACAAGGCGGCCACCGTCAACACCCGCGGCGATCAACCAACCTATCGCGAGATTCTGCAACCCGAATGCAACCCGGACGAAGCGAAACGGTTCAAACCGAGACGCACCGAAGCTGCACAGAATGGACCGCTAAGTCTTTTATTTTGTGCCACTAAGCAGCACCAAACGACACTAGCCCAGCACTGCCTGGAACGGCCCGAGCCACATTGCTAAACCGTCGTAGGGTGTAAAGCTCTACCGAGAGTTCGAATCTCTCCCTCTCCGCCATAGCCCAACAAACAAAAGGACTTACAGGCAAGCACAAAAATGCCGCCACCGCCTCGCCCCGGGACACGGTCGCGACTTTCTTGCTGGGGTCGGCGCCCCACTCAGCGGAGAACCGCCGGGCTGCCTGTATAGGCCAGCATCGGGCGCGGTTGCGGCTTGCCGTCCACCAGGATGTGCTTCACCTGGCTGTAGTAGAGCGTGTGGCACAGATCCAGCCGGATGCCAGGCCTGTGATAGCTGGTGATACGGTGACCGGCCGCTGTCTCATCACTCACCACACCGGCCAGCACCTTGGAACGGAACTTGTCGAAACTCGCGTCCTCGGCGGGGCTGCCCAATTCGGCCACGAAGCCGTTGCAGGTCTCCAATAGCGCCTTTCGCGAAAAGCGGCGCGCAGATCCTTCGTAGTTGATGAACTGGATCGCGGTGAAGCCGTGGTCCTTCTCGATGCGCACTGCCTCCTTCCGGCCATGGTTGGTGAGGATCAGAGGGCGGAAAGCAGCATACAGGCAGTCATCCTCCACCCACACCATGCCGTCCTTCGCGTCGAACTCCACGCGCTTCAACTCACGATAGAACGCGGGCAGGACCACGGTGAGCCGCAGCGCCCGGTAGTCGTCCAGGAACTGTGCTTTAGCCTGATACAACGCCAGGACGCAGCCGTCCTTCTGCACGGCGCGGACCCGCCCGGCATCCGCCAGGATGTCATGGCTTGGATGCGGCTCGGCCGAGCGGGGATCGGACCACGGATAGCCGGGCCGATCGTCGTTGATGCAGTAGCGGCAGTAGATCGTGCCGGTATCCTTGATCGACTCCGGCCGGGGCGCCCGCTTGTAGTTCACGAAGAACGCATCCGTCTGATTCCCATCGTGCATCTGCACGGTGGCACTACCCACGGCGTAGTCCGGCGTCATGTAGGTAGTGGTGACGCATTCGCCGCCCTGGTACTCCATCACCTCCTGCGTGGGCACGAACTTGCCGGAGGCGTCGCGGTTCATCACCATGCCCACCGCCGTGCCATGCTCCGTCGTCCCGGTGACCCGGAACGGGAACGGCTTCTGGAACGCCAACCGCTCACTCTCGAGGCTGGGATGATAGGTGCCGCTGGCGATCCACACGTTGGAGCACTGCATGAAGGGCACGTCACCGTCGTGGTGGATCTCCTGATGCTCGATGGGCGGGAACAGGAAGCGCTTCGGGTTCAACCACAGCTTCTCGCCGAAGGCCTGGTAGAAGAGCATGTGGATCTGGTGCAAGTGCCCCACGCTATCCACCGAGTAGGCGCGTGAGTGCGGTCCGGCCAGGATATTCGTGGGCGCATGGAAATGGGTCGCCACGTCCAGCCAGATCCGCTGCTCCAACTGGAGCGCCAGGCTCCGCGCCTCGGAACTGCGCGCGTATTCGGCGACATTCGAAATACAAAGCAGCGTCACCGGCGAGTAAGTGGAACTCGTATACTCCGACAGCAGCCCGCGCGACTCGAAGTATTCGAGCAGCGCCCGCATACTCGCAATACCGCGCTGCACGGCGGAATCGTCCTGGAACATCTCACCGCCCAGCACCGCGACAACCAGTTCCATGGCCGGAAAGTTGTCGTTGTAGCCCAGCCAGCGGATCGCGCCCTTCCGGGCGAAGGTTTCGCGCACCAGCGACGAAAGCAACTCACGATTGGCCGTCGTCAGCTCTCCTTTGTCGGCGGCCAGAATCTGCACGGAAGCCGTGAACTCAAAATGGGAAAACGTCCACTGGAACTCCTTGCGATTGCGCATCTCGAAGGTCCGGGTGATGATGGCATTCGCTTTCGCGCGTGTGGCCTCCGACTTCAGTAACGAAATCGCGTGCCACAGCCGCTCGCGTCCGCCGGGAGGCGTCGACGCGGCGATCCACTGGCCGCTTTCGTCAAACTTCGGCCCGCAGTCGCGCTGGTGCAGTGCGTAGATCTCGGCGCGTCTCCGGCGCTGTCCGGCTTCATCCCAACCTGCAGCAAGCGCGGCCACCGGCGCGGCGGCCAGTCCGCCCAGGAATTGACGTCGTTCCATAGCTCCTCACTTCATCGGCGGATGGTAGATCTGAATCGCCTCGATCGGCACAATCCCGTCGCCATTGGGGATCACCTCCAACAGGTGCGGACCATTGGTGAGCCCCTGCGCCACGGTCTCGACATACACCTTCGCGGGATCAGTCGTCTCTGGAGCCCGATACTCATCCACATGCAACGGCTTCACACTCCACTTCACCTCGTAGCCCACCGGAGGCGGTGTGGTCTGCTTGAAGATCTTCATGATGTCCGCCAGCATCCAGTCGCGCGGCTCAATCACCACGCGGCCCGACTTGGAGACGAATGGCTCCCATGAGTTCCCCGCCCCGTCGAGCCCGGTCTTCGAACCCGTCACCTGGAAACGGAGGCGCGAGGCAGTCGCATCGATCTCAGTGATGCGAAGCGTCCAGTCTTCCACCAACGGCATGCTGCGGTAGGTCACGCGCCGTATGCACGGGAACCACGTCTGCGGCCCCCGGCTGGGCAGGGTGACGGCATAGGTCCGCATGTCCTGCGAAGGTGGCTTCCCATCGATGAGGATCTTCGCCGAACCGCGCGCCGGACCGTCTTTCGTGTATGCAGCCACAATATCCACGCGGTTCCCTTCAAACCTCAGTCGCAGCGGACTGGCGGGCGATCGGCCGACAGCGCCGAACCGGTCCAGATCCCACGGCGCGCCGCCGAACGTGATCTCGTCCGATGCCTCTTCCAATGGCCGCTTGGCTTCGTACGTTCGCACCATCTCGATACCCGAGCCCGCCGGCAGCAGCGGGTTGTACCGCAGGTGCCGCCCAATGTACGTGGTGAGCAGCGCCAGTCCTTCCTGGTTGGGGTGCACGTTGTCGCGCAGCAGCCGCGCGGGATCCAGGCTGTTCTTTTCCAGGTACGCCGGCCACTCGTTCGAGATCTCCACGAGTTCGAAGTTGTACTTCTCGGAAAGCGCGCGGAACACCTTTGGCGCGAACTCGAGATCCGCCTTCCGGTCCCGCGTCTGATGGTGGTTGAACAAGACGACATCGGCCGTGGTGCAGCGCCGGACATTGGACAGCAGTCGCTCCAGGTCTCCCGTCTTCTCACCGCCGTAAACATGAAAGATCAGAAGATCCGGATAGAACGGGTAGAGGTCGTGCCAGGCCGTGCGCACCAGCCGGTCCGCGTTGAAGCCGCCGATGGACCGGTTCTCCAGTTGCAGGTCCGCATAGGGGAAGCGGTCGCGCAGGAACTTCTCAATCATCCCGGTCAGCACTGTGCTGCCGGTGATAGATTGACCATAAATCAACACCCGCACCGGCCAGCGGCGCTCCTTCGAACTGGTAGCCAGCAGCGTCATCGAGCGCTGGATCCGGCCTCCATAGAAAGCCTGTTGCGGCTCGTCGGCCGGCGGAGGCAACGGCGGCGCGGGCTCCTGGCCCCGGCAGACGCCGGCCATCATCAATGCGGTGGTGAAACATATCTTTGGCAGCTTCATCGCGTTCTCTCTCATACCTAGGCTGAATCACTTGGGCTCAGCCGCAGGGTAATACAGCTCGACGGTCGAAGCCGGGAACTCAGCCGCTCGCCTTCGGAACGGCTCACCGGGCCGCGGATCCCAGTTGCGCCAGCTCGCCGGATCGGTATCGGCGCCGCCCGCGCGAGGCCCCTCGCCCAAGCCGTCCACGGCCGACACGGCATACTCATAGATCTGACCGGCGGAGGCGTTGCGGTCCGCAAAACGGCGGGCGGCACCCGCATAGACTCGCTGAAATTCTCCGCCCCGGGCGCGGCGATACAGCCGATACTCCGTGACACCCAGCACCTCGCCCCACTGCACGGTCACCGCCCCCGAAGTCCCGCGCACCTTCAAACCATCCGGAGGCAGCGGCGCTTTGCCGGTGACGTAGACCGGATACTCCGGCCCGGGTTCACTCTGCTTCTGCGCATTGAACGCGATGGCCCGCACATGCACCTTCGCTCCGTTGCTCAGCCCCGTCAGTGTAGTGCCCTGCACGGCGGTCCAGGTGGCTCCGTTGTCCCTGCTCATCTCGAGGCGATACCCGGTAGCACCGGCCACTGACTTCGCGAAGACGCGGGCCCCGCCCGGCACGGACTCCGTGCGTTGAATCCTGGGCGCCAGCGGCACCGGCAACCCGTCCGTCCATTGCCAGGAATACTCGCCGGCCGGCAGCAGTACCAACCCATTGTTCACAGGCACCGCCGCGCCATCCACATAGAATGTGCCGCGCCCACCGCTCACCGCCAGACGCGCTTCCACTGGCGCGAGATACTTGCCCCGCACATCGCCGGAGTCGCGGAACCGCGCGCTGATGCCCAGATCCCTGGTCTCTGTTCTCAACACCAAGCCCTGCGTGCCGATGCGGGAGCCACTCATCAGCGCCATCTCATGCGTCCCATCGGCCAGATGCCGTACGACACCGGCCGTGCCGTCGAACACACTCCCGTCTCCTTCGAAGTGGATCCCCTCCGGATCTCGGAACACGTCATCAATGGATCGCGCGGACCGCACACGGCACCCATAGGGCCGTGCCTCAACGGTGAGGTCCCGATGTTGGCTCACCACGGCCATCGAGTCGCCGATGCCATCCAGCCAGAAGCCCTTGGAAACCCGCGTCTCCAAGGTGGTGCGCTCCGAGTCCCGCCCACCTCCGCGAACGAACTCCACAAACGGCAGCTCGTCGTGCTTTCCGGTGAACCACGAGAACCGGTGCCGGATGGCCTGGTTGTAAACATCGTCATAGGTGACGAAATAATCGCTGCCCACCAGCAGCAGGCTGCGGCTGACATACTCGGGTGTAGCGTAGGAGCCGGCGCCGGTGCGCGGCAGCAGTTCCGCATACTGAGCCACACCGAAATCATAGAGTGGTCGCGCGAGTACGTTGCGCCCGATCGAGTGATAGCTCCCATCCTTCCACACGCCGAAGTTCGTGCCGAAATCCGTATCCTGCGCGTTCCGGTCGCCCACGTCTTCCTTACCGTTGTGGCTGTAAGCCTTCCCGCCGGCGTAGAAGTAGATGCCGCCGTTCCCGCCTTCGGCCGCCACGCCCCAGCGGTAGTTCGGGCCATCATCGATCTGCTGCAGGTGGATCGATAGTTCCTGCGGCGTGTCCACCGCGGCCCGCAGAACAAGGCCGTAGCCGGTGTACTTCTCCGAATGCAGGTGTGGATTGGTCCCCCGATTGTCTGGACCGGGGTAGAGCCCGGCCCACGGTTCCTTGTACTCGCGCGGCAGCTCCGAATCATCGTCTGTAGGCCGCGAGGCCCACATCAGCGACTCGCTAATCAGCGGATCAAACCGCTGCAGCAGCGTACCCAGATGCCACATGGCCCGTGGAGGCATGCGCCTCTCGGCGTGCGCGCCTTGCGGTGGATAGATCCGGCGCGGACCCTCTTCCCGCCTCACCATACCCGCCATATGGTGCGACCACGGTTTCACATTGAGCATCTCCGGATCCTCGCCTTCAAACGGCGCGGTGAGAGCGCCCACCAGCCAGCGGCCCAGTTGCGACGTCTCCGCCAGTGCAAACCGGTTCTTCCCGTCGAACTCGTGCAACGCGTAGTTAGCGCGGATCGCCGGCCGCACGAAGCCCCACACATACGTGCCGATGTTCTCCGTCCAGCGGCCGCCCAGCGCGTTCCACTGCGGAACGTCCGGCCGCGTGTGGTAGCGCGAGTTCAATTCCAGGTACTTCTCAAATTCGTCGGCCCACACGTGCGCCATGGGATGTTCCGGAAAGAGGAACGACATCGCCGCCGGAACGCTCTTCACATCGGAAAGGAAGTTTGGATGCCCGCTCAACATCGGTCGCATGGGCATGTAATCTTCGCCGGCGTGCGTGTAGGCCATCAGCAGGAACGCAGCCGTCAGGCGCCGCCGCGCCTGCGGCGTAAACTCGTTCCAGTGGCGGTGGAATGGCGGCACCCAGGAGTGCTCAATCTGGCGGCTGGGCACGGGTCCGAAGCCGCTGTTCTCCCTCGTCCCACCGGAGGGCAGCTCCACAATGAGATTCGATTGCAGGACACGGCGTTCCAGGTCGCTGACCTTGGCCTCGTCGGTTCCACCCAGCACAGTGGACGGCCGCCGCGCGCTGTCGGGATACTCCAACACCCAGTCCTTGTACTCGTTCAGATCCAGGACGCCGTGCCGATTCTGCAGATAACCGGCATAGGATGTGGGCGACAGCTCGGCGCGGTACACCACACCGCCTTTGTCCGTCATGCCCGCGCGCATCCGTTCGCGCTCCGCCATCGCCTCCTTGTCCTTCTGGTGGTCGTAGGCCGCGATGCACGTCGACCGGCCGCCGTCGGCTAACGGCCAGCGCCACGAGAGCTGTCTGTTGTTGTAGAAATAGCGGACCTGCAGCTTGGTCGACGACGACCAGATGGAGTACTCGCCGTCGCGCCACTCGCCCACTTTGTCGATGAAGACGCCCACCGCATCGTTCGTCTTCTCGTTCCAGAACGCGGCGTAAGTCCCGACGATGAAGGCCGGCCAGGGCTGATAAATGCCCAGCCGGAACGGCAGTTCGCCGCTCGGGCTGTTCCCCGGCAGCACACCGATGTGCGTGTTCAACTGGGCGAAGTCCATTCGCTCCCAGGGATAGGCTTCGTAGCCTTGCCCCGCCACCAGCTTGCTGCCGGGAATGTAGGGATGATTCGGCGCCTGGCGGTGCGTCGGCGACAGCCCGGTCCACGCCATTTCAAGGTACGCTCCGGCTGACGCGTCCACACCCTGCACGGACTCGCGAAACTCGAAATAGTCGCAGCCGGCCAGCAGGCGCAGAGTCGCGGTATAGCTACCCTTTGGCGAGAGTCGGTAGGCGACACGATAAGTCGCAAACAAGGGTCCGCTCTCCAAGCGTTCCGTCGTGATCTCCTCCACGCGATAGCCCGGCGCCACGATCCGCGAACGCCCCATCCAGGCGCCGCCCCGCGATACCTGCATCACCGGTCCGGGCGCCTCGCCCGTCGGCCGCAGGGAAGCTGGAATGCGAACCTTCATCGCACCGGTGTCCAGCACCAGCGCCTGCCCTTCCCGAGTCTCGGTGACACCCGCCGGAAGTTCCCGGGCCGGGCCGCGTTTCAACAGAAAAACCTTCGTCTCCCCGGAGCCCAGGCTGGAAAACCAACTCACCGTCGCGCTGCGCATCCGCCCGTTCTCCATCCGGGGACCGGAGATCTGGTATGGCAGCGCTGCGCCGGTTCCGTCGGTGATCACCAGCCGTTCTCCGGCCGCCAGGCCGCCTTCGAACTCGAGCGGATAGCTCAGCAGCGTGCGCGGCCACGAGTAAAACGGGTGATCCAACGCTTCTTTCAACACCACCTTTAACTCACCGGTGGCGGGCACCACGCGGGGAGCCGCGGCAACCGTGACAGCTGCCATCCATAGGGCTACGGTCACGCTGAGGGAACAAGAGGAAATTCTACGCATGAGGTTGATCTGAGGAGAGACTCGTCCAGCTTCCGCCGGACCGGCAGGGAGCACCGGCCCGGCGGATTCATCTACTGACTGTATACCCGGCCCAACCTAGAACCGGAACATGATGTTGGTGCGTATGGTGCGATTGCCCAGAATTCCGTTCTGCCCAATCTTCCCGAAGGTCGAGTTGATGGAGAACGGAGTCGCCGGCGTGCTGCGGTTGTAGCTGCCGGTGACGAACTGTCGCCCATAGTTCGGGTTGAACGCGAACACCGGGTGGTTCAGGGCCCCCATGAAATCCCCGCGCAGTTCGATCTCGAACCGTTCGCGGATCTTCACAGTCTTGAACATCGCCGCGTCGAACTGGTTCATCCACGGACTGCGGATCCAGGGCAGCACGCGCCCCGCATTCCCCAGTTGCGGGTTATCCAGCGAACCAGGCACACCGAAGCAGGCGGGATTCACATACTCGCCGTTGATGGGGTCCTTCCGCCAATCCGGATTGATCAGATTGGAGCAAGGCATCACCTGCGGCCGCAGCGACACGGCCCCACCGTCGATGGCGTCGCCGCCGCCGGTGGACATGTAGTAGCCCGTACCGCCCAGCGTCACGCGGAAGGGCTGGCCGGCCTGGCTGGAGAACATCCCCGATGTCCGCCAATCCGCCAGAATGCCCTTCAGCACGGGGTTGCGCGGATTGTAGAACTTGCCGGCGCCGGCGCCAACGGGCAGCTCATACGTGTAGCCCACAACAATGCGCTGTGGGATGTCGTTGATGGAGATGGCCTTCTCCGGACGCAGGTCGGAGTAGTCCTGGGCCGGCGCACCGCCCCACCAGGTGGAGCTCACCGCCGCGCTGGTCGCGTTGTCGATCGACTTGGCCACCGTGTAGGAGGCCAGGAACGTCAACCCCTTGCCGAACCGCTGCCGGATCGCCGCATACCACGCATGGTACATGGAGAATCCGCTGCGGTCGAAGTACTGCGGGATGCCCTGGTTGTAGAACTGTTGGAAGGGCCGCAGCGTGCCGAACGTGCTGGTGGTGAGCACACGCCCGGAAGAGTCCGTGATGCCCAACGGGTTGTTCACCGTCTGGTTGAGGTTGGCGTGCTGCTGGATGTAGGGCAGCACCGTGTCGCGCGATGGGGCATTGATATTGTGCGAGGGCAGGAACAGGTGCAGTCCGCGCGTGCCGTTGTAACCAGTCTCCAGGACGGCGTTGCGGGCGATCTCATACTGCATGCTGAACGACCACTGCTGCGTGTACGGCACCGCGCTGCTCTGATCCACATTTAACAGGCTGATGCTGGAACCGGCAAATACCGGGTCGCGGGTCAGCACGGCCGACGCGGGAATCGCGCCGATGGGATTCGTGATCAGGTTCACCAGACCCGGATTTGTACCGCCGTTGGTGCCACCGATCGTGGAATTGGTGGCGCCCAGTTCAGGCAGCACAGAGGCTGTGGGAATACCCAGGTTGGTGAGCGGCGCATGCAACAGCGCGTAGGACGCGCGGACGCTGAACCGGGAGAAGGGATTCCATGCCAGCCCCACGCGCGGCTCAAAGCCGGCGTAGTTGGTGGGCCAGAGCGTGCGGCCCAGGCCGTTGGTGCCGGACCACGCAAACCCGCCCGTCACCGGGATGCCGTTCACCTGGCCGGCGAGCCCGGGCAGGAACGAACCCTGGCGGTCGTACTTCTCTGACCTCGGTGTCTCCACCTGGTAGCGCAGGCCGAGGTTCAACGTCAGCCGTGGCGTAACCTTGAAATCGTCCTGGAAATAGCCGGCGTAGTAGCGCCAACGGTAATAGTAGGGAATGCGGACCGTCTTCACCTGGAAGCCTGTGACGTTGCCCAGAATCAGCGTGGCGATGCCCTCACCCGTGGCGACACCGTTGCCCGTGTTGCTGGCATCGAAGTTCACCTGACCGCCGTACAGATTTGCTTCCGGATACTTGTTCTGCTGGAACGACCGGATGTCCACGCCAAACCGCAGCGAATGGCGGCCTCGCAGCATGGAGAAGTCCTCGCCAAATCCGTAGTTGGCGTCCACGCTGCGGCCGTCCGAGGTCCCAACGCCAACATCCGAGATCCCGAAGTTGAACCGGGGAATGCCGACTCCCGCGGTCGAGGCGGGCAAACCGTAGTCCGGCGCCCAGTCCTTCGAGATCCCCGACGGCGCCGGGCCGCGGTACAGGTTCATCCGGCTGTAGGTGAGGCGTGTTTCGCTCACGAGATTCGAGCCGAAGAGGTGCGTCTCGCTCACCGCCACATTCCGCGACACGATGTTGTCCTGCGGAATGCCGTTGTACGGTGAATCCGGACCCCAGTAGTTGAACCGGATGCCCTGGTTCGGTGAGTAGGAGTACCGCACGCTCAACCGGTCGTTGGCGCTCAACTGATGGTCGAACTTCATGTTGTAGCGGTCGTCGATGTTCTTCACACCGCGCGCGCTGTAGGCGTTCTGGCCGCTGACGTTATACAGCCCGTCCGGCCGCAGAAACATGGTGTAAGCGCCCGGATTGTCTGGCGTGGGGAAGGCCGATAGCAGCTTCTTCGCCACCGGATTCTTGGCCAGCTGAGCCGCCAGATTGTTGCTGGGGATCCGCACATACTCGGCGCTGGTGGTGTAGGGATCCCCAATGGGGAACCCGTCTGTATTCACCGGACTCTGGTAGTACAGATTATTGATGGTGCCCTTGGCCTTGGCCGCATCCATACCCTGCGTCCTGACCAGGTTCTGGTCCAGCAGGTTCCAGGAGTAGCGGAAATCGCCCTGCAGTTCGTAGGGGCTCGGCAGGCGATAGAGACTCCAGGCCAGGTCGCTCTGGCGCGCCGGCTCATAGTTGAACAGGAAGAATGTTTTGTCCCGGCCGTTGTAGATCTTCGGCAGGATCACCGGACCGCTGATGACTCCATTGAAGAAGTTCTGGTGCTTCATGCCGCGCTGCGGCGAAGCAAACTGCCGGGCATTGAAGAACGGATCGTTGTGGCCCCAACCCGCGTTGCCGTGCAGCTCATTCGATCCTGACCGTGTCGTCTGGTTGATGACGCCGCCGCCGGTACGCCCGTACTGCGCCGGTACGCCGTTACTCACCACCGTGACTTCCTGAATGGTGTCGCGCGAGAAGGTCATGGCCGGACGCGGCAGCGTGGTGGCCGCAATGTCGGAGCCGTCCACCAGGACTGAAGCAGTCCCCGGCTGGCCGCCGCCAATCGCCGTCCCGGCGTTCGGCTGGACATAGCCCGTGTAGGCGCTGGCCGTCTCTGATCCAACTCCGCCGGGTTCGGACGTAACACCAGGCACCAGCAGGATGACACCCAGCGTGCTGCGCTCGGCCTGCGGCATGTCCTGCACCAACTTGCTCTCCACCGTCGAGGCCACCATGGCCGTGTCCGTCGACAACAGCGGCGCCTTGGCTTCCACGGTCACCGCCTCCTTCACCGAACCCAGATTCAGGGCGACATCCACGGAACTGACACGGGCCGTCAGCACCTCCACTTCCGGCAACACAGCCTGCTGGAATCCGGCCGCGGATACGGTCACCTTGTACTTGCCCGGTTGCAGCGAAGGGGCGACGAACAATCCGCTCTCGTTTGTCGTCACCTTAACCGTATAGCTGGTGGCTGAATTGGCGATTTCCACCGTGGCACCGCTGACCAGCGCGCGCTGCCCATCAAAGACCTGACCCGTTATCTGACCCGTGTTGGATTGTCCGAACAAACAACCCCAAGCAGTCAGGAATAGCGAGGCGAGACATAGCCATTGCTTTTTCACTTGGAACCTCATCCCTATCTCCCAATTTGTCTGGCGCCTTCCTCGGAGAAGCCGCCTCGGCTCTAGGACCCGATGGCGATTATAGGAATGGGCGGTCCCCCGTCAGTGATCAAATCTTCTCAATCCGGATCTCAAGCCCCGGAAATCGCCGCGTTACACGCCTTGGATCAGGCGTCGCCCGGCGGTATAAGATAATCGCTTAGCCCGGAACTGAAACTGTGGAGTCGAGCCAATCCAAATCGTCGGCGCCCTCGCGCGACATCGCCCAGTACCGCTTTGGCGCGTATGAGCTCGACGTTACTCATCGCCAGCTCTCACGGGACGGTGCACCGGTCCCGTTGGCCTCGAAGGTGCTGGACACCCTCATCGAACTGGTCCGGCATCGCGACGCCGTGATGACTCGTGAGGAGTTACTTGCTGCGATCTGGCCCGACGTTAACGTTGAAGATTCCAACCTCACCCAGAACATCTTTGTCCTCCGCAAGGCGCTTGAGCAGCCCGGAGGCGAACGGCTGATCGTCACAGTGCCCGGCAAAGGCTACCGGTTTGTCAGCGAAGTGACGGAGATACACGCTCACTCTGCGGCGGAGCCCGCCCCCTCGCCGCAACCAGCCGGGACTCCGGCCTCGCCCACACGCAGATCCTGGGTCCTCCTGGCCGCTGCTGTCCTGATAGTCCTCGGAGCAGCCATCGGCTATCTGGCACTGCGGCGGGATTCGCTGGCCACTCCTGCACCGGCCGCCCGGTTCCTGACCAGCTTGCCGGGCAACGAGAATCAACCAGCTCTCTCGCCCGACGGCACGCTGGTCGCCTTCTCCTGGAACGGGGAGGATCAGGACAACTACGACATATATATAAAAGGTCTGGCGGCGGAAACGCCCGTCCGGCTTACCTCGCAGGCGAGTGAAGAGACCAGCCCCGTCTGGTCGGCCGATGGACGTCGCCTGGCGTTCGTCCGGCTCTCTCCGGCGGGCGGCGCAATCTATACCATCGACGCTCATGGCGGCGACGAGAAGCTGATCGCGCCCATCTTCAGCCAGCGTTTCGGGTTCCGCGTCCGCCACCTGGACTGGTCGCCGGACGGCGCATCCTTCGCCGTCGATGACAAGAGCAATGAGGAAGATACGGTGAGCATCTTCCTCGTCTCCGCCGCGGGCGGTGCCCGGCAGCGCCTCACCTCACCCCCCGCCCGCTCCACCAGCGACCTGGCGCCCCGCTTCTCACCGGATGGCAAGCAAGTCGCCTTCATCCGGTCCATCGCCCCGCACCTTCGTGCCATCTATCTGGTCCCCACGGCGGGCGGGGGACCTCGTCGCATCACGGCGGATCTTCACTGGATCGGTGATCTGGATTGGTCGCCCGATGGCCGTGAACTCATCTACTCCACAGACCGCTCCGGCACCCCGGCTCTGTGGCGCACGCAAGCCGTGCCCGGATCCACGCCGCAGCCTCTGCGCCCGTCCGGGGAGAATGCCCAGTTCGTCTCCCTGTCACGTCGGAAGGGCAACCTGGCGTATACGCAGGCTGTAACCGATATCAACATCTGGCGCCTGCGCCTGCCCGTCAATGGAGAACCCGCCGGCGAGTGGACCCGGCTGCTCAATTCCACCCGCGAAGACAGCGTCGCCCACTATTCACCGGACGGAAAGCACATCGGCTTCCGCTCAGACCGCTCTGGCGTCCCCGCCCTCTGGCTCTCCGACGCACAGGGCCATCAACCGCTCCAGCTATTGAAAACAGGAGCCTTGGCCGGCACTGTCGCCTGGTCGCCGGACAGCCGCACCATCGCCTACGACGTTCTGATCGACGACACCCTGCAACTGCTCACCGTGCCGGCGTCCGGCGGCAAGCCCACCCAAATCACTTTCGACCGCTCCTCGCACGTCCTGCCTCAATGGTCGCCCGACGGCCGCAACCTGTACTACTCGTCAAATCAGAGTGGCACTTGGCAGGTGTGGCGCATCCCGGCCTCAGGTGGCTCATCCACGCCGGTCACCCGGCAAGGCGGCTGCTGCGCGCGCTTCTCTCCCGATGGCAAGACGATCTACTACGCCAAGGGCTACTCGGCCGGAGGAATCTGGAAAACCCCGGCCGAGGGAGGCGTCGAAGAGGTAGTGATCCCGGAAGTGCAGGCCGAATATTGGGGCTTCTGGGCCGTGGTCGAGAAGGGGATCTACTTCCTGGGCGGAGGCACGCCCGGAGTCCCCCCGCCGCCACCCATCAACTTCTACGACTTCAACACGCGCCGCACCACCACCATCGCGCATCACGAGAAACCCGGCTTCCTAATGGGCGCCTATTCCTATTCCATCTCGCCGGACCGTCGCTATCTACTTACTTCTCAGCTGGATACATCCGGCAGCGACATCATGCTCATAGACGCCGTCAGGTAGTCGGCGCTACGACCGAGGGAAAGCCGCGCGGATCTGTTTGACGTACGTGCGGATCATGGCCGCCTTCAGAATCACCACCTTCTCACCGTACTCGCGCTCCACCGCCGTCGCCTGCGCTTCCAGTTCCGCCAGCGAAGCCTCGAACCGCCGCGCATTTTCTGCGCTCGGCCGCTGTTTCTGGATCCTGTATCGCAGAAACGCCTCCATGTGCGGGATCGCCACCTCGATGAACCGACGCTGCAGCCGCAACTGGCCGCTCAGTTTCTCGTACTCTCCCTTAGCCAGACTGCCGCGCACCGCCTCAACATCATCCAGCGACAGCGCGTTCAATCGCAATGCCTCCAGTCGATCCGCCTTCACCCACTCCACCGTGTGCTCCCGCGGATCCTCGGTCACCTCCCGGATCCGGGCCGCTGCTCGGAAGTCGGCCGGATTCCACAGCAACATGCTCCTGGCAAACTGCACAAAGTGGCTCTCGAGATAGGGCAGATCCGCCAGGGCACTGTGATTCTGAACCCAGATTCCGTCCAGGTAATAGAAGCGGTTCGCGATCTCGTTGGTACGCTGCAGGGCCGAGATCACCTTGGGCGCTGCCGCGGCTCCAAAGCGCGCCTCCGCCCACTCCGACCAGATCCGCTCGATGGGCATCTCCGGGTCTCGCGCCAACCGCGACAGCGCAAAGAAGTTCACCTCGTTGTAGTTGCCGAAGACCGTGGTTCCGTTCACCCAGTGCACACGCATGCCCAGGGAGTCGATGCTTCGGTTGTTCCGAAGTGCGTGCTGCAGCCTCTGCTGGATCTCTTCGGGATAACAGTACGGCATCAGCGACTGCCCCCAGTATTCCCCCGTCCCATCGTAGAGCAGCATCGCCGGTCGGTCCGTCACGTTCAACATCACGTTGTTGGCCGGACGCTGCGGTGTCCAGTCCCCCGGCTGTACCTTGTGGTCAAGCAGAATCGGCACGTCGCCACCCATCTGCCGCAGCGCCTCGATGATCAACTTCTCCTGCCACGGCACGTGGCTGAACGTCAGGAACATGAACTGGCGTTGCGAGTCCTGGGCTCCTTGAGCATAAGCCGTCAGCATTTCGGCGAGGAAGTCCGCCCGGCTGTAGTGCGGCGTGATCGAGGCAAAGGCGTCCAGGTTGGTCTTCTCCCAGTACATTCCGGAGAAGAAGTCGACGTCGTTTACGAACGGCGTCTCCCATAGATAGATCTCGAAGCAGTCCGCCTCGGGCAACTGCCGGAACAGTTCCGCCGTCGTACTGCGCAGGTACCGCTGAAACTCGCCTGAAGCAATCCGCCGAGCCTCCGGGTAAGCCTCGAAGAAACCCTGCGGCGGGTTCGGCCCGGGCCCGCTCAATGTTACTTTCACGCCCAGGCGCTTGAAGCGCTGCAGTTGCCGCCGGTATTTCGCTACCCGCTCCGCATCCACCACGCGCCGAACCTTCGGGAATCCGTCGTTCGTCACCCATTGATCCGGTGTGAAACCGTGGATCATCACCTCGCCGATCCCGTACTCTTTGATCTTCTTCTCGAGGGTCGCCACGAACTCTTCGTGGGCGGGTTGCTCGAGCGAGTAGGACAGAATCTCGGCACAGAGCCGCATCGGCTTCCGCGGAGCGCCGGCCCCGTCGGTTGCCGCGGGCAGCAGCAGCCTCAAACAGACAAATAGAGTAACAATCCGCACGAATCCCGTCTCCTTCAACGCTGTGGAATGCGGACTCCGGGAATCCCCCGCCAGCGCCCAAAACGAGGCGACCGAGGAGGGGGCGAGTGCCGGGCCGTCCGCTCAGCTCCAGACGAGTCCGATTATAGATTCCGCCCCCACCCGCGGTCCTCCAATCGGACCTCAAGAAATCTCAAAAGTTGTCTGATGGCCGAGGGCATCCGCTAACAGCCTGTTACCGTCCCATTCCGGGCCTTGTCCAGGTAGAATCGAATCGATGCTGTGGCAACTGGTTGGCGGTGTTCGCGGACTGTTGATGCTGGCCGGTCTGGCGGCGGCCGGCACGCTGATTCCGTGGAAGTTCGGATTCCTCTTCCTCGACCCAGCCATCATCCTGCCTTACACGGCGATTGCCATTCTCTTCGCCTCGAACTTCACCGCCCAGGGCGTGGTTGGCCAGGGCGAGATGGGCGCTATCCGGAGCATCACTCTCGGCGGTGCGCTCTATGGCTGGCTCTGCTGGGTGCTAATCCTCGGGACCTCATTTGCCGCCCTTGCCTCGTTCCGCGAGCGGCTGGTTCTGCCACCCGCGGGCGTCATCGTCGCCCTCGCCCTGTTCACCGTCTGCGTCTCCTGGCTCAGTTCCTGTCTGGCTGCCCTGGTCGCCGTCCAGGTGTTCACCGCCAAGGCCGCCCGGGACCTGATGCGCATGGGCTTCTTTTTCGTCGTCCTATTGATGCTGATCGTGCCCCGCTTCCTGCCAGCCGCTTGGCGAACGTCCACCGCTAAATTGCTGACAGGCGAGCAGTTGCCCATGGTGCTCTTCACGGCGGGACCAATTCTGGCCGTTCTCGGTCTTCTTGCCCTTCGCCGCATTCCCATTCTGCTGGCCGACCGCCACCTGGGCCTTTCCATCACCGGCGAATGATTATTGGGTAAGGTTTTCGGATAATCGGCAAAAATGGGCCGAAGACCACTCTGAAGGCCTCCCCTGATCCCGCCGATAGGACAGGGGTGAGTGTTGATTCCGTACTGCCCATTGCCGCTGACGCGGAAGAGAAGATTGTATTCGTGCCGCCGGTGCCCGAGACTTTGGACGATCTCGGGCTGTCGCAGTCCATGGTGGAGCAGATGGTTCTGAAGACCCTCTATTTTCGGGGGGATTCTTCGGGCCGGCTGCTGGCCAGTTCCATGGGGCTCAACTTCAGCGTGATCGCACCCCTAATCGAGTTGATGAAGCGCCAGCATCTGCTGATGGCGAAGAGCAGTCTCGGCATCGGCGATATCAGCTCGACGTTTGCCCTCACCGAGGCCGGCCGGGAGCTTACCCGGGAATACATCGAGTCCAATTCCTATGTCGGCCGCATCCCGGTCCCACTGGAACAATACACCGTCGGCGTGAAGATGCAGCGCAACCGCTCAGACTGGCTGTCGAAGGAGATGCTCGTCAACGCCTTCAAGCACATGGTGGTCAACGAAGCGACCATGAGCCACCTGGGCCCGGCCGTCAATGCCGGGAAGTCGTTTCTCATCTATGGTCAGCCCGGCAACGGCAAAACGTATCTCGCCGAGGGCCTATTCAACATCGAGTCGGAACCTATCTACGTCCCCTTCGCGATCGAGTACCAGGGGCAGATCATCCAGCTCTTCGACCCCAACTATCACCACCGTCTGGATGAGGATCAACTCGAGATCAGCGCCTTCCATCGCGATCTGGACTTTGACGGCCGCTGGTTCCGCTGCAAACGGCCCTTCATTACGTCGGGCGGCGAACTCGCGCTGGACATGCTCGACCTCAGCTTCAACCCCGCGTCCAAAATCTACGATGCGCCGTTCCAGCTCAAGGCCAACAACGGCATCTACCTCATCGACGACTTTGGCCGCCAGAAGGTCACCCCGGCCGAAGTGCTCAACCGCTGGATCGTACCCATGGAGCGTCGCATCGACTACCTCACCTTCCGCACCGGCGGCAAGGCGCAGGTCCCCTTCGAGTGCTTTCTCGTCTTCTCGACCAACCTGCGGCCGGAACAACTCGGCGACGAGGCGTTTCTGCGCCGGATCCAGTACAAGATGTTCGTGCGCTCACCGGAGGTGGTGGAGTTCATCAAGATCTTCAAGCGCTACTGTGAGAGCCAGAAGATCCCCTGCGATGACCCAACGATCGAGGAGTACATCGACAAGAAGTACATGCGCTCCGGCAAGCGGTTCCGGCGGTGCCAACCGCGCGACGTGATCACGCACGCCATCGACCTCATCCGCTTCGAACGCAAACCCTACAAGCTGACCTATGACGTGT
The DNA here is from genome assembly GCF_963665245.1 of uncultured Paludibaculum sp. Taxonomy (NCBI): domain Bacteria; kingdom Pseudomonadati; phylum Acidobacteriota; class Terriglobia; order Bryobacterales; family Bryobacteraceae; genus Paludibaculum; species uncultured Paludibaculum sp. The sequence continues at coordinate 1,797,141 of NZ_OY762267.1, forward strand.
TGGCTCACGCCTTCGACATGACCTTCATCAGCGAAGAGTACGAAACCTAAGTCTTCGGCGCGCAAGCATGCCTTCGACATGACGTTCATCAGTGAAGAGTACGAAACCTAAGTCTTCGGCGTGCAAGCATGCCTTCGACATGACGTTCATCAGTGAGGAGTACGAGACCTAGTCCGCCTTGCGCGGCACCTGCAGCATGAACATGTAGATGACCACGCCGGCCAGCAGTACGCCTGACGACGTGAGAAACGCGGCTAGAAAGGTGCCCGTGCGTTCGACGAGATAACCGGTGACCACCGGCGCCACCACGCCGCCCAAATTCCCAACCGCGTTCTGCAATCCCGTCCATTTGCCCGACGCGCCGGCGCCCGCCAGATTCTGCGACAGAGCCCAGCAGTTCGACGTGTACAAGCCCAGGCCGCAGAAGGCGAGAACCAGGAACGTCATCGACAGGATGTGCGATGGCACGGTCGCAAACGGCAGCATGATGGCCGTCAGCAGAAGGCCGGCGATCATGAAGTTGCGCCGCAGCGGCACGACTTCGGCGCCCCTGGCGATCATGCGGTCGGAGATCCAGCCCGCCGTAATGGTGCACACCGCCGTCACACAAAGAGGGAAGGCGTTGTAGATGGACATCATGCCCATGGTGAAGTGGCGCTCGCGGATGAGGAACGACGGCAGCCACGTCAGCAGCAGATACCAGTTGTAGTTGAAGCAGAAGAGCCCGATGAAGGTCGCCCAGGCGGAGCGGTCCACCAGCAGTTCCAACCAGCCTGGTCCTTCCTGCTTCTGCTGACCCGCAGTGGTGTCGCGCGGCGAATAGTAGATCCACGGCACCAGCCAGGCGAGACTCAATCCGCCAGTCAGGATGAAGAACCAGCGCCAACCGTATGCGCCGATCATCCACCCGCCCAATAACACACCTACCGCTGGACCGAACTTGGTGGCCGCATCGATGATCCCATTGGCCAGCCCGCGTTCTTCCTCCTTGAAGCCCTTCGACAGGATCTTCGAGTACGCCGGATAGGCCACCGACTCGCCAATGCCAAGCAACAGCCGGAAAGCCACCAGCGCGGCAAAGCCTGTCACCATGCCCATCGCCAGCGTGGCCGCCGACCAGATGAGGAACCCCAGGGCATACACCCGCGCCACGTCATATCGATCCACCAACCATCCGGCCACAATCTGGAACAGCGCGTAGGTCCAGAAGAACGCGGCCAGCAGGAACCCCATCTGCGTGTCGTGCAGCCCGAGCTCCTTGGTCAACTGCGGAGCGGCGATGCCCAGATTGCCCCGGTCCATGTAGTTGATCAACACGGACACGGCCAGCAACAGGAGCATGGGCCAGTGGGATGGGGTGCGCTTGGCGTTGGAAGTCACAAAGCGGGCAGTATATCAGTTGCCCAGCGACGCCGTGACGGAATTCGGATTGCGCAGCAGCGCCCGCACGGCCTGATCGCCCAGCCGGCGGTAGAGCCGGTCGACCGCGACCCACGACCACGTGTAGAAGACGCGCGCCTGTTCGGACGACGCGCCCAGCACCGGCGGCGCCCGCAATCCTTCCACCGCGGCCACATCCGCCGCGCCTGGATTTTCGCCCGACCAACGCATGGCCATCCCTTCGTGGAACCAGTGAGGGAACCGTCCGTGCGCCGCCAGACACGCATGGACCAGTTCGTGCGTGACCGCCTGGCGGGCCTCGCGCTGAAACGCTTGCCGGAACAGCACCACGCGGATCCGCCCATCGAACTGCCCGCCGCTCCACTCCTCGGCGCCAGTCGTGGCCCGGTAGGCCTGTAGGTTCTGCAGCACCAGCGGGATCTGTTCCTTCAGCTCGCAGCCCAGCGCGGCGTCCAGCCGGGTGTACTCGTCGTTCGCCGCCGCCAACACCTCGGCCGCCGTGCTCTCGGAGATCTCATCGCTGTTGTAGCGCAGAACAAAGCGGTAGCCCCGCAGCTTGTTGCGGCTGGTGTCGGCCGTCAGCTCGGTTCGGGCCTTCTCCATCAGCGCCTCGACTGAAGGGTTTGGAGCCAGCGCCTGCGACTCCGACCAGTAGTCGAGAGCGATCCGCGGCTCGTCGCTGCGGTAGGCCGCCAAGCCTGCCAGCGCCAGCGTGAGAGGATCCTTGCGGCCCTCCCGCTTCAGCGTGTTCTCCATCTTTTCCAATGCCAGCCGGGGCTGGTTCGCCTCGATGAGCGCCAGCACCTCTCCGGCATCCGGCCGCTCGGCCGCCTGCTCCTTCAGCCGCGCGGTCTCGGCCCGCAGCATCTTGGGCAACTCGATCTCCGAAGCCGTCCGCAGGCCGGCCCGGTAGGACTCCAACCCTTCCAGATCGCTCGCCAGCACGTAGCCCGTCTGCCCGCCGGACGTCACCTTATAACAGGTGCCCGCGTCGCCCGAGATGGAGAACCGAACCTGGACGGCCGCGCCTTCGGGCAGCCGTGCCACGGGATCGGCATCGGTCGAGCAGGCCGAGCGCAGCACCGCCCCACCGGCGTGCACCACCGGATCACTGGCCAGAAGCAGGAAGGCTAGAAGGGAGAACACCGTTCTATCTATCGGCTGAACCGCTGCGCGCGGCTAGACCCGGGTTATCCTGGATCGTGGCTCCGTCGCCAGACCGGCACCGTCCTTGCCGTCCACGAAGGAGTCCTCCCCTCAATGCAATGGCGCGCCGCTCTCCTCGGCCTGTGCACTGCTCTCTCCGCCTGGGCCGCCTCTCCGGCGAAGGGCACGGAAATCCTGTGGGACCGCTTCGGGGTTGCCCACGTGTACGCCAGGAACACGGCCGATCTCTTCTACTGCTACGGCTACGCCCAGGCCCAAAGCCATGGCAATCTGCTGCTCAAACTCTATGGCGAATCGCGTGGACGGGCCGCCGAGTACTTCGGACCCGCGGGCCTCGCCAATGACCGCTGGGTGTGGACGAACAGTGTGCCGCAGCGCTCCGCCCAATGGCTGGCGCAGCAGACCCCACAGTTCCGCGCGTATCTGGAAGCCTTCGCCAAGGGCATCAACGACTACGCCGCGCGCCATCCCGAGGCGCTCTCGGCCGAGGCGAAGCGCGTGCTGCCGGTGACGGCGCTCGACCCGCTGGAACACGTCCATCGCATCGTCCACTTCACCTATATGGGCTCGCCGCGCCTCGCGCAGGCCATCACCCCGCAGGAGACAGCCGCCAACTTCCTCGACACTCCGGAAGCCGTCGGCTCCAACGGCTGGGCCATCGCCCCAAAGCACACCGCCGCCGGCCATGCCCTGCTGCTGGGCAATCCGCACCTGCCGTGGGGCGACTGGAGCACCTACTACGAGATCCACCTCACGGCGCCGGGCATCGACCTCTACGGAGCGAGCCAGGTAGGCTTCCCCGTGCTCCGCTTCATGTTCAGCGACTACGTCGGCTTCAACCAGACCGTCAACTCGATTGACGCCGTGGACCTTTATGCCATCAAGGCCCAGGGCGACGGCTATCTGTTCGATGGCCAGGTGAAGCCGTTCCAGAAGAGCACCCATGCGCTCAAGGTCCGCCAGGCCGATGGAACCTTCCGGACCGAGACGCTGACGATCACCAGCACGGTTCACGGCCCCGTGATCCGGCAGGATCCGGCCGGTCCGGTGGCCCTGCGCGTCGCCGGGCTGGACCGCCCGTTCCTGCTGGAGCAGTACTGGCAGATGGCCACGGCGCACAACTTCGCCGAATATGAGAAGGCCCTCAAGCGCCTGCAGGTGCCTACGTTCAACATCCTCTACGCCGACCGCGACGGCCACATCGAATACCTGTTCAACGGCCTGCTGCCCAAACGCTCGACGGGAGATCTGCGCTACTGGGCCGGCGTCGTTCCCGGCGATACCTCGGAGACGTTGTGGACCTCATACCACTCCTACGAAGAGCTGCCCAAGGTGATCGACCCGCCCTCCGGCTACGTCCACAATACGAACGATCCGCCGTGGAACGCGGCCTGGCCCGATTCGCTCGACCCCGCCAGATACCCGGCCTATACGGCGCCCAGAAACACCAGCTTCCGGGCCGAGCGCTCGCTCCATATGCTGAGCGAGGAACCCCGGTTCACGTTCGAGAAGTTCCTCGAGGCCAAGCACTCAACGCATGCCGAACTGGCCGACCGGATCCTGCCTGATCTGCTCGCGGCCGTGGAGCAGTACGGCACGGAGCGCGCCAAGCAAGCCGCCGCCGTGCTGGAGAAGTGGGACCGGGCCACGCAGCCGGAGAGCCGCGGAGCCGTCCTCTTCCATGCCTGGGCTACGCGATTCATGGGGCCGGCCATGGGGTCGCAGGCAGGCTTTGCCCTGCCGTACGATCTGAAATCGCCGTTGATCACGCCTTCGGGGTTGAAGGACCCGAAGAAGGCCGCCGCGCAGCTGGACGAGGCCGCGGCGGAGACTCTGAAGAACTTCGGTGCGCTCGACGTGCCGTGGGGCCAGGTGATGCGGATCCAGTGGGCCGGGGTGGATCAGCCGGCCAATGGAGGCTTCGGGAATCTCGGGATCTTCCGGGTGATTACGTTTGGGCCCCTACACGGAAAGACGCGCTCGCAGGTGCATGGGGAGACCTACGTCGCGGCCGTGGAGTTTACGAAACCGACGGCCCATGCCAAGGTGCTGATGTCGTATGGCAACTCGTCGCAACCGGGGAGCAAGCACCAGACCGACCAACTGCCCTACCTGGCGCGACAGGAACTGCGGACGGCCTGGCGGACGCGGAAGGAGATCGAGGCAAATCTGGAGAGCCGGGAGCGGTTTTAGGGGGCGACGGCCGGGCGGACGGCTTCCTCGTGGATTGACGACACTGCGGGCGGAGACCACTCGCTGACGCTTGTGGTTCGTTGCGGGCTATCCGAACGGGGTGCTACCAGCACGGGGGCCCGCTCATTGCCATTCGCGGTTCGCAGCGCGGAGGGGCGGGGTCTACTTGGGTAAGGCGAAGGCGACGTAGCTGCCTTGGATGGGTTTCTGGGTGCCCGGGGTTAGGCCTTCCTGGGCGGCCGCACAGAAGACTACGTACTCCCGGCCTTCCGCTTCGTAAACAGCGGCCATGCCTTCCAGCGCGGCTCCGACTTCGGCTTCCCAAAGGACCTTGCCGTTGTCCACGTCAAGGGCATGGACCTTGCGGTCCCGCGTACCCGCGAAGATCAGGCCTCCGGCGGTCACTACCGGGCCTACCTTGGGGTAGTGCGAGCCGGTGTCGTGGATGCCCTTGGCCGCCAGTTCCGGCACCTCGCCCAGCGGGATCTTCCATTTGATGGTGCCTTCGTTCAGGTCGTAGGCGGTCAGCGAGGACCATGGCGGTTTGATGGGCGAGAGGCCCTGGCTGTCGAGCATGAAGCCGAATCCGCTGTAGTAGCGGACCATGTCGGCTTCGGGGTTGGGGGCTTTGCGGGGCTCGCCCTTGGGCTCGAGTTTGAGCATGGCGGGGAGGTCCTTGGAGACCACGTAGAGGAGGCCCTGCGAGGGGTTCACCGCGGCTCCGCTCCAGTTGGCTCCACCGTTGTTGCCGGGCATCTGGATGGTGTTGCGCTTGCCGGGCGGGGTGAAGAGACCTTCGTTGCGAGCGCTGAGGATCTCATCCTTGAACTTCGCGCGGTCCTCGGGTGTTAGGTAGGGGCTGAGGTCGTCGACGGTGAACTTCTGGCGCGAGAAGGGCGGCGGCTTGGTGGGGAAGGGCTGGGTGGGCCAGGTGGTCTCGCCGGTCATGTCGGTCTGGGGAACGGGGCGCTCCTCGATGGGCCAGAGCGGTTCGCCGGTGACGCGGTTGAAGACCCAGACGAAGCCCTGTTTGGTGACCTGGGCGACGACGTCGAGGATCTTGCCGTTGTGGTGGACGGTGAGTAGTTTGGGCGCGGTG